>NZ_LMER01000020.1:82570-384182 GCF_001426435.1 Angustibacter sp. Root456 | reverse complement strand
AAGGACAAGGACGGCAACCCGACCTACAAGGGCCCGTACGAGACCAAGAACAACGACACCGCGGCCTTCGACCAGGCCGTCCAGTGCTCGTCGGACGGCAAGACCATCACCTTCCACCTGAACCAACCGGCCGGCGACTTCAACTACACGGTGACGCTCCCCGCGTTCGGCGCGGTGCCGAAGGCCAAGGACACCGGCGAGAAGTACGACGACAAGATCGTCTCCGACGGCCCCTACAAGGTGGTGGAGTACACCAAGGGCCAGCAGCTCGTCCTCGAGCGCAACCCGAGCTGGAGCGCCTCGACCGACTCCTACCGGCCGGCCTACCCCGACAAGGTCGTCATGAAGTTCGGTCTCGCGCAGTCCGTCATCGGCCAGCGCATGCAGGTCGACGCCGGCCCCGACCAGACCGCCATCATGCGCGAGGGCCTGGACACCGCGTCGCTCACTGCCGTCTTCAACGACCCGAGGTTCGAGAAGCGCCGCGTCGACGCCCTCGACCCGTACGTGCGGTACATCGCGATCAACACCCAGAAGGTGCCCAACCTCAAGCACCGGCAGGCGATCCTGGCCGCCGCCGACCGCGCGTCGATCCGCACCATCGCGGGCGGCGCGTTCGCCGGCGACCTCGCCGACGGGATCATCAAGCCCAACCTCAGCGCCGACTACGCCGCCAGCGGGCTCTGGGACACCATGCTCGGCGACAAGGTGCCCGACACCGGAAACCCCGAGCTCGCCAAGAAGCTCATCGCCGAGTCGGGTCAGCCCATGCCCGTGCTGACCTTCGACTACGGCAAGACGCCGGACACCGACAAGCAGGCCGCGTCGCTGCAGAAGTCGTTGTCGCGAGCGGGGATCAAGGTCAAGCTGAACCCCATCGAGACCGGGCAGTTCTACTCCACGGTGCTCGACCCGGCCAAGGAGCACGAGCTGGCCCGGGCCGGCTGGGGCCCGGACTGGCTGAACGCCTCGACCGTCATCCCCGAGCTGTTCACGTCCAGCGGTGGGTTCAACCTGTCGCGGGCCGACGACAAGGCGTTCAACGAGAAGGTCAAGGCGGCCAAGGCCGAGACCGATCGGGCCAAGCAGGCCGAGATGTGGAAGGAGCTCAACAAGGAGGCCATGGCCCAGGCGTGGGTCATGCCGACGCTGCTCACTCGGATCCAGCGCCTGGCCGGTTCGAAGGTGGGAGCCGCCCACGGTGACGGCGGCAAGATCTACGTGTGGTCGCCGTACGGCTCCTGGGCCTACGCCGACCTCTACGTCAAGTAGGGGGACTCACGGACTGTCGCCGCCTAGGGGCGCGGCGACACAGCAGGGCGGGCGTTGCGCGAGCGCCCGCCCTGCGCCCTTTCCCGGGCCCAGCGTGGCTCGGGAGGGCGGCCGGACCGCAGGCGATACCGGCGAACGTAAAGAAAAGGGCAAGAGCACCCAAAGTCTTCGTCCAGGGCATTGAGCACCAACGTGACATGTGAAATGTTACAGCGCGGTCGGACCACCCCGCCGTCAGACGACGGGCTAGGGGCTGAGGGTCCGCCAGTCACTGTCAGCCAGGGAGAAGGCATGTCTTCAGTGAACCCGGTACAGCCCACAGGTGTGGTCGCATGAGGCGGCCACGCATCGGCGCGCGCATCGCCGCGCCACTGGTCTGCGCCGCACTGCTCACCGGAGCCGTCGGCGCCGTCAACGCCGCCGCCGCACCGGCATCGTCCGGCGGCGCTCAGCGCACGCACTCGACGAAGCCCGCGCCGGCGTTCGTCACCGGTCAGGAGGATCCAGCGCAGGAAGTCGCCGAGCGCACCCAGCACCCAGACACTGCACTGACCCCGCCGCTGTCAGCAGACCGGCACCGCCTGCGGGCTCGCGCTGACCAGACCCGCCCGGCGACGATCAGCCGCCCGTCGATGAAGGCGCAGCGTCAGAGCGCCCAGCGGCAGAGCAGCCAGACGGCCGTCGGGACGTGCTCGCCGTCGGACTTCGCGTCGCGCACCGGTTCGGCGCTCGTCACCCAGGTGAAGTCCAGCACCACGGACTGCGTGAACACGCTGTTCAGCGTCTCCGGCTCGACCGCGCGCAGCATCTTCAACGAGTCCCAGATGGTCACGATCGCGTACGCGCTGCGCGACGTGTCGGTCAACTACCCGGGTGACGCCTCCACCGGCGCCCCGCAGCTGGTGCTGTTCCTGCGCGCCGGCTACTACGTGCACTACTACGACCCGACGACGGTCGGCACCTACGGCACGTCGCTGAAGACGGCCATCGAGGCGGCGCTCGACCGCTTCTTCGCCAGCGCGCACTCCCAGGACGTCACCGACGCCAACGGCGAGACCCTGGCGGAGGCGGTGACCCTCATCGACAGCGCTGAGGAGAACGCCCGCTACCTCTACGTCGTCAAGCGCCTGCTGAACGGCTACAACAGCAGCTACGACAGCTCCTGGTGGATGTTGAACGCGGTCAACAACACCTACACGGTGCTCTTCCGCGGTCACCAGGTGCCGGCGTTCGTGAGCGCGGTGCAGTCCGACCCGAGCGTGCTGGACACGCTGTACAACTTCGCCAGCCAGCACCTCAACCTGCTGGGCGGCAGCCAGAGCTACCTGACCAGCAACGCGGGCCGCGAGCTGGGCCGGTTCCTCCAGCACTCGGCGATGCAGTCGACCGTGCGGCCGAAGGTCGCTGGCCTGCTCAACCAGTCGCAGATGACCGGCCCGACGGCGCCGCTGTGGGTGGGTTCGGCCGAGATGACCGACCAGTACGACAAGGCGAACTGCTCGTACTACAACACGTGCAACCTCTCCAGCCGACTGGCGAGCAGCGTGCTCACGTCCAACTACACGTGCAGCTCGAGCATCCGCATCCTCGCTCAGGACATGACGGCCAGCCAGCTGTCGAGCAGCTGCTCGAGCCTGCTGAACCAGGACGCCTACTTCCACAGCATCGTCAAGGACTCCGGGCCGGTCGCGAACGACTACAACTCGACGATCGAGGTCGTGGTCTTCAACTCCAGCACCGACTACCAGACGTACGCGGGTGCGATGTACGGCATCGACACCAACAACGGCGGCATGTACCTCGAGGGCGACCCGGCGGCGTCCGGCAACCAGCCGCGCTTCATCGCCTACGAGGCGGAGTGGGTGCGTCCGACGTTCCAGATCTGGAACCTCAACCACGAGTACACCCACTACCTCGACGGTCGCTACGACATGTACGGCGACTTCAACGCGGGCGTGACCACGCCCACCATCTGGTGGATCGAGGGCTTCGCGGAGTACGTGAGCTACTCCTACCGCAACGTCACCTACACCGACGCTCTGACGCAGGCCGGCTACCAGACCTACACCCTGCGCCAGCTCTTCGACACCGACTACACGGCCGACCAGACCCGCATCTACAACTGGGGCTACCTGGCCAGCCGGTTCATGATCACCCAGCACTGGGCTGACACGGCCAAGGTGCTCGGCTACTACCGCACGGGCCAGTGGAACGCGGCGCGCACGTACCTCACCAGCACGATCGGCACCCGCTACGACGCGGAGTTCCGCACGTGGCTGCAGGGTTGCGCCGCGGGCAGCTGTGGCGGCTCGACCACGCCCACGCCGACCAACCAGGCGCCGACGGCGTCGTTCTCGGTCAGCACCAGCGGCCTCACCGCGTCCTTCACCGACTCCTCGAGCGACTCCGACGGCACCATCGCGTCGCGCAAGTGGACCTTCGGTGACGGCAGCACGTCGACGGCGACCAACCCGACGAAGACGTACGCCGCCGCGGGGACGTACACCGTCCAGCTCACCGTCACCGACGACGGCGGCAAGACGGCGTCGACGAGCCGCAGCGTCACCGTCACTTCCGGTGGCGGCACCGCCACGGAGTGCACCGGCTCCGACGATCGGGCCCTGGGCCAGAACTGCGTGCGCAGCAACCGCAGCGCCTCCGCAGGTGACGAGGACTACCTGTACCTGTACGTGCCGGCAGGTACCGCCAAGCTGACCATCACCAGCTCTGGCGGCACCGGCAACGCCGACCTGTACTACAGCCCGTCGTCGTGGGCCACGCCGTCGAACTACACGCTGAGCTCCACCAACTCGGGGAACAGCGAGACGATCACGGTGAACAACCCGCCGTCCGGCTACGTCTACATCACGCTGCACGCGACGTCGTCGTTCAGTGGCGTGAGCGTCAAGACGTCGTTCTGACCAGGGGGAAGCAGGCCCGCGTCCGCAGGACGTGAGCCAAACGGGCGGCGGGGCCGGGAACCACTCCCGGCCCCGCCGTCATGCCATGTAAAATGGCACTGTGCCCCATGTCGTCGTGATCGGAGCCGGGATCGTCGGCGCCGCCTGTGCGTTCTACGCCGCCGAGGCCGGCCTGTCGGTGACGGTCGTCGATCGCGCCGTGCCCGCCGCCGGGACGACGAGCCGCGGCGAGGGCAACATCCTGGTGTCAGACAAGGGCCCCGGCCCGGAGCTGGACCTCGCCCTGCTGTCCGCCCGGCTGTGGCGCGAGCTGGGCGCGACGCGCGGTGCCGAGATGGAGCTGGAGGCCAAGGGCGGCCTGGTCGTCGCGACGTCGGACGCCGGCGCCGCCTCGCTGCTGCGCTTCGCCGAGGCCCAGGCTGGCGCGGGCGTCGAGACCCAGGTCGTGCGCGGGTCGCAGCTGCGTGCGCTGGAGCCGCACCTGGCTCCCGAGCTCGAGGTCGGCGTCCACTACCCCGGCGACCTGCAGGTGCAGCCGGTGCAGGCCGCCACCGCGCTGCTGCGACGCGCCACCGAGCACGGTGCTCACGTGCTCACCGGCGTCACGGTGCAGGGCCTGGAGCGCGACGCCGACGGGCACGTCGCGGCCGTCGCGACCAGCCGCGGGCCGCTGCCCGCTGACGCCGTCGTGAACGCCACCGGAACCTGGGCCGGCGAGGTGTCCCGGCGGCTCGGGGCCCAGGTGCCGGTGCTGCCGCGCCGCGGCTTCGTCCTGGTCACCGAGCCCCTCCCCCGGTTGGTGCGCCACAAGGTCTACTCGGCCGACTACGTCGACAACGTCGCCGCGAGCTCGGCCGGCCTCGAGACGTCCGCCGTCGTCGAGGGCACCGCGGGGGGCACGGTGCTCATCGGCGCGAGCCGTGAACGCGTCGGCTTCGACCCCACCTTGTCGCCCGACGTGGTCGCCCAGCTGGCTCGCCAGGCCGTCGCGCTGTTCCCCTGCCTCGCCGACGTCCAGCTCATGCGGGTCTACCACGGCTTCCGCCCCTACTGCCCCGACCACCTGCCGGTGCTCGGCTGGGACCCGCGCGTGCCCGGCCTGCTCCAGGCCGCGGGGCACGAGGGCGCGGGCATCGGCCTGGCGCCGGCCACCGGCGCCCTCATCGCCGAGCTGATCACCGGCCGCCCCCCGAGCGTGGACGTGGCGCCCTTCGACCCGGCACGCTTCGACGACTCCGGCGAGGAGGCCTCGTGAACTCCCCAGCGTTCAGCTTCGACGGCAGGCAGGTGCTCTTCGACGACGGGCAGAGCATCGCGGCCGCGCTGCTGGCTCACGGCGTGCGCTCCTGGCGGACGACCCGGGTGGACGCCCGCCCGCGCGGGCTGTTCTGCGGTATCGGCATCTGCTTCGACTGTCTGCTCGTCGTCGACGGGCGACCCAACGTGCGGGCGTGCCTGACCCCGGCCCGCGCCGGCATGGACGTACGGACCCAGGAAGGGACGGGCCATGGCCACCTCGCCGTCTGAGCGCACGCCGCCCCCCCGCGTCTGGGACGTCCTGGTCGTCGGTGCCGGGCCGGCCGGGCTCGCGGCGGCGGTGCGGGCCGCCGACGCCGGCGCCGACGTCCTGCTCGTCGACGCCGGCACGGGCCCGGGCGGCCAGTACTGGCGCCGTCCCGCGACGCCCGCGCTCGCCGCGCGGACCGCTCGCCTGCATCACGACGAGGGAACGTGGTCGGCGCTGAGCGACGCGCTGGCCGGGCACGAGCTGTCGGGCCGTGCGCAGGTACGCGTGCAGCACGACGTGTGGACCGTGGGCCGCCGCGACGAGCACCTGGAGGTGCGGGCGGTCGACCGTGCCGCGCCCCTGCCGGCCGAGGTGGTGCTGCGTGGGCGCGCGCTCGTGCTGGCGCCCGGGGCCTACGACCGTCAGCTGCCGATCCCGGGATGGGACCTGCCCGGGGTGATGACCGCCGGCGGTGCCCAGGCGCTGCTGAAGGGCCAGGCCACCGTGCCCGGCGAGCGCGTCGTCGTCGCCGGCACCGGCCCGTTCCTGCTGCCCGTCGCCGCGGGGCTCGCGCAGTCCGGAGTGCAGGTGGCCGGCGTGCACGAGGCGGCCGGCGTCGCAGCGTGGCTGCCGCACGTCGGGGCCCTCGTGCGCCAGCCCGGCAAGCTGGTGGAGGGCGGTGGCTACGCGGCGGTGCTCGCGCGCCACGGCGTGCGCTACCGCACGCGCTCGACGGTGGTCCGCGCCCACGGCGGTTCGGCCCTGGAGGCCGTGACGGTGGCTCGACTCGACCGGCGCGGCCGGATCGTGCCGGGCAGCGAGCGCACGGTCGAGACGGACGTCCTGGCACTCGGCTGGGGGTTCACCCCGCAGCTGGAGCTGCCCCTGGCCTTGGGGTGCGCGACGCGCGTGGACGCCGACGGGTCGCTGGTCGTGACCGTCGACGACGACCAGGCCACGAGCGTGGACGCCGTGTTCGTCGCCGGGGAGGCGTGCGGTGTCGGCGGAGCGGCGCTCGCGGTCGTCGAGGGTGAGATCGCCGGCGCGGCGGCTGCGGTGCGCGCGAGCGGCGGCGCCGCCGCCAACTCGGGCGCAGATCGCACCCGAGCCCAGCGCCGCCGACGGGCCGGCCTGCGGGCCTTCGCGCAGGCCATGCACCGCGTCTACGCGGTACCGGCGGCCTGGCCTGAGCGCGTCGACGACGACACGACCGTCTGCCGGTGCGAGGAGGTGAAGGCCAGCCGGCTGCGCGCAGCCGTCACCGCCGACCCGGGCGCCGACGTCCGGGCGGCCAAGCACCTCACCCGCGTTGCCATGGGCTGGTGCCAGGGGCGCGTGTGCGGGTACGCCGCCACCGGGCTCGTCGCCTACTGGACCGGCGAGCCGGCGCAGCCCGAGGCCGTGGCGTCGCGGCCGGTCGCGGCGCCGGTGCGGCTCGGCACCCTCGCCGCCCTCGACGCCACAGCCACCCCTGATCCGGACCCGTGCGCGCCGGGCTCGCAGGAGCAGACTGGCACGACGACTCGCGACGCTGATGGCACTTGATGCTGCCTTCGGTGCAATGTAATATTGCACTACCTTCTGAGCCCTTGGAGTGCCGATGCCTGACCAGTTGTCCCCCACCGCGTCCCCCGCACAGCCATGGCACGGGGTGATCGTCGCCACGGCGCTGCCGTTCACCTCCTCCGGGGAGGTCGACTACGACCGCTACGCCGAGCACGTCGCCTGGCTGGCGGAGAACGGCTGCGACGGCGTCGCTCCCAACGGCTCCCTGGGCGAGTACCAGGTGCTGACCCCCGAGGAGCGCGGCCGCGTCGTCCGCACCGCCGTCGACGCGGCACCCGAGGGCTTCACCGTCATGCCGGGCGTCGGCGCGTACGGCGCCCGAGAGGCCCGGGCCCTCGCCGAGGCGGCCGCGGAGGCGGGCGCCCAGGTGGTCATGGCCCTGCCGCCCAACGCCTACCGCGGCGACGAGCGTGCGGTCGTCGAGCACTTCCGCGAGATCGCCAAGGCCGGCCTGCCCATCTCGGCCTACAACAACCCCATCGACACGAAGATCGACCTCACCCCGCAGCTGCTCCGCGAGCTGCACCTCGAGGGGCTCGTCGTGGCCGTCAAGGAGTTCACCGGCGAGTCCCGGCGCAGCTACGAGATCGCCGAGCTCGCGCCGGGTCTCGACATCCTGATCGGCACCGACGACTCGGTGCTCGAGGTCGGGCTGGCCGGCGCCAAGGGCTGGGTGGCTGGGTACCCCAACGCGCTGCCGCGCGTTTGCGTCGAGCTCTACCAGGCGACGCTGGCACACGACCTGGACGTCGCGCTCCCGCTGTACCGCCAGCTGCACCCGCTGCTGCGCTGGGACTTCCTGACCGAGTTCGTCCAGGCCATCAAGCTCTCCATGGACGTCGTCGGTCGCTACGGCGGCCCGTGCCGGGCCCCGCGCCAGCCCCTGCTGCCGGAGGACGAGCGCTGCGTGCGCGAGCTCACCGAAGCCGCGGTCGCAGCCGGACTGAGCTGAGCCGACCGTGCGCTCTCGCCGCGTTCTGCACTCGGTGGAGTCCCACACCGAGGGCATGGCGACCCGGGTGATCACCGGCGGCGTCGGCGTGATCCCGGGCGACACGATGTTCGCTCGTCGCGAGTGGTTCCTCGAGCACTCCGACGACCTGCGGACCCTGCTGATGTACGAGCCGCGGGGCCACTCGGCGATGTCCGGCGCGATCCTGCAGCCCCCCACGCGGCCGGACGCCGACGTGGGAGTGCTGTACATCGAGGTCAGCGGCTGCCTGCCGATGTGCGGCCACGGCACGATGGGGGTGGCGACCGTACTGGTCGAGACCGGCATGGTGCCGGTCACCGAGCCGGTGACCACCGTGCGGCTCGACACTCCGGCCGGCCTCGTCATCGCCGAGGTCGCCGTTGCCGACGGAGCGGCGACGAGCGTGACCCTGCGCAACGTCGCCTCCTACCTCGACGAGGCCGACGCCTGCGTGCAGGTGCCGGGTCTGGGCGAGGTGCGCTACGACATGGCCTACGGCGGCAACTTCTACGCCGTCGTCGAGCTCGACCAGCTCGGGCTGCCCTTCGACCGGGCCGCCAAGGACGAGCTGCTGCGGGCGGGGCTGTCGATCATGGACGCCATCAACGCCCAGCGCCGGCCCGTGCACGCCGAGAACCCCGGCGTGAGCGGCTGCCACCACGTGCAGCTGGTCGCGCCGGGCTCGACGCCCCAGCACTCCCGGCACGCCATGGCCATCTACCCCGGGTGGTTCGACCGCTCCCCGTGCGGCACCGGCACGAGCGCGCGCCTGGCTCAGCTGCACGCCCGCGGCGAGCTGGCCGTCGGCGAGGAGATGGTCAACGAGTCCTTCATCGGCACCCGGTTCCACGCCCGCGTGCTGGAGGAGACGCAGGTCGCGGGACGGCCAGCCATCATCCCGTCCATCACGGGCCGGGCCTGGGTGACCGGCACCGCGCAGTACTTCCTCGACCCCTCCGACCCGTTCCCGGCGGGCTTCCTGCTCTGAGCCTCGCCTGCTCTGAGCTCCAGCACCGTCCGCACCGTCCGCACCCCGAAGGTGAGCCCCGTGATCGTCAGCCGCAGTCCGCAGCAGCCCACCGACGTCGTCGTCGAGGTGGCAGCCACCGAACCCGCACAGGTCGAGGCCGCAGTGGCTCGGGCGCGAGCCGCCCAGCGTGGCTGGGCCCAGGCCGCCGCGCCCCGCGCCGCCGCCCTGCACGCGGCCGCCGACCTCGTCGCCACGCGCGCCGAGCAGCTCGAGGCGCTCGTGGTGCGTGAGGTAGGCAAGCCTCGCGCCGAGGCCCGCGGCGAGGTCGCGCGCACCGCCGCCATCTTGCGGTACTACGCCGAGCAGGTCTTCGACCCGGTCGGTGCCGTGCACGAGCCGTCGCTGTCTGGCCTGCTGCTGACCCAGCGTCGGCCGCATGGCGTCGCCGGGCTCATCACCCCCTGGAACTTCCCGCTCGCCATCCCGCTGTGGAAGGCCGCGCCCGCGCTGGCGTTCGGCAACACGGTGGTGCTCAAGCCGGCGCCCGAGGCCACGGCCTGCGCGCTCGCGCTCGCCGAGATCCTCGACCAGTGCCTGCCGCCGGACGTCTTCACCGTCGTGCCCGGCGAGGCGCAGACGGGCCAGGCTCTCGTGCAGTGCGCCGACGTCGTCTCCTTCACCGGCTCGGTGGGCGCCGGGGGCGCCGTGGCGGCCGCAGCGGGCGCGCGGGGCGTGCCGGTGCAGGCGGAGATGGGCGGCCAGAACCCCGCGGTCGTGCTCCCCGACGCCGACGCGCAGACCGTGGCCTCGCACCTCACGGGCGCCGCGATGGGCTACGCCGGGCAGAAGTGCACGGCCACCAAACGCATCATCGTGGTCGGCGACCCCGGCCCCCTGCGGGAGGCCCTCGTCGCGGCGGTCGAGGCGCTGCCCGTGGGCGATCCCGCGCGCGCCGAGACGGTGGTGGGCCCCGTGATCAACGAGGGGGCCCGCCAGCGCGTGCAGCAGGCGGCCGCGTCCGCGCGGGCGGCGGGCGGGCGGCTGCTCACCGGTACGCGGTCGGTCTCGGACGACGGCTGGTACGTCGCGCCGACGCTCGTCGAGGGCGTGCCGGCGTCCCACGAGCTGGCCTGCGAGGAGGTGTTCGGCCCGATCTGCCTGCTGCAGCAGGCGTCCGACGTCGACCAGGCCGTCGCCATGGCCAACGGCGTGCGGTTCGGTCTCGCGGCAGGGCTCTACACCAACGACCTCGACGCCGTGCTGGCGCTCACCGGCCGTCTCGAAGCGGGCCTGGTGAAGGTCAACGCACCGACCTCGGGGGTGGACTTCTACCTGCCCTTCGGTGGCGAGAAGGCCTCCAGCCTCGGGGGCCGCGAGCAGGGCAAGGCCGCCCAGGACTTCTACACCTCCGTGCACACGGTCACCATCGCCCGCCCGTAAGCGGGACCTGTTCGTCCGACCTGTCCGATCTGCGGCGCCAACCATCTCGTCTCGGTCGGATTCCTTTCTGCCGCAACCTTCCGCAGCCCCTCGACCTGTGGCATTGTCCTGTACAACGTCACACCGCACTGAAAGGAACGTCACATGAGACGTCGACGCTTGGCCCGCCTGCCCCTCGTGGCCGCAGCGAGCGCCGCCCTGCTGCTCACCGCGTGCGGCAACGGCTTGCTCTCCGAGGACAAGGCCGGTGACAGCTCGTCCGGCCCCATCCTGCTCGGCATGCTCGCCCCGATGTCGGGCAGCAGCGCCGCCATCGGTCCCTACATGAAGAACGGCGCCCAGCTGGCGGTCACCGAGATCAACGCCAAGGGCGGGGTCGCCGGACGCAAGCTCGAGCTGCGCGTCGAGGACGACGCGTGCGACGCCAAGACGGCGACCGCGGGCGCCAACAAGCTCGTGACCCAGGGCGTGAAGGTCTCGGTCGGTGGCTATTGCTCGGGGGCCACGCTCCCGACCCTGCCCATCTTCGCCAAGGCCGATGTGCCGATGCTCATCCCGGCGGCCAACTCCAACGAGCTGGTCAACCAGCACCTGCCCAACGTGTTCCTGCTCAACGGCACCGGCACCCAACAGGCCGACGCCGCACTCGCCTACCTCACCAAGATCCAGTCCGCGCGCGTCGCGGTGATGGACGACAACACCAGCTACTCCAAGGACATCGCCGACCTCACCGCGGAGCGGCTGAAGCAGGCCGGCGGTCCGGAGCTCGCCGGACGCGACTCGGTCACCCCGGGCGAGAGCGACTACAGCGCGAACGTCACCGCCGTGCTGAAGACCAAGCCCGACACCATCTACTGGACGGGGTACTTCCAGGAGGGCGGCCTGATCATCCGCCAGCTGCGCCAGGCCGGGTACCAGGGCAAGATCCTCGTCGCCGACGGCAGCGTCGACGCCAAGCTGATCGAGATCGCTGGGGCCAAGAGCGCCCAGGGCGTGCTCGCGACCATGACGCCCACGCCGGAGACGATCGAGAGCGCCAAGGGCTGGATCCAGAGCTACAAGGCGACGTTCAACAGCGACCCCGGCCCCTACTCCACGCAGTCGTACGACGCCGTTCGCGTTGCGGCCGAGGCGATTCGGGCCGCCGGCAGCACTGACGGCAAGGCGGTCGACAAGGCTCTGGAAGCGCTGAAGGACT
This sequence comes from Angustibacter sp. Root456, assembly GCF_001426435.1. Classification (NCBI taxonomy): domain Bacteria; kingdom Bacillati; phylum Actinomycetota; class Actinomycetes; order Kineosporiales; family Kineosporiaceae; genus Angustibacter; species Angustibacter sp. Root456. Next base: position 372,335 of record NZ_LMER01000020.1, on the reverse strand, counting down.
TCCCGACCTTCGCCGGGCCGTTGACCTTCACCAAGGACCACACGCTGTCTCGGGGCGGCTTCCTGATCCTGAAGGTCAGCGACGGCCACTTCGTGCTCGAGGACTCGCTGCAGTAGCGACCGCAGTTCTCACCGCGACCGCCCTCGCCGGCGCCGTCCTCCTGCGACGCCGGCGGGGGCCCGTCCGAAAGGCCCCTTGCATGACCCAGCTCATCTGGAACGGCATCTTCGTCGGTGCCTTCTACGCGCTCGTCGCGCTCGGCTACAGCATGGTGTACGGCATCATCAAGCTGCTGAACTTCGCGCACGGTGACATCTACATGGTCGGCGCCTTCGCCGGCTTCGCCATGATCGGGCTGCTGGGGAGCGTGTCGGCGGCGGCCACCCTGCCGGTGCTGCTCGTCGTCCTCGTCGCGGCCATGCTGCTGTCGGGTGCCGGCGGGCTCCTGCTCGAGCGGGTGGCCTATCGGCCGCTGCGCGGGTCGCCGCGCCTGTCGGTGCTGATCACCGCAGTGGGGGCGTCGTTCGCCCTCGAGTACGGCATGCGCCTGGTGGCTGGGCCGAACCCGCGGGTCTACGGGCTGCGCCTGGAGGGCTCGTCCGTCGAGCTCCTCGGTGCGCGCGTGAGCATGCAGCAGGTCGCGCTCGTCGTCGTCGCGGTCGCGCTCATGATCGCCCTGCAGTACCTCGTCATGCGCACCCGCACCGGGCGCGCGATGCGCGCGATCGCCGAGGACAGCACCGCCTCGCTGCTCATGGGCATCAACGTCAACGCCGTCATCTCGCGGACCTTCTTCATCGGGTCGGCGCTGGCGGGTGCGGCCGGGGTCATGGCCGGCGCCTACTACGGCAAGATCGACTTCCTCATGGGGTTCGTGATCGGCCTCAAGGCGTTCACGGCCGCGGTGATCGGCGGCATCGGCAACATCAAGGGCGCCATGCTCGGCGGCCTCACCCTCGGCCTGCTGGAGTCGCTCGGCACGGGGTGGCTCGGAGGTCAGTGGCGCGACGTCTTCGCGTTCGGCTTCCTCATCGTCTTCCTGGTGGTGCGGCCCACGGGCATCCTCGGCGAGCGCGTCACGGAGCGTGTGTGATGGCCGCCGGACTGCACTCCTGGGCCGGACGCCGGCTGGGCTGGCTGGCCCTCGTGGCCGCGCTGCTGGCACCGTTCGTCAACGCCAGCCCGTACACCCTGAGCGTGCTCACGTCCGCGGCGCTGTTCGCCATGCTGGCCGTCGGGCTGAACATCGTGGTGGGTTACTGCGGGCTCCTCGACCTCGGGTACGCCGCCTTCTTCGCGATCGGCGCCTACACCAGCGGCGTCCTCAGCACGCGGTTCGACTGGCCCTTGCTGGCCACCGTGCCGGTGGTCGTCGCCGCGTCGGTGTTGGCCGGGATCATCATCGGTGGCCCGACGCTGCGGCTGCGCAGCGACTACCTGGCCATCGTCACGCTGGGGTTCGGCGAGATCATCCGCATCACCGCCAACAACCTGTCCCTCACCGGTGGGCCGTCAGGGATCTACGGCATTCCCGGTCCCAGCGTCTTCGGCCTCGACCTGGGCTCGCCGGTCGCGCTGTACTTCACGGTCGTGGTCGTCCTGGCCCTGGCGGTGGTGGCCGCTGGTCGGCTCGGTCGCAGCCGGATCGGTCGGGCGTGGCGCTTCGTCCGCGAGGACGAGGACGCCGCCGAGGCCGTCGGCGTCCACACCTACAAGGTCAAGCTGGCCGCCTACATCGCCGGCGCGATCTGGGGTGGTCTGGCCGGTGTGCTCTTCGGTGCCCAGCTGTCCGCCATCTCCCCGCAGAGCTTCACCTTCCTGCAGTCGGCGCTCGTGCTCATGGCCGTGGTGCTCGGCGGCATGGGGTCCAACCCCGGTGTGATCGTGGGCGCCGTGGTCATCAGCGTGCTGCCCGAGGTGCTGCGCGGGGCCGCCGACTACCGCTTCTTCGTCTTCGGCGTGCTGCTCATCGCGATGATGATCTTCCGCCCGCAGGGGATCTGGCCGCACCGCGTGCGCGAGGTCGTCGACCGAGACGACGAGCCCTTCGCCGTCCCCCCCGTCGACAGCGCACCGGCGTCGGAGGTGCCCCGATGAGCAGCCTGCTGGACGTGCGGGGGCTGACCCTGCGCTTCGGCGGCGTCACCGCCGTCGACGACCTCAGCTTCAGCGTGGCTCAGGGCGACATCGTCTCGGTGATCGGACCCAACGGGGCCGGCAAGACCAGTGCGTTCAACTGCATCACGGGCTTCTACAAGCCCACGGGCGGCACGGTCAGCTTCGCCGGCCAGGACATGACCGGCTGGCGGCCGTCGGCGATCGCCTCGCTCGGCGTCGCCCGCACCTTCCAGAACCTGCGGTTGTTCGGCGAGCTGACGGCGCTCGACAACGTGCGGGCGGGCATGCACCTGACCCTCGAGCAGAACGTGTTCGACGCCATCTTGCACACTCGGCGGTTCCGCCGCGGTGAGCAGCACGCCACCGCTCAGGCGCACCACTGGCTCGACTTCGTGGGCCTGCGTGGCGACCGCGGCGGCCCGGCCAGTGCCCTGCCGTACGGCGAGCAGCGGCGGGTCGAGCTGGCGCGGGCTCTCGCGCGCGGGCCCCGGCTGCTGCTGCTCGACGAGCCCGCGGCCGGGCTCAACCACACCGAGAAGGGCGAGCTGCTCGACCTGCTCGGCCGGATCGGCGACCTCGGGATCGCTGTCGTGCTGATCGAGCACGACATGGGGTTGGTGATGCAGGTGTCGCGGCGCATCGTCGTGCTGAACTTCGGCCGCGTCATCGCCGAGGGCCAGCCCGACGCCGTCCGCAGCCACCCCGCCGTCATCGAGGCCTACCTCGGGCGCGCCGACGACCCGGCCGCGCCGCCCACCGAAGGAGCACGCGGGTGAACGCGCTGGAGCTTCGCGACGTCAAGGTGGCGTACGGGCACGTGCAGGCGCTGCGCGGCGTCTCGCTCAGCGTCGGCGACGGCGAGATCGTCGCCTTGCTGGGCAACAACGGCGCGGGCAAGACGACGACGCTGGCGACGGTGTCGGGTGTCGTGCGCGCACGCGAGGGGTCGGTGCACGCGTTCGGCACCGACATCACGCGCGCCAACCCGTGGGACGTCGTGCGGTCCGGAGTCATCCACGTCCCGGAGGGCCGGCGGATCTTCTCCCGGCTGAGCGTGCACGAGAACCTCCAGCTGGGCGGCTACCTGGTCGACGACGCACGCGAGGTGCACCGACGCATCGACCACGTCTACTCGCTGCTGCCCCGGCTGGCCGAGCGCAGCCACCAGCAGGGCGGCACGCTCTCGGGCGGCGAGCAGCAGATGCTCGCCATCGGGCGCGCGCTGGTCAGCGGACCCAAGCTGCTGATGCTGGACGAGCCGTCGATGGGACTGGCCCCGCTGGTGGTGGCCCAGGTCATGGACGTGATCCGGACGGTCAACGCCGAGGGCACGTCCGTGCTGCTGGTCGAGCAGAACGCGCGCGCGGCGCTGCAGATCGCCCACCGCGCCTACGTCGTCGACACCGGCGAGGTGAGCCTGGACGGACCCGCGTCCGAGCTCATGCACGACCCGCGGGTGCTCGAGGCGTACCTGGGCGCGTGAGGTGCTTTGACCTGTGACATGTGACCAGGAGCGAGCGAGTAAGGTCAGAGCGTGCCGAGTAGATCAGGAGCCATCTCGCCCGAGCCCATCGGAGACGAGCGGCTGTTCACCGAGTTCCCCGGACGCAACAGCATCCGAGAGCAGGTCGCCCATGCCCTGCGCGCGGCGTTGGTGTCGGGGCAGATGCGGCCCGGAGTGCTCTACTCCGCTCCGGCCCTGGCCGCGCAGTTCGGCGTCTCGCCGACGCCGATCCGCGAGGCCATGCTCGACCTGGTCAAGGAGGGCCTGGTCGTCGCGGTGCGCAACAAGGGGTTCCGGGTCACCGAGCTCGCCGACAGCGAGCTCGACGAGATGTCCGACATCCGCCAGCTCATCGAGGTGCCCACCGTCGCGAAGATCGCCCGGCGCTGCTCAGGCTCCGTGGCCGACCAGGTCGAGGCGCTGCGCCCCCTCGCCCGGCGCATCGTCGAGTGCGCCGAGAAGGGCGAGCTGATCGAGTACGTCGAGGCCGACCGCCGCTTCCACCTCGACCTGCTCGGCCTGGCCGGCAACCAGCACCTGGTGCGGGTCGTCGGCGAGCTGCGGGCCCGCAGCCGGCTCTACGGTCTGGAGCAGCTGGCCAGCCGGGGCGACCTGGCGGCCTATGCGCGCGAGCACGAGGAGATCATCGACCTCGTCCTGGCGCGCGACGCCCGAGGCGCCACCAAGGTCATGAAGCACCACATCCGGCACGTGCGCGGTTCGTGGGCCGGGCTGCCGGAGGACTAGCGGACGTCGTCCGTCTCGCCCCCCGGAAGCGCCGCGACCGGCGATTGACGTCGCCGAAGCGCAGCCTCTAGTTTCAGCGCCACCAGCCAGACCAGTGACACAACTGCACACGCCGTTCGAACCGCAGCGGGAGAGCGCACGTCCGACGTGCCGCCGAAGGAGCAACTTCTCCCCAGAATCTCTCAGGCCCCCATGACCGCTGCGGTGAGGCGAACTCTGGAAAGCAGGACGACGTCCTGCACCCACGGTGCAAGCCGCGCTCGCGCGGTGAAGCTCTCAGGTCCCATGACAGAGCAGGGGAGGCCACCCATCCCGCCGCGCGTCGTCGCGGCTGAGCGCAGGGAGCCTCCGCCATGACCGAACCGTCGCACGCACGCCAGACCGCCCTGCACAGCAGGCACGTCGCACTCAGCGCGTCCCTGACCGACTTCGCCGGCTGGCAGATGCCGCTGCGGTACGGCAGCGAGCTCGAGGAGCACCGCGCCGTGCGTACCTCCGCCGGGCTATTCGACCTGTCGCACATGGGCGAGATCGAGGTGGTCGGGGCCCAGGCCGGTGAGCTGCTCGACCACGCGGTGGTCAGCCGGGTCAGCCCGATCGCCGTCGGCAAGGCGAAGTACACGCTGCTGTGCCGCGAGGACGGCGGCATCCTCGACGACCTGATCGTCTACCGCCTCGCCGAGACCCAGTACCTCGTGGTGGCGAACGCCGCCAACACCGACGTCGTGCTCGATGCGCTGCGCGAGCGGGCCGACGGCTTCGCTGCCGACGTCGTCGACCAGCGCGAGAGCTGGGCGCTGGTCGCCGTCCAGGGCCCGCAGGCGAGCGCGATCCTGTCGGCGCTCACCGACGCCGACCTCACCGAGCTGAAGTACTACGCGATCTTGCGCACGGACGTCGCGGGGCGGCCGGCGCTGGTCGCCCGCACCGGCTACACCGGCGAGGACGGGTTCGAGGTCTTCTCCGACCCCGCTGACGCCCCGGCCGTCTGGGACGCGCTCGTCGAGGCGGGTGCGCCGCACGGGCTGGTGCCGGCCGGGCTCGCCTGCCGCGACTCGCTGCGCCTCGAAGCGGCGATGCCGTTGTACGGCAACGAGCTCGACACCTCGACCACGCCGTACGCCGCCGGTCTCGGCCGGGTGGTCAACCTCGAACGACCGGAGGACTTCGTCGGGCGCGCCGCCCTCACGCGCGCTGCGGACGAGACCGTGGGCCGGGTGCGGGTCGGGCTGCGCGCCGAGGGCCGGCGCGCACCCCGCACCGGCTACACCGTGCTCGACCCGGGCACCGGGCGCGAGGTCGGCCGGGTCACCAGCGGTGCCTTGTCGCCCACGCTCGGCCACCCCATCGCCATGGCGTACGTCGACCACGGCCTCGCGGAGGTGGGCACGCGGCTGGACGTCGACGTGCGCGGCACCCGCCTCAACGCCGAGGTCGTCCCGCTGCCGTTCTACCGCCGCGCCCGCTGACGCGCGCCGTCACCACCTCGTCCCCGTCATCCCCCTGAGGAGAGCCATGCCCATCCCGACCGACCGCCAGTACACGGCCGAGCACGAGTGGGTGCTCGTCGACGGCGACGTCGCCACCGTCGGCATCACCGAGTTCGCAGCGAACGCCCTCGGCGACGTGGTCTACGTCAGCCTGCCCGAGCCGGGCAGCACCCTCACCGCCGGTGGCGTCTGCGGGGAGGTCGAGTCGACCAAGTCGGTCAGCGACCTGTTCGCGCCCTTCTCCGGCGAGGTCACCGAGACCAACGCCGACGTCGAGGCCGACCCCAGCCTGGTCAACGCCAGCCCGTTCGAGCGCGGCTGGCTGTTCCGCGCCCGGATCGAGGCCGCCGACGGCCTCCTCGACCCAGCGGCCTACGCCGCCCTGACCGACAACGCCTGAGAGGCCGAGATGAGCCAGCCCAACGCACTGAACGAGCCGCTGCACAGCGTCGACCCCGAGGTGGCCGCTGCACTGGATGCCGAGCTGCGGCGTCAGGAGTCGACCCTGGAGATGGTCGCGTCGGAGAACTTCGCTCCGCTGGCGGTCATGCAGGCCCAGGGCTCGGTGGCGACCAACAAGTACGCCGAGGGCTACCCGGGACGGCGCTACTACGGCGGCTGCGAGCACGTCGACGTCATCGAGCAGCTGGCCATCGACCGCGCCAAGCAGCTGTTCGGCGCCGAGTTCGCCAACGTCCAGCCGCACTCCGGCGCCCAGGCCAACACCGCCGTCTACTTCGCGCTGCTGCAGCCCGGTGACACGATCCTCGGTCTCGACCTCGCCCACGGCGGTCACCTCACCCACGGCATGCGGCTGAACTACTCCGGAAAGCACTTCGACGTCGTGCCGTATCACACCGGGGCCGACGGCCGGGTCGACCTGGACGAGGTGCGCGCGCTGGCTCGCGAGCGCCGGCCCCGGATGATCGTGGCGGGCTGGTCGGCGTACCCGAGGGTCCTGGACTTCGCCGCCTTCCGGTCGATCGCCGACGAGGTGGGCGCGCTGCTCATGGTCGACATGGCGCAATTCGCCGGCCTGGTGGCCGCGGGCCTGCACCCCAGCCCGGTACCGCACGCGCACGTCACGACGTCGACCACCCACAAGACCCTCGGTGGGCCGCGCGGCGGGATCATCCTCACCGACGACCCCGCCCTCGCCAAGCGGATCAACTCCGCGGTCTTCCCCGGCATGCAAGGCGGACCGCTCGAGCACGTCATCGCGGGCAAGGCGGTGTGCTTCGCCCTGGCGATGTCGCCCGCGTTCCGCGACCGTCAGCAGCGCACCCTCGAGGGCGCGCGCCTGATCGCCGAGCGCCTGGCTCAGTCGGACGTGCGCTCGGCGGGCGTCGAGATCGTCAGCGGCGGCACCGACGTCCACCTGGTGCTGGTCAACCTCGTCGAGTCCGAGCTGGACGGCCGGCAGGCCGAGGACCGGCTGCACGCCCTGGGGATCACGGTGAACCGCAACGCGGTGCCGCACGACCCGCGACCGCCCATGGTGACGTCGGGCCTGCGCCTCGGCACCCCGGCGCTGGCCGCGCGCGGCTTCGGTGCCGCCGAGTTCGCCGAGGTGGCCGACATCATCGCGGCCGCGCTGAGCAGTGGTGCTGCCGAGCCCGCCGTCGCCGACCTGCGGGCACGGGTCGAGGCGCTGGCTGCCGCGCACCCGCTCTACCCCTCGGTGGCGCCGCTGTCGGAGCCGGCGCTCACGCACTAGTCGCGCCCGTCGGGGCGCCGGCCAGGCTCCTCGGCTCGGCACACGTGCTGGGTCGCGAGCGAGCCGGCGCCGTTGTGCCACAGTTCGCTCATGGCGTCCCGACAGGGTGCGAGCGCGCGGTCTCGCCACGTCTTCGCGCTGCGCGTCGGCCGGCGGCTGGCGGTGTCGGCAGCGGTCGGCGTGGTGGTGGGTGTGGCGGCGTGGGCGTTCGGCGGCGCGCTGTTCGCGCCGGCCCTCGCGTGGGACGCCGCCGCGGCGACCATGCTGGCCTGGACCTGGTGGATCATCTGGCCGCTGGACGCCGACGACACGGCGGCCCACGCCACGCGCGAGGACCCCAGCCGGGCCGCGAGTGACGCCCTGCTGCTCGGTGCGGCGATCGCCAGCCTCGCCGCGGTCGTGCTCATCCTGGTGCGGGCCAGCAGCACCAAGGGCGTCGCGGCCGACCTGCAGGCGGCCCTCGGCGTGCTCACCGTGCTGCTGGCCTGGCTCGTCGTGCACACGGTGTTCACCCTCAGGTACGCGCGGCTCTACTACTCCGGCACGGACGGCGGAGTCGACTTCAACCAGGATGACGAGCCCTGCTACAGCGACTTCGGCTACCTCGGCTTCACGGTGGGGATGGCGTTCCAGGTGTCGGACACGGCTCTGACCACTCGGGCGATGCGGTCCACCGCCTTGCGTCACGCCCTGCTGTCGTACCTGTTCAGCACGGTCATCGTCGCCACGACCATCAACCTCGTGGCCGGGATCGGCAGCTCGGGCTGAGCCGCGACGGCCCGGACGTCTGGGGGGCGCCTCGCGCTCGGGACTAGGGTGCGCACGTCATGAGTCCTGCAGACGCACTCGAACCCCACCCACGCACGCCGCGAGAGCGCCTCGTGCGCAGCGCGTTGGAGCTCGTGGGTCGCCAGGGTCCGAGCGGCACCGGGCTGCGGGCCGTGGTCGAGCGCGCCGACGCGCCGCGCGGGTCGCTGCAGCACTACTTCCCCGGCGGCAAGCGGCAGCTGGTGACTGAGGCGCTCGAGCTGGCGGGACGCGCGGGTGCGCGCTCGGCCCGTCCGGCGCATCCCGCCGGGCGGCCGTCCGAGGTGCTGGTGGCGCTTGTCGAGACCTGGCGGCGGTGGCTGACCGAGTCGCAGTACGCAACCGGCTGCCCGGTGGTGGCGACCGTCGTCGACGCCTCGGACGCCGACGCCGGGCTGCGCGAGGCCGCGGCCGCCGCCTTCGCGCACTGGCAGTCGGCGGTGGCGGACGAGCTGGTCACGGCAGGCGTCGACGTCGCGCGGGCGACGTCGCTGGCCGGCGTCGTCCTGGCCGCGCTGGAGGGAGCGATCCTGGTGTGCCGCGTGCGCCATGACGTCCAACCGCTCGACGACCTGCTGGCCGAGCTCGCTCCGGTACTGGACGCCGCGGCCGGCTGACACCGCACTATGACATCTGTCATAGTGCGTGCCGGAGGTGGTCATGGCCACGCACGGGCGCGCAGCCGTCGGCTTCGTCGGCACGGGGATCATGGGGCTTCCCATGGCGACGAACCTCGCGCGAGCCGGCGTCCCGCTGGTCGTCTGGAACCGGACGCCGCAGCGCGCGGCGCCCCTGACCGCCTTCGGGGCGTTGGTGGTGGACGACGTCGCAGAGGTCTTCGCGGGAGCCGACGTCGTCATCGCGATGCTGGCGGGCGAGCCGGCGCTGGACGACGTGCTGGGCCGGGGCACGCCGCGGCTGGCCGAGCTGGTGGCGGGCCGCACGCTCGTGGCGATGGGCACGACGTCGCCGCCGTACTCCCGATCGCTCGCCGCCGAGGTGCGGGCTGCTGGTGGCGAGTACGTCGAGGCCCCGGTGTCGGGGTCGCGAGCGCCCGCTGAGGCCGGCACGCTCGTCGCGATGCTGGCGGGACGCGACGCCGCCGTCGCCGCCGTCGAGCCGCTGCTGCAGCCGATGTGCCGTGAGGTGGTGCGCTGCGGTGACGTCCCCGAGGCGCTGCTGATGAAGCTCGCCGTGAACGTCTTCCTGATCGCCACCGTCACCGGCCTGGTGGAGGCGTGGCACTTCGCCGACCGGCACGGCCTCGACCTCGCGACGTTCCGCCGCGTCGTCGACAGCGGCCAGATGGCCAGCGACATCTCTCGGGTCAAGACCGCGAAGCTGCTCGCCGGTGACCTCGCCCCGCAGGCTGCGCTCGCCGACGTCCTGATGAACAACCGCCTGATCACGGCGGCCGCGCGGGAGGCCGGCATCTGCTCGCCGTTGCTCGACGTCTGTGACGGCTTGCTGAACGAGGCGGTTGACCTCGGGCGCGGAGCGCACGACATGGTGGCCGTGCAGGCCGCGCTCGAGGCCCGCACCGACCGATCGGCTCTCACCGATCTCTGAGGGAGCGCGCGTACGGTCGGCCGGATCGCGCGAGCCGCCGCGACGTCCGCCGCTCGAAAGGCCGCCATGCCCGTCACCACGTCGCTGCACCACCTCGACGACCGGCTGATGTACGCCGTGAACCGCCTCACCCGAGCCACCCCGGCGCTGCACGGTGCCGTCCTGGACTTCGCGACGTACGGGATCGCCGTGTTCCTCGTGCTTCTCCTGGCCGCGCTCCTCGTTGCTCGCCAGCGCTCGTCGCGTGACCTGGCAGCCACGGGCTGGACGGCGCTCGCGGCCCTGCTCGCGCTGGCCCTCAACCAGCCGCTCGGGCACCTCGTGCGCGAACCGCGCCCGTACGCCGTCCACCCGCAGCTGCTGCGCCTGGCCGACGTCACCAGCGACTTCTCGTTCCCCTCCGACCACGCGGTGATGGCCGGCGCGGTCGCCGCGGGGCTGCTCATCGCGCACCGGCGGCTGGGTGCGGTCGCCGTCGTCGCGGCGCTGGTCATGGCGTTCAGCCGCGTGTACGTCGGCGCGCACTACCCGTGGGACGTGGTGGCGGGGCTGCTCTTCGGCTCCCTCGTGGCCCTCGGCGGGTGGCTGCTGCTGCGGCAGCCGCTGACCGCCGCCACCGCTTGGCTGCGCAGCGCGCCTGGCGTGCGGTCGGTCTTCGGGGAGGCGTCAGTCGCGGTGGGCTGACGCCAGGCTTCAGATCGGGTTGACGTGGTCGCGGTGCGCCCGCGGCTCGCACTGGATCGTGGCGTGCGTGACGCCGTACTCCTCTGCCAGCAACGCGCAGACGCGGTCGAGCACGCTGTGCAGGTCGGCGTCGTCGTCCAGAACCACGTGCCCGGTGGCGGTCTCGAGGCCGGACGTGACGGTCCAGATGTGCAGGTCGTGCACCTCGGTGACGCCGTCGAGCGCGACGATCGCGCGCTCGACCTGCGCGACGTCGACGCCCGGCGGCGCGACCTCCATGAGGATCCGCAGCGCCTGGCCCATGAGCCGCCAGGTGCGGGGCAGGATGAACACGCCGATGGCGACGGCGACGAGCGGGTCGGCGTAGCGCCAACCGGTGGTCCAGATGAGGATCGAGGCCACGATGACGCCGACCGAGCCGAGCATGTCCGAGAGCACCTCGAGGTGGGCGCCGCGGACGTTGAGCGACTCCTTCGCGCCGGCCGACAGCAGCCGGAAGCTGATGACGTTGATGACCAGGCCGATGACAGCGACGACCAGCATGGGGACGCCGGGCACCTCGGGCGGGTGCGTCCAACGGCGCCACGCCTCGAACAGCACGTACCCCGCCACCGCGAAGAGCAGCAGTCCGTTGGCCAGCGCGGCGAGCACCTCGAGCCGGTAGGCGCCGTAGGTGCGCTGCGAGTGCGTGGCGCGCTGGGCGAGCGTGATCGCGGCCAGCGCCATGCCGAGGCCGAGGACGTCGGTGCCCATGTGGGCGGCATCGGACACCAGGGCCAGTGAGCCGGTCGCGATGCCGACGACGACCTCGACCACCGCGTACGTTGCGGTCAGCGTGAAGGCGACGAACAGTGGACGGCGGTGCCGGGCACCGGCGGACACCGCGCTGGTGTGGCTGTGGTCGTGACCCATCAAGCGTCCCCGGCCGACGGAGCGTGGCCCAGGTGCTCGCGCGTGACGTCGAGCAGCAGCCGCACGTGGCTGTCGGCCAGGCGGTAGCGCACCATGCGGCCGTCGCGGCGGTTCGTCACCACGCCGGCGGTGCGCAGCAGCCGCAGCGCGTGCGACAACGCCGACTGCGACATGTGCACCATCTCGGCCAGGTCGCACACGCACGCCTCGCCGACCTCGAGCAACGCGAAGAGCACGCGCACGCGGCTGGGGTCGGAGAGCAGGTCGAAGACGCCGGCGATCTGCACCGACTCCGCCTGGCCCAGCAGCAGCGGCTCGGCCGCGGCCACCTTGCCGCGGTCGACCTGCGAGGTCGAGCACGCGTCGAGCCCCACCACCTGCGCGCGACCCATCACCACTCCCGTACATGTGAACGATCTGTCATATGACGGTAGCAGCCGGCCCTACGATGGCGGCCATGTCGACCACCGCACTCACTCCGGCCACCGCGGTGGGGGCGTCATGACCCACGAGCTCGCCAAGGCCCACGACTCGCACGACGACCACGACCACGACGGCGATCACCACCACGATCACCCCACGACGTGGTGGGGTCGGGTCACGCACACCGCCCTCGAGCTCGTCGGCGCCGGCCACTCCCACGACGCCGCCGACCAGGTCGACGAGGCCCTCGAGGCTGACTCCCGTGGCCGCCGCGCGCTGTGGCTGAGCCTCGCGGCGCTCGCCGTCACCGCGCTGCTGCAGGCCGTCGTCGTCGTCCTCACCGGCTCGGTCGCGCTGCTCGGTGACACGCTGCACAACGTCGCGGACGCCGTCACGGCCTTGCCGCTGCTCGTCGCCTTCTGGCTGGCGCGCAAGCCCGCGAACGACCGGTACACGTACGGCTACGGCCGCGCCGAGGACCTCGCGGGCCTGTTCGTCGTGGCGATGATCGCGCTGTCGAGCGTGCTGGCGGGATACGAGGCGATTCGCCGCCTCCTCGATCCCCAGCGCGTCGACCACCTCTGGGCCGTGGCGGCGGCCGGGGTCATCGGCTTCGCCGGCAACGAGCTCGTGGCGCGCTACCGCATCCGCGTCGGGCGGCAGATCGGCTCAGCCGCGCTGGTCGCCGACGGGCTGCACGCCCGCACCGACGGTTTCACGTCACTGGCCGTGGTGGTCGGTGCGGGCGGCGTCGCCGTCGGGCTGCCGTGGGCCGACCCCGTGGTGGGGCTGCTCATCGCGGTGGCGATCCTCGGGGTGCTGCGCTCCGCGATCGCGCAGGTGGGCGCGCGGCTCATGGACGCCGTCAGCCCCGACCTCGTCCCCGCAGCGCGCGAGGCGATCGGGGCGGTCGAGGGCGTCGTGGCCGTCGAGAGCGTGCGGCTGCGCTGGATCGGCCACACCCTGCACGCCGACGCGGAGGTCGTCGTCCCGGCCGGCATCTCGGTGGCCGAGGGGCACGACATCGCGCACCACGCCGAGGCGCACCTGCTCGAGCGGCTGCCGCGGCTGCACTCCGCGGTCATCCACGTCGGGCCGGCCTCGGCGTCCGACTGAGCCGTCAGGCATCGAGGTGCCGCAGGCGCGGCCAGGCCTGCGCCCACGACCCGGCCGGCCCGTCGCACACCCAGACGCCGTTGCCGTCCTCCTCGTTGTCGACACCGGTGTCGAGCGTCGCCGCTCGGCGGCAGCCGGTGAGCGCGTCCGCCGACGGCGCGCGCGGCCCGACGTACACCACCGGCCCGGTCGACACCGGCGGCCCCCAGTCGCCGTACCCGTTGTGCCCGCTGAACACCGGCGCCGGAGCGCCGTACCACTGCAGCGCGCCCGCCTCGCCGTAGTTCGAGGTGAGCACCACCGCGTTCGCGCGCTGCTCATCCGGTAGCGCCGCGACGACGCCGCGCACCGTCGCGACGACGCGCGGCCACCCGATGGTCTCCATGCCGTCCTCGTTGAGCGCCGGGTAGAACGACGCGTCGAGCGCGTGCGGGGGCAGCACCGGAAGCAGCGCCGGTAGCGGCACCAGGGCCGTCAGGCCGAGCAGGACGGCGAAGCGGCGCACCTCGCGCACTCGCCGCCGTCCGGCGTCGATGACCGCGCCCACCGCGGCCAGTGGTGGGAGCAGCCCGAGCAGGTAGTAGTGCTTGCCGCCGAGCAGTACGAACACGGGCAGCAGGACGACGTAGGCGATCCCCACCGGGCGCACCGCGACCCACTGCGGCCGCAGCAGCGCCCCCCGCAGACCGCCCACCACCAGGACGAACGCCACCGGCCCGAGCAGGATCGCCTGGAAGCCCACGAGCATGAGCGCTCCCCCGAGCGAGCCATACTCCGCCCGGATGTCGGCCCCGAGCTCGAGCTGCGGCCAGCCGTGCACCTGCTGCCACCACAGGTTGGGAGCCCACAGGGCGAGGGCCAGCACCGCGCCCGCCCACGCCCAGGGCGAGCGCAGGTGGTGACGCAGCACCGGCGTCGCGGCGATGCCGATCACGAGCCCGGCGGCGAGGAACGCCACGAGGTGCTTGTTCTCCAGGCCCACGCCGAGCACGGCGCCGACGGCCAGCCACCAGCGAGAGTCGTTGCGCTGCAGGGCAGTGACCGTGAGGCGGATGACGGCAGTCCACACGAGCAGGTCGATCGTCGAGGTGCTCAGCAGGTGGCCGACGGCCAGGACTCCCGCTCCGCCACCGGTCGCCAGGGCCGCGAGCAGCTGGGCTCCCGGGCCGCCACCCAGCTGGCGGGCGAGACCGGCGACCAGCAGCACCACCGCCCCGATCGCGAGCGCGGGCACGAGCCGCAGCGCCAGCAGCGACCCCGGTGCGACGGCGTCCGCCAGTCGCGCGATGAGCGGCGTGAGCGGCGGCTGGTCGGGGTAGCCCCACTGCAGGTGGTGGCCGGCCGCGACGAAGTAGAGCTCGTCACGGTGCGGGCCGTAGCGGCCGGACAGCGCCAGCAGCAGGACCGTCGTGCCGGCGGCCACGGCGTAGGCGGTCCAGCTGAGCCGCGACGACTGCACCGGCGGAGTCGAGGCAGCGGTCGTGGCGGTGGTCACCGGCAGATCCTGGCACGCATGACACTGCGGGCGGCCACCTTGGCGTGCGCGGTCGCACACAGAGCGGCCCGGTGCCGGACTTCTTGCTGGATCCTGCTTGCGTCGTCGGCTCGGCGGTCCGCGGCACCGACGGTCCGTTCCAGCCAACTCTCACCAAGGGGTAGAGTCGCTGGCATGTCGGAGGGCCAGCACATGCAGATCGGCGAGGTCGCCGACCGCACGGGCCTCAGCCTGCGCACCATCCGCCACTACGAGGAGGTCGGGTTGGTGCCGCCGTCAGCGCGCAGCAAGGGCGGCTTCCGGCTCTACACCGAGGCCGACGTGGAGCGGCTGCTGCTCGTGCGCCGCATGAAGCCGCTCGACTTCACGCTCGAGGAGATGCGCGACCTGCTCGCCCTGCTCGACCAGCTCGACGCCGACGACCACCCGCGTCGCGCGGTCCTGATCGACCGGCTGTCGATGTACCACGAGGTGACGACCCAGCGGATCGACGCCTTGCGCGACCAGCTGACCGCTGCCGAGACCTTCGCCGGCGAGCTGCGTGCCCAGATCACCCGGCACACCCGGCCCCGGCGTCGGCGCGGCGAGCCCGAGCGGCCCCGCTGATCGCGTGACCGACGACCTGACCGCCGAGGCGCGGCGACGTCGCACGTTCGCGGTGATCTCCCACCCGGACGCCGGCAAGTCGACCCTCACCGAGGCGATCGCGCTGCACGCCAGCGTGATCGACGAAGCCGGTGCCGTGCACGGCAAGGCCGGGCGCCGTGGTGTGGTGTCGGACTGGATGGAGATGGAGCGTTCGCGCGGCATCTCGATCACGTCTGCGGCGCTGCGCTTCGAGTACGGCGATCACGTGGTGAACTTGCTCGACACCCCCGGACACGCCGACTTCAGCGAGGACACTTACCGCGTCCTGGCGGCCGTCGACTCCGCCGTGATGCTGCTTGACGCTGCCAAGGGACTCGAGCCGCAGACCCTCAAGCTGTTCGAGGTCTGTCGCACGCGCGGACTGCCCATCGTCACCTTCGTCAACAAGTGGGATCGCCCGGGCCTGGAGCCGCTGCAGCTGCTCGACGAGCTGGTGGAGCGGCTCGGCATCCACCCGATGCCGTTGACCTGGCCGGTGGGGGTCGCGGGGGACTTCCGCGGCGTGCTGGACGTCCGCACCGGCGAGCTGGTCGAGTTCGCGCGTACCCCGGGCGGCGCGACGCTGGCGGGCGTCCAGCGGCTCGACCCCGACACCGCGAAGCACCGCCACGGCGAGGTCTGGGCCACTGCGGTCGAGGAGTACGAGCTGCTGCGCGAGTCCGGTCACGGCTACGACCAGGCGGCGTTCCTCGCCGGGGCCGCGACACCGGTGATGTTCGGTGCCGCCGTCGTCAACTTCGGGGTCAACGACCTGTTGCGCGTGCTCGTCGACCTCGCGCCCGCACCGGGCGCGCGCATCGACGTCGACGGGCAGCCGAGGGCAGTCGACACGCCGTTCTCCGGCTTCGTGTTCAAGGTGCAGTCCGGTATGGATGCCGCGCACCGTGACCGCATGGCCTTCGTGCGGGTGTGCTCGGGACGGTTCACCCGCGGCATGGTGGTGACGCACGCGCAGAGCGGCAAGCCGTTCGCCACCAAGTACGCCCAGGCGGTCTTCGGGCGCAGCCGGGAGACGGTCGACCACGCCTACCCAGGCGACGTCGTGGGTCTGGTGAACGCGGCGGTCCTACGCGTCGGCGACTCCCTGTACGACGAGCAACCGGTGACCTTCCCGCCCATCCCGAAGTTCGCCCCCGAGCACTTCGCGGTCATCCGGTCGCACGATCCCAGCCGGGCTAAGCAGTTCCGCCGGGGCATTGAGCAGCTCGACCAGGAGGGCGTCGTCCAGGTGCTCGTCTCTGAGCGGCGAGGCGCGCAGGCGCCGGTGCTCGCCGCCGTGGGTCCGCTGCAGTTCGAGGTCGTCGAGGAGCGAATGCGTCAGGAGTTCTCGGCCCGCGTGATCCTCGAGCGCCTGGACTACTCGTTGGCGCGTCGGGTCGCGCCCGAGGTGCACGCCGACGTCGACGGACGGCGCGGTGCCGAGGTGCTGCAGCGCAGCGACGGCGTGCTGGTGGCGGTGTTCACCGACAGGTGGCGGCTGGGCTCCATCGCCGGCGATCTGCCGGAGGGGTCGCTGAGCAGCCTGCTCACCCTCTGAACCGCGTCAGTGGCCGCCGCCGAGGTGGCCGGCGAGACGGGCGTGGCGCTCGGTGCTCGACGCGTTCAGGCCCGTGATGGTCACCGTCTTGCCGTACCGCGCGTACTTGGTCTCGATGGCGTCGAGCGTCGCGACCGTGGACGCGTCCCAGATGTGCGACTGACTCATGTCGATGACGATGTTGCGCGGGTCGTGCGCGTAGTCGAACTGGTAGACGAGGTCGTTGCTGGACGCGAAGAACAGCTCACCGGTGACGGCGTACACGCGGGTGTCGTCGTCCGGGTGAGCGACGTCGACGACCTCGGTGAAGTGGGCCACGCGCCGAGCGAACATCACCATCGCCACGAGCACGCCGACCACGACGCCGATCGCCAGGTTGTGGGTGGCGACGACGACCGCGACGGTCGACACCATGACCGCGGTCTCGCTGCGCGGCATGCGCCGCAGGGTGGCGGGCCGGATGCTGTGCCAGTCGAACGTACCGACCGACACCATGACCATCACCGCGACGAGCGCCGCCATCGGGATGACGCCCACGACGTCGCCGAGCCCCACCACGAGCACCAGCAGGAACGAGCCCGCCAGGAAGGTCGAGAGCCGGGTGCGCGCACCGGACGCCTTGACGTTGATCATCGTCTGGCCGATCATGGCGCAGCCGCCCATGCCGCCGAAGAAGCCCGTGATGATGTTGGCGGCGCCCTGGCCCCAGGCCTCCCGGGTCTTGTGCGAGTGGGTGTCGGTGACGTCGTCGACGAGCTTCGCGGTCATGAGCGACTCGAGCAGCCCGACCAGCGCCATCGCCAGGGCGTAGGGCCCGATGATCCGCAGCGTCTCGAGTGTGAACGGCACGTGCGGCACAAACAGGCTCGGCAGACTGCGCGGCAGCTCGCCCTCGTCGCCGACTGTAGGCACCGACACGGCCACGAAGACGGTGAACAGCGTCAGGACCACGATCGCCACTAGCGGCGCGGGCACGGCCTTGGTGGCGCGGGGCAGCAGCACCATGACGGCGATGCCCACGGCGACGAGCGGGTAGACCGCCCACGGCACGTGCACGAGGTGGGGCACCTGGGCCAGGAAGATGAGGATCGCGAGGGCGTTGACGAACCCGACCATCACCGACCGCGGGATGAAGCGCATCAGCCGCGCCACGCCGCCGACGCCGAGGGCCACCTGCAGCACACCGGCCAGGATCACCGTGGCGACGAAGTAGTCGAAGCCGTGGTCGCGCATCACTGGGGCGATGACCAGGGCCACCGCGCCAGTGGCGGCGGAGATCATCGCGGGCCGGCCACCGAGGAAGGCGATCGAGACCGCCATGGTGAAGGAGGCAAACAGCCCGACCCGGGGGTCCACGCCGGCGATGATCGAGAAGCTGATGGCCTCGGGGATGAGAGCGAGCGCGACGACGAGGCCCGCGAGCACCTCGACGCGCAGGAGGCGCGGTGAGCGCAGGACCGAGGCGAGGGTCGTCTCCTCGTCCGCCTCGGGCGGGCGGACGGCAGCGGGCAGCGACGGTGGGGCGGTAGAGGGCACGAAGAAGCTCCAACAAGCGGGTGGGTGCCGGCTTCACAAGCGCGGCAGGCATGACGCGTCAACGCGTCGAGGACAGGAGGTGCGCAGCACGGGCTCGGCGCGCGCCGACGTCCAGACTCTACCCCAACGTGAAGGTAGAGTTGCCGGACGGTGGCTCTGGGGCGGGCTCAGCGACTCCGACGGTGTCGCACGGCAGCCACAGCCGCACGCTCGTGCCACCACCCTCGCGGGGTTGCACGTCGCACCATCCGCCGGAGGCCTGCGCCCAAGATCGTGACCCAGGGCGCCGAGACCTCGATCACCGAGAGCCTGCTCGTCGAGGACGCGCCCACCGCCCGCCGGGCCCTGCAACAGCTGCGCGACCTCGGCGTCCGGATCGTGCTGGACGACTTCGGCACCGGCTACAGCTCGCTCAGCTACCTTCGCGCCTTCCCCGTCGACGCGCTGAAGATCGACCGCTCCTTCATCGAGGCGCTGGGCAGTGGCCACGACGAGGCGGGCACGGACGGCGTCGCGATCGTCGAGGCGATCATCACCATGGCTCGCACGCTGGGGATGTCCGTGGTCGGCGAGGGTGTCGAGACCGAGCACCAGCACCGGGTGCTCGCCCAGCTCGGCTGCCCCCTGGGCCAGGGCTACTTCTACGGACGCCCGATGGCGGCCTTCGAGCTCGCAGGATCGTTGCAGCAGAAGGGATGCCTCCCGCTTCAGTGACCGACCGATCCTCCAGCCCCCGCCGGGCGCACCGCCCCTTCGGTGCTCGGCGGATCCCCTCTCGGGCCCACCCCCCTGACGGCCGAGAGGGAGGAGCGGGGCGCGCGGACCCCCCACCGCGCGCCCCGCTCCGTCATCGGGGGGCGGGCGACGTACGCTCCGCGTGTGAGCGGCGCCGACGATCCACCGCCCGTCGCGGCCGAGGCACCTGCTGACCACGCGGAGGCGCGCGTCGTGCGCTGGGTCGCTCCGGTGTTCGCCGTCTGCTCGGTCGCGCTGCTGCCGTGGGTCGCCGTCCTGGCGGTCTCGCTGCCGCACCGCGCCGTCTCGCACCACTACGCGCTCGCCTGGGCGGGGTACGACGTCGGGCTGGCCGCGGCGCTCGCGGCGACCGCGGTGGCGGCGGTGCGCCGCTCGCGTCTGCTGCCCGTGGCCGCTTCGGCCGCCGGCGCCTTGCTGCTCGCGGACGCGTGGTTCGACGTCGTGACCTCAGCGCCCGGCCGCGCTGTGCTCGAGTCGCTCGCGATGGCCGTGCTCGTCGAGCTGCCGCTGGCCGCGTTGTGCGGGTGGCTCGCGGTGCACAGCCAGGAGGTCACCGAGCAGCGGCTGGTGCTCCTGCGCCGCCGGGTCCGTCGGCACTAGCCGGGCGCTTGTCGAGGGTTCACGCNCGCTTGTCGAGGGGTGCACCCCTCGGCAAGCGGAGTGTCACCCACTGAACGTGATCAACGGGGCGGGGGCCGGGACGTTCGGCTCTGACGGGCCGGGGTGCCGGCCACGAGAGTCGGGGGCGAAGCCGAACACCGACCTCGGAGGTACCGCCATGAAGGCGCTCGTCTACCACGGACCCGGCCAGAAGGCCTGGGAGGACGTGCCGGACCCGAAGATCCTGCAGCCCACGGACGTCATCGTCCGCATCGACACCACCACCATCTGCGGTACCGACCTGCACATCCTCAAGGGCGACGTGCCAGCGGTGACGCCGGGCCGCATCCTCGGCCACGAGGGCGTCGGCACGGTCACCGAGATCGGCGACGCCGTGCAGACCATCGCGGTCGGCGACCGCGTCATCATCTCGTGCATCAGCGCGTGCGGGTCCTGCTCGTACTGCCACCAGGGCCTGTACGCGCACTGCCTCGCCGACGAGGGCGCCAGTGGCATCGGCTGGATCTTCGGCCACCTCATCGACGGCACCCAGGCCGAGCTCGTGCGCGTGCCGTTCGCCGACAACAGCCTCTACAAGATCCCCGCCGGCGTCACCGACGACGCGGCGGTCATGCTGTCGGACATCCTGCCGACCGGCTTCGAGATCGGCGTGCGGTACGGCAAGGTCAAGCCCGGTGACGTCGTGGCCGTCGTGGGCGCCGGCCCCGTCGGCCTGGCCGCGATGATGACGTCCGGCCTGTACGGCGCCGCGCGGGTCATCGCGATCGACCTCGACGACAACCGGCTGCAGCAGGCCCAGCAGTTCGGCGCCACCGACGGCGTCAACAGCGGCGCGGCAGACGTCGTCGAGCAGGTCAAGGCGATGACGGACGGGCTCGGGGTCGACGTCGCGATCGAAGCAGTGGGCATCCCCGCGACGTTCGACCTGTGCACCAAGCTCGTGCGGCCCGGTGGCGCCGTGGCGAACGTCGGGGTGCACGGCGCGTCGGTGGAGCTCGCGCTGCAGGACCTGTGGATCTCGGACATCCAGATCACCATGGGCCTGGTGAGCACCTCGACGACGCCGATGCTGCTGAAGCTCGTGGCGCAGCACAAGCTCGCCGCCGAGCGCTTCGGCACGCACCACTTCACGTTCGACCAGGTGCTCGACGCCTACGACACCTTCGCCCGCGCGGCGCAGACGAAGGCGCTGAAGGTCGTCATCAAGCGCTGAGCGCCCAGGCGGGAGGGCGGCCGGGGACATCGCGGCGGCGGCATACGCTCTCGGCGTGACGAACACGAACGAGACGGACATGACGTACCGACCCCTCGGCCGCTCCGGCCTGATCGTGAGCACGGTCGGCGTGGGCTGCAACGCCTTCGGCGCCCGGATCGACGCCGGGCAGACCCAGGCGGTGGTCGACGCGGCGATCGACTGCGGCATCACGCTCTTCGACACCGCGGACATCTACGGCCAGGGCGCGAGCGAGGAGCTGCTCGGCCGCGCGCTCGGCAGCCGACGCTCGGACGTCATCGTCGCGACGAAGTTCGGCATGGACATGCACGGCGCCAACGGCCCCGACTTCGGCGCCCGCGCGTCACGGCGATACGTGCGCAAGGCCGTCGAGGCGAGCCTGCGCCGCCTCGGCACCGACTGGATCGACCTCTACCAGCTGCACACGCCGGACGGCGTCACCCCCGTCGAGGAGACGCTCGCGGCGCTCGACGAGCTGGTCGACGAAGGCAAGGTGCGTTATGTCGGCAGCTCCAACTTCAGCGCCTGGCAGGTCGCGGACGCGGACTGGACGGCCCGCACCCGCGGCTTCGAGCGGTTCGTCAGCGCGCAAAACAAGTACTCGCTGCTCGACCGCGAGGTCGAGGACGAGCTCGTGCCGGCGTGCGAGCACTTCGGCCTCGGGCTGCTGCCGTTCTTCCCCCTCGAGTACGGCCTGCTCACCGGCAAGTACCGCCGCGGTGAGCCCGCGCCCGAGGGCTCGCGACTGCAGGCGCAGGCCGCCCGGCTCGAGTCGGCCGACTGGGACGCCATCG
The DNA here is from genome assembly GCF_001426435.1 of Angustibacter sp. Root456. NCBI lineage: Bacteria > Bacillati > Actinomycetota > Actinomycetes > Kineosporiales > Kineosporiaceae > Angustibacter > Angustibacter sp. Root456. The sequence goes on along the minus strand of NZ_LMER01000020.1, from coordinate 350,627 downwards.
AGGCCGTCGAGGCCTTCGCCGCCGAGCGCGGGATCGGCGTCCTCGACGTCGCCATCGGTGGGCTCGCCGCCCAGCCAGCCGTGGCCAGCGTCATCGCGGGAGCCACGCGTCCCGAGCAGGTCCGGGCCAACGCCGCCGCCGGTTCCTGGCAACCGACGATCAGCGACCTGGCCGAGCTCGACGCCGTCACCGCGGCGTCCTGAGGCGGCCGTGCCGGGCCGGTGCCACCATGGGTCGACGGCTCGGGGTGGTGCCGTGGCGGTGACCGGGAGGTGCGCGTGGCCGACCCCGCCCGCCCGGTGACGCCGACGACGTCCCCCGCGCCACCGCTCGCGGTCGCGCCGTCCCCCGTGCCGCCGTCCCTGTCGGCGCGGGCCTGGCAGCGCTTTCGGGCCTGGCCCACGTGGGTGCAGGTGCTGGTGGCGTACGCCGCGTCGCGCGTGCTCTGCGGCGTGGTGATCGAGCTGGCGGCCCGGTGGGCGCAGAACCCGGCTGGCGTGGGGGCCCTGCACCCGCACTACGCTGACCTCGTCGGCATCTGGGACGGCGAGTGGTACCAGCGCATCGCCGAGCACGGCTACCCGAGCCGGCTTCCGCACGGCCCGGTCGGCGCCGTCGACTACAACGGCTGGGCGTTCTTCCCGCTCTTCCCGATGCTGGTGCGAGCGGTGATGGTGACCGGGCTGCCGTTCTGGCTTGCGGCGAGCGTGGTCAACCTCCTGGCCGGCGCGGCTGCTGCGCTCGTGATGTGGCGGCTCTTCGCCGCCGTCCCGGGCCACCGCCGACTCGCCGCCCTGGCGGTGGCGATCTGGTGCCTGCTGCCACCGGCACCGGTGCTGCAGGTGGCCTACACCGAGGCCCTCGCTGCGCTGCTGCTCGCCGGCTCGCTGCTGCTGCTGGTGCGCCGGCAGTACCTGTGGGCCGCGCCGGTCGTGCTGCTGCTGGGGCTCACGCGGGCCGTCGCCGCGCCCCTCGTGGTGATCGTGGTCTGGCACGGCGTGCGCCGCTGGCGTCGCCGCAGCCGCGACCCGGTCACCACCCGGGACCGCTGGTCGTGGACGGCGCTGCTGGCGGTCACGGCGGTGTCGGCGGTGCTGTGGCCGGCCATCGTGGGGGTGGCGACGGGCGTCCCGCGCGCGTTCTTCCTGACCCAGGCCGCCTGGGGGCAGCGGCCGGCCGACGGGCCGTTCGTGCCGTGGCTGACGTGGGCCTGGCAGGGCCTCGGGCTGGCCGGCGTGGGGTTGCTGCTCGGGGTCGTCGCCGCGGGCCTGCACGTGCTGCTCGGCCGGCACACCGCGTGGCTCACCCCAGACCTGCGGGCGTTCGGCGTCGTCTACCCGCTCTACCTGCTCGCGGTGGTGCGCCCCATCACGAGCATGTGGCGGTTCCTGCTGCTCGACCTGCCGATCGCGGCGGCCTTGGCCAGCGCGGCAGCCCGCGGCGCCCGTCCACGGGTGAGCCCGCACTGGCGCGGCCGGCTCGCGCTGGCCCTGCTCCTCGGCCTGGCGGCGCTGACCTGGTGGACGTTCGTCTACCTCACCCGCGTGCCGTGGAGTGACTCGCCGCCGTGAGCGTCAGGCGCCGATCGCCGTCCGGACGCCGAGCAACCGTCGCAGCAGCCACGCCCACGCGGCCACGGGGTCGCCCGACCCGGTGACGGCGAGGCGCGCGTGCTTCAGCACCGCTGCCAGGGTGAGCGGGGTCTGGGCGGCGGCCGGTGCGGCCGCCAGCGAGCCGCTCCGTGCCCCCGTGGCCTGGGGCGTGGGCTGTGCGCTGGACTTGGCGGTGGGCTTGGTCTTGGTCTTGGGCTTGGCGGTGGGCTTGGGCTTGGCGGTGGGCTTGGGCTTGGCGGTGGGCTTGGCTTTAGCCCGGGATGCGGTCTGGCGGGCCGCCCGCGTGGTGGTCGAGCTCGTGGGTCGGCTCGAGCTCTTCGAGGACGGCGCCTTGGCCGTGCTCGACGCCGGTGCGGACGCGCCGGTCGGCAGGCGGAAGACCTCGACCACCCACAACTGCCCGCCTGCGGTGGCGACGCCGACGCCGATCTGGGAGTAGCGAGCGCTGAGGATGTTGGCGCGGTGTGGCGCGGAGCCCATGAACGCGCGGTGGATCGCCGTCGCCGAACCCCCGGTGCCGACGTTCTCGCCGAGCACCTTCCAGCCAGACACCTGCGAGCTGAGGCGAGGGTTGTGCGCGAGCCGCTGGGACGCGGCCATCGAGGCGGCCCACGAGCGGGCCACCGACGCGAGCGTGGCGTTGCTGCTCAGGGGCGCCAGACCAGCCGAGCGGCGGGCGGAGTTGATGCTCGAGACGAAGGTGCCGGCGTCCGACGCCGCGGCGCTGGAGGCACCCGCGACACCGGTGAGCAGGCTCGTGCCCACGAGGGCGGCGGTCAGCAGCCCGCGAACCCGCAACCCGAGGCCGGGCATCACACGCCCATCCGGCGGCGCGTCGCGGTGTCGACCTTTCCGGTGGCGCGCAGGTGGTGGCGCTTCTGGAAGGCGACGACTCGCGAGCGCGTGACGGGGCCGTAGTAGCCGGTGGCGCGCACGTGCAGCTTGCGCTGGATCTTCTTCACCGTCGTCCCGCGGGCGCCGTAGCCGATGGTCCGCGCCGGGCGCTTGGCCCGGACTGCCGGACGCGCGAAGACCTCGACGACCCACATGCGGCCGTGGCCGTAGGCGACGCCGACGCCGACGCCGGTGTAGCGCGAGCTGACGACGTTGGCTCGGTGCGGAGCCGAGTGCATGAACGCCGAGTGCAGGCTGCGCTCGGAGCCCCCGACCCCGACGTTCTCGCCGAGGTAGCGCCACGACCGCACCTGGCTCGCCACCCGGGGGTTGTGAGCCAGGCGGTTCGAGCGCGCCATCGACTGGGCCCACCGCCGGGCGACGGCCGTGAGCGCCCCGGAGCCACGCAGCTGCGCGCGGTGACTCGCGTGCCGCGAGGAGTTGATGCTCCTGACGAACGCCCGCTCGGTCGAGGTGACGGACGGCGCGGCCTGCGCGGGCGCTGCGGTGAGCAGGCCAGTCAGCAGGGAACCGAGCAGCGCGAGCCCGGCGACAGAGGCGGTGCGCCGCCGAGCGAGAGGGGCGCGTCGGGGCGGGTTCAGGGCGGGCAGAGCGGTGTGCGGCATCGGGTACTGCTCCGTTCGGGTCGCTTCGAGGGCGGGACCGGGCATCCCTGGTGTCTTCGACCCGCCGATGGGGCGGTCTTGAGTAGGCCGTTCGGGTGAATCGCGAGCGATCACCCGGCGTGTCGGCTGGAAATGGCAGACTCTGCGCGTGCCTGAGTTGCCGGAGGTCGAGGGCCTCGTCGGGTTCCTGCGGGAGTCCGCCGTGGGCCGCGTGGTCGCGCGGGTCGACATCGGCAACATCAGCACGCTCAAGACGTTCGACCCGCCGCCGACCGCGCTCGCCGGGCTCGAGATCACGGGCGTCGACCGCCACGGCAAGTGGCTCGACGTCGACGTCGACGGCCTCCACCTGGTCTTCCACCTGTCGCGAGCCGGATGGCTTCGCTGGTCGCCGCAGGTCTCACCGACGCCGCTGCGGCCAGGCAAGAGCCCGATCGCCCTGCGGGTGGTGCTCGACGACGGCTCCGGCTTCGACCTCACCGAGGCCGGCACCCGCAAGCGGCTGGCGGTGTACGTCGTGCGCGACCCCCGCGAGGTGCCGATGATCGCCTCGCTCGGACCCGACCCGCTCGCCGCCGGCTTCGACCGCGACGCGCTCGCGCGCATCCTCGCCGGTCAGCGCACCCAGGTGAAGGGGCTGCTGCGCGACCAGTCGGTGCTGGCCGGCGTCGGCAACGCCTACTCCGACGAGGTGCTGCACGCCGCCCGGCTCTCGCCGTACGCGCTGGCGGCCACGCTGAGCGACACGCAGGTCGACGCCCTGTACGAGGCGATGCGCTCGGTGCTCACGGAGGCGGTCGCGGCGGCGGCGGGCAAGCCGGCCAAGGAGCTCAAGGACGCCAAGCGGGCCGGGCTGCGCGTGCACGGGCGGGCGGGTGAACCCTGCCCGGTGTGCGGCGACACCGTGCGCGAGGTGAGCTTCGCCGACTCCTCGCTGCAGTACTGCCCCACCTGCCAGACCGGCGGCAAACCGCTGGCCGATCGCAGGATGTCGCGGCTGCTGAAGTGAGGCACCATCGGGGCATGAGCGATGTCCCTGAGGTGAGCGTGACCGACCTTCCGCCCGGCGCCGCGCTGGTCGACGTGCGCGAGCACGACGAGTACGCCGCCGGTCACGTCGACGGCGCGGTGCACGTGCCGCTGAGCGAGGTGCCGCAGCGGATGAGCGAGCTGCCCGCCGGCGAGCCGCTCTACGTCATGTGCCGCTCGGGCAACCGCTCGGGCCGCGCCGCCGCGTGGCTCAACGCGCAGGGCATCGAGTCGGTGAACGTCGCCGGCGGCATGCTCGCCTGGGCGGCGGCGGGCAAGCCCATGACGTCGTCGGACGGCGCCCCCCGCGTCCTCTGACCTCTCCCCTCCCGGCAAATTCCCCGGAACTTGCACGCCTGAGCCCGCGTAGCCGTACAAGTTCCGGGGAATCTGCCGGGGGTGCGGCGGGCGACAAGGATTGAGGAGTCTGGCGATGTATTGGGTGATCGCTAGACATCTCGATACGGTGCGATCGTGGACCCCATCCGCAATCCCTACGCCCCCGGCGCCGGCCAGCGGCCGCCTGAGCTCGCGGGCCGCGACGGCGAGCTGACCGCCTTCGACGTCGTCCTGGAGCGCGTGGCCCGCGGCCGACCCGAGCGCTCGCTCGTGCTCACCGGCCTGCGCGGCGTCGGCAAGACCGTGCTGCTGGGCGCGCTGCGTTCGGCCGCGGTGCGCCGGGGCTGGGGCACCGGCAAGCTCGAGGCGCGTCCCGACACCTCGCTGCGCCGCCAGCTCTCGGCGGCGATCCACCTCGCCGTGCGCGAGCTCGGCTCCACCGGCGCCGGCCAGGCCGAGGCCGACCACGTGCTGGGGGTGCTCAAGGGTTTCGCCCTGCGCGACGCCGGCCCGAGCAGCAAGCTGCGCGACCGCTGGCAGCCCGGCATCGACGTCCCCGCCGTCACCGGCCGAGCCGACTCCGGTGACATCGAGATCGACCTCGTCGAGCTGCTCACGGACGTCGGCGGGCTGGCCGCCGACCGCGGCCGCGGCGTCGCGATCTTCATCGACGAGATGCAGGACGTCGGCCCCGACGACGTGTCCGCCCTGTGCGCCGCCGCGCACGAGATCTCGCAGCAGGGCCTGCCGCTGATCGTCGTCGGGGCTGGCCTGCCGCACCTGCCGGCGGTGCTGTCGGCGAGCAAGTCCTACAGCGAGCGGCTGTTCCGCTACGCCCGCATCGACCGGCTCGACCGCGCCGCGGCCGACGTCGCCCTGCGTTCGCCCGCGCGCGACGAGGACGCCGACTGGGACGACGCGGCGCTCGACGCGATGTACGAGGCAACGGCCGGCTACCCCTACTTCGTGCAGGCCTACGGCAAGGTCGCGTGGGACGTCGCCCCCCGCTCGCCCATCACCGCCGACGACGTGCGCGTGGCCGCCCCCGAGGCCGAGGCCGAGCTCGCCGTCGGCTTCTTCGGCTCGCGGTTCGAGCGGGCCACGCCGGGCGAGCGCGAGTACCTGCGCGCGATGGCGGACGTCGAGGACGCCGGCGCCGACGGGGTCGTCACCACCGCCGCGGTGGCCGACCACCTCGGGCGCAAGCCGCAGTCGCTGTCGCCCGCACGCGACGCGCTCATCAAGAAGGGCCTGGTCTACAGCGCCGAGCGCGGACGCATCGCCTTCACCGTCCCGCACTTCGGGCGGTACCTGCGCGCCCACGGCTGACCCGTGAACGGCGTGCTGCTGGGCTTCGTGACGATCGGCGCCGTCATCGCCGTCGGCATGCTGCTGGCGCACCTGCGGGTGCTCGACCTGACCGCCCAGCGCACGCTCACCGACGTGGCCTTCTTCGTGGCGAGCCCGGCGTTGATGCTGACGACCTTGGCCCGCGCGGACGTCGGCGCCGTGCTCACCCGCAACCTGCTCGCCACCGTGGCCGGGGTCGTCGTGGCGGGTGGCGCCTACGTCGTGGGCGCCCGGCTGGTGTGGCGCCGCGACACCGGCCACACGACCGTGGGGGCGCTGTGCTCGGCGTACGTCAACGCCGGCAACCTCGGCATCCCCATCGCGGCCTACGTCCTCGGCGACGCCGCGCTCGTGGCGCCCACCCTGCTGCTGCAGCTGGTGGTGCTGCAGCCGGTGGCGCTCGCGGTGCTGGACGCCGACCGGCACGCCGGAGGCACGGGGTGGCGGCGCACGCTGCCCCGCCCGCTGCGCAACCCGCTCACGGTCGGCTCGCTGCTGGGCGTGCTGCTCGCCGTCACCGGCGCCCGGCTACCGGACCTGGTCGAGGCGCCGCTGCACCTGGTCGGCAACCTGGCGGTGCCGGCCATGCTCATCGCCTACGGCGTGGCGCTGCGCCTGGGCCCGCGGCCCGGACGAGCTGGGTCGGTGGCCGAGCTGGCCACGACGTCGGTGCTCAAGGTGCTCGTGCAGCCGCTGGCCGCCTGGTTCGTCGCCGACATCGTGCTGGGGGTGCGCGGCCACGCCCTGCTAGCGATCGTCGTCACGTCGGCGCTGCCCACGGCGCAGAACGTCTTCGTGCACGCCACGCGCTACCAGCGGGCCACCGTGCTGGCGCGCGACACGATCCTCGTCACGACGGTGAGCGCGGTGCCCGTGATCGTCGGGGCGACGCTGCTGCTGCACTGAGCACGCGGCAGTCGGCGAACCCGTGAAGCGCTTGGCCTTGTACACGGCTGCGCGGATGTGGTTCGGTGCAAACCCGGACGCATGATCACAGTCGGGAGACATCGTGAGCGACGACCTGCAGGACCGCACGAGCAGCATGACCGGTCTGGGCATCTGGCGCCGCAAACCCATCGACGCGATCGAGGCCCCCGGGGCTGACGACTCGTCGCAGCTCACCCGCTCGCTCGGGCTGTGGCAGCTCACCGCGATCGGGGTCGGCGGCATCATCGGTGCCGGGATCTTCTCCCTGGCCGGCAGCGTCGCCAGCGGTTCGGACGGCGGCAAGGGCGTCGGCCCCGCGGTGGTGATCTCGTTCCTCATCGCCGGGATCGCGAGCGCGGCCGCCGCCCTGTCGTACGCCGAGTTCGCCGGCCTCATTCCCAAGGCCGGTTCGGCGTACACCTACGGCTACGCGGTGCTCGGCGAGGTCGTGGGCTGGGCGATCGGCTGGGACCTGCTGCTGGAGTACATCGCGATCGTGGCGGTCGTCGCGATCGGCATCTCGGGCTACTTCGGGTTCCTCCTGCAACAGCTGGGCATCTCGCTCCCGGCGTGGATGCTGGGTGCGCCGGGCACCGGCTCGGGCCACAAGGTCGACCTGTTCGCCATGCTGCTCTGCCTGCTCATCGCCTGGCTGCTCACCCTCGGCATGCGCAACGCCGCGCGCTTCGAGACGCTCGTGGTCGGCCTGAAGGTCGCCGTGGTGCTGCTCGTGATCGGGGTCGGCGTCTTCCACCTCAAGTCGGCCAACTACACGCCGTTCTCGCCCGCCGGCTGGGGCGGCGCCTTCACCGGCGCGGCGACCGTGTTCTTCGCCGTCTTCGGCTACGACGCCATGAGCACGGCGGCCGAGGAGTCCAAGGACGCCCAACGCCACATGCCCAAGGCGATCATCTACTCGCTCGTGATCGCGATGGTGCTGTACGTGCTCGCCTGCCTCACGCTGGTGGGCCTGCAGAACTACACCGAGATCGACCCCGCCGCCGGCTTCGCCTCCGCGTTCGACAGCATCGGGCTGACCGGCGTCGCCGACGTCATCGCCGTGGGCGCGATCATCGGCATCCTCACGGTGATGTTCACCTTCATGCTCGGCGTCACCCGCGTGTGGTTCGCGATGAGCCGCGACGGCCTGCTGCCGCGGTGGTTCGCCAAGACCCACCCCACGCGCCACGTGCCGGTGCGCGTGACCTGGCTGGCCGGCGTCCTGTCGGCGATCATCGCGGGGGTCATGCCGATCGCCGAGGCTGCCGAGCTGACGAACATCGGCATCCTGCTGGCGTTCGTGGTCGTGAGCTTCGCGGTGATCCGGCTGCGGTACAGCCAGCCCGACCTGCCGCGGGGCTTCCGCTGCCCGGGTGTGCCGTTCGTGCCGGCGATCGGCATCGTCTTCAGCCTGTGGCTCATCACGTTCCTCGACCCGGTGACGTGGCTGCGCTTCGCGGTGTGGTTCGCGCTCGGGCTGGTCGTGTACTTCTCCTACGGCCGCAAGCACTCGCTGATGAACGCCGAGTCGCCGCGCCACCAGTGACGGGGCGCTGACCTCGTCGTCCGTCGTGGTGGCTGGGCATCGCCGGTGATGCTCAGCCACCACGATGGCGGCTCGGCTCAGCGGCTCAGCGGCTCAGCGGTAGCGCGCGCTGCTCACGCCGCATCCGCGACAGCGTCGGAGGTGGGCTGCCACCGCACCCAGGCGATCGTCGCGCCGACGATGACCGCAGCCAGCAACGCGGCCACGTGCTGGTGCAGCAGGATGCCGAGCAGCGTGTCGCCGGCACTGTGCAGGAAGTCACGCGCGGGCTCGAGCACCCGGCGCGCAGCGGCCTGCGGCTGCGTCGGGTACCCGCTGCCCCGACGCACGTCGCCCCAGCCGTAACCGATCGCGAAGTGCACGAGCGTGAGAGCCAGCCAGAGCGCCAGGCTGCCGACCGCCGTCACGGCCGCGGCCACGGTGCGCCCGACGTCGCGGCGAGCATGCAGGCCCGCGCAGCCGAGCATCGCCACCAGCAGCACCGGCAGCCACCGCTCGGTGGTGGTGCTCGCGGCGAGCAGCGCCAGCCCGAAGGCGAGCCGGGCTGGGCCGCGTCGCAGCAACGTGCCCGCCACGAAGCCCAGCACCTGCCCGGCGGCCAGCAGCCCGGCCACGATCGCCGTCTCGTGCGGCACGGGGTCGGGCAGCGGGGTCACCGCCAGCCACAGCAGCCCGCTCGCCACCACCAGCACGATCGCGCGCGGCAGCCACCGCGTCACCACGAGCGACGCGCCCAGCGCCGCCGCGCACGAGCCGAAGAACACCTGGTCGCCGTGCAGCAGCTGCACCGCCGGCAGGCCGAGCGACGACACCGACCAGCCCGCCGGGTACCAGACCAGCGCCCCCACGAGCACCGATGCCGCAGGCCACCAGCGGGCGACGTCCCCCCGTGTCGTCATGCCGTCACCCTAGAGGTGGTGCCACGATGGCTGCGTGAACGCCGGACCCGAAGTGGTCGCTCACCGGGGATCGAGCGCGGAGAAGCCTGAGCACACGTTGAGCGCGTACCTACGGGCGATCGAGCAGGGCGCGGACGCGCTGGAGTGCGACGTCCGGCTCACGGCCGACGGGCACCTCGTGTGCGTCCACGACCGCAAGGTCGACCGGACCTCGAACGGCCGGGGCGTCGTCTCGACCCTCGAGCTCGCGCACCTCGAGGGCCTGGACTGGGGGTCGTGGAAGGCCGACTTCGACGACGAGGACGACCCCGAGACCCCCGACCGCGACCGCGGCCGGATCCTCACGCTGCGCAAGCTGCTCGACGCCGTCCGGGACTGCGGGCGCCCGGTGCGCGTCGCGATCGAGACCAAGCACCCCACGCGCTACGCCGGCCTGGTGGAGCGCAAGCTCGCCCAGCTGCTCGCCGAGTACGGCTGGGACGCCCCGCACCCGCAGTACCCCTCGCCGGTGCGCGTCATGTCGTTCTCGTCCATGGCCCTGCAGCGGATGCGCCAGCTCGTGCCGACGCTGCCGCTGGTGCTGCTGGTCGAGGACCGCGTCCCGCTGCGCATGCGCGACGGCTCGCTGCCCAAGGGGGTCGGCGCGGCCGGTCTCGACATCGCCCTGCTGCGCCGCTACCCCGAGCTCGTCCGGCGCTTCCAGCAGCGCGGCAACCAGGTGCACGTCTGGACCGTCGACCGCACCCAGGACGTCGACCTGTGCCTCGACCTCGGTGTCGACGCGATCATCACCAACCGCCCGCACCACGTCCTCGACCTGCTCGGTCGTGTGACGTGAGGGTGTGCAGAGACCGAAGTGTCCGGTTAGGGTGGCCGAGGTAGCGATACGTGACGTCGCGTGACTCATGGCTACCCTCCCGGGGGCTGTCGGTGCGCGAACCGGGGCAGACCCGCGGGGAGGACTCGTGACCCAGGCGACGATGGCGGTGACCACGCGCTCTCGCACGCTCCGCGTGCCCCACAGTGCAGCCTCCGTGCCGCAGACCCGACGAGCGGTCGTGGCCGACCTGCGAGCGCGCGACCTGCCGGCCGAGGTCGTCGACGAGGCCGAGATCGCGGTGTCCGAGCTGCTCGGCAACGCTGTGCGCCACGCCTCACCCTTGCCGGACGGCGCCGTGCGCGTGCACTGGATCGTGCGCGGCGGCGTCGTCGAGCTCGACGTCACGGACGGCGGCAGCCCCACCCAGCCCAAGCCCGTGCACGCGGGCACCTACGCGACGAACGGGCGGGGCCTGCGCATCGTGCGCTCGCTGGCGCACGAGTGGGGCGTGCTCGACGACGACCGCGGGCGCACGGTGTGGGTCAGCCTCGGCGGCCCGTCGCGCCGCCGGCGGATCTGACCTCATAGAGTCTGCGGCCATGGGCAAGTCCTCGCGCCGCGCACCCCGTCCCTCCGGCACCGCTCTGGCGGACGCCGACGTCCCCGTGGTCGGGCAGCGCGAGCCCTGCCCGTGCGGCTCGGGCAAGAAGTACAAGGCCTGCCACGGTCGTGCGCGCCAGGTGCAGCAGCCGGCGTTCGTCGTCCGGCCGTTCGAGGGACTGCCCAGCGAGCCGGACTGGGTGGCGCTGCGCGAGGTCGTCCCCGCCGCCACCGCGACCGTGCGGCTGACCGACGAGCTGCGCGAGCGCTTCGGCGTCGACGAGGTGGTGGTGGCGACCGTGCTGCCGCTCGCCTGGCCGGCGCTGCGGCGGGCCGACGGGCGCGTGCTGATCGGTCTGCAGACCGGTGGCGGCTCCGGCGACCCCAGCCGCGACGTCGGCGCCGCGCTCGAGCTCGCCCTGTCCGCCGAGCCGGGCAACCCGGTGTCGCTGGCCCAGGTGGCCGAGGGTGGCCGGCGGCTGCAGGAGCTGGTCGACGTCTCCGCGCCCTTCGAGGTGAGCGTGCACGACGGCTTCGACTTCTGGGTCGAGGGCGCCGACGAGCTCGACCGTGACGTCCGCGAGTCGCTCGAGCACGCCAACGCCGCCGTGATCCCCACCGAGCGGCTCACCGGCGTCGACGCCGCCTACTGGTGCCGCATCGGCGACCGCACGCACCTGCGGTGGGTGCTGCCGCAGCCCGAGGACACGCTGCTCGACGCCATCGCCCGCCTGCACGCGGCCGGTGAGAGCGGGCTCGGCGAGGGAACCCGCTACATCGGTGCCTTCCGTGCGCACGGGCTGCTCGTGCCGGTGTGGGACCTGCCGCAGGACGCCGTGGCGGCCGACGTCGAGGCGCCCGCGGTGGCGTTCGCCGAGCGGCTGCAGCAGGCGCTCGCCGTCGACGCGCCCCTGACGTACGACGAGCGGCGGGCGCGGGCCGGCGTGGTCAGCCGCCAGCTCACTTTGCGCTGACCCGGGGGCCGGTCAGGCGGTGACGGTGATCTCGTGCACCTCGTCGAACGGATGACCGGCGCGCTGGTGGATTCGCTGCACCGCCTCGGCGCTCGGTGCCTCCGAGAGGCAGAACACGTGACCGGTCGTGGGGTCGGCCCAAGCCTGCTTGAAGTCCACGCTCTCCTCGCCCTGGATCGCGAGGTCGGCCTGGTGAGCCGCGTGCAGCTGCTCCGCCGTCACGCCCTTCATGCTGGTGTGGACGTCCATGAACTGGGGCATCTGGTACCCCTCTCTGACGGGTCGCCCGGGGGCGGCGTCGAGTCCCGAGGACGACGAAGGTACTCGCGGCCGCGCGGCGGCGGAAGGGCCCGCGGCGTAGGCTCGGCGAGACGGTTTGGCAGCGCGCTGAGGAGGTCCCCATGGAGTATCGGCGACTCGGCCGACTCGGGCACGAGAGCTCGGTGATCATCTACGGCGCCGCCGCGCTCGCGGAGGTCGACCAGGACACCGCCGACGGCTCGGTGCAGGAAGCGCTGGACGGCGGCATCAACCACTTCGACGTCGCGGCCAGCTACGGCGACGCCGAGCTGCGGCTCGGGCCGTGGATGCCGAGGATCCGCGACCAGATCTTCCTCGCCACCAAGACCGGTGAGCGCGAGCGCGACGCCGCGTGGGCGCAGATCAACGCCTCGCTCGAGCGGCTGCAGACCGACCACGTCGACCTGCTGCAGCTGCACGCCGTCGGCGACCTCGACGAGCTCGACAAGGTCACCGGTGAGGGCGGCGCGCTCGAGGCCGCGGTCCGGGCGCGCGACGAGGGACTGGTGGGGGCGGTCGGCATCACCGGCCACGGGCCGATGGCGGCCCAGACGCACCTGGAGGCGTTGCGGCGCTTCGACTTCGCGACCGTGCTGACCCCGCTGAACCCCAAGCTGTACGACGACCCGACCTTCCGCGACGCGTACACCGCGCTGGTCGAGGAGGTGCAGCGTCAGGACGCAGGACTCATGACGATCAAGACGCTCGCGCGGCGCAACTGGCCGGGCGTGGGCGCGGGCGAGTCGGCCGCTGGGCAGGCGTACGCCACCTGGTACGAGCCGATCGACGAGGCCGAGGTGGTGCGCGCGGCCGTCTCGTGGGTGCTCTCGCACGGCGAGCTCACGGGCCTGGCGAGCGCGGGTGACGTCCGGCTGCTCGGGATGATCCTGCGCGCCGAGGCCGACCGGCTCACCGCCGAGGCCGCGGCCGAGCTGCTGCGGGGCGACGACGAGTACGCCTCACCCTTCCTGCGCATGCCCGCCTGANCTGCCGTGCATGATCACGCCCGGCGGGGATCTCCCTCGGGTGTGATCATGCACGCCAGCGCCGGCGGGATCAGGTCACGGCGTCGCGCAGGATCGGGCACGACATGCACCGCGGACCACCCCGGCCGCTACCCAGCTCGCTGCCCGCGATCGCGACGACCTCGATGCCCGCCGCTTCGAGCCGCGCGTTGGTCTCGCTGTTGCGCTCGTAGGCGACGGCGACCCGCGGGGCGAGCGCCAGGGTGTTGTTGCCGTCGTCCCACTGCTCGCGCTCGGCGGTGACGGGGTCGAGCCCGGTGTCGATGACGTGCAGGCGGTCGATCCGCATGGCGTTCGCGGCGGCGTCGAGGAACGGTCGGGGCGGGTCGACGCGCAGCACGCCGTCGTCGTCCAGGCAGACCTGCAGCGCGGTGAGCGTGTCGGCGACGTTGGGGTACATGACGATCGCGTCCGCATCGACCATCGTGCACACGGTGTCGAGGTGCATGGTCGCGCGCTCCTGAGCGATCGGCACCGCCAACACGGTGTGGGCCAGGCCGGAGCGCAGCAGTCGGCCGGCGAGGCGCTCGACGCCGGCCGGTGTCGTCCGCTCACCCGTGCCGACCGCCACGACGCCCGGCGCGAGCAGCAGGATGTCGCCGCCCTCGACGTGCTCGAGCTCAGGCTCGTAGGCGAGCGCGGTGCCGGCGAACCGTGGGTGGTAGCGGTAGATCGCGCGCGTCAGCGACGTCTCGCGGCGTCGCGCGGGCATCGCGAGGCTGGTCACGGCGACCTGGTCGCCGATCCAGGCGCTGGAGTCGCGCGTGAAGAGCAGGTTGGGCAGCGGGTCGATGACGAAGTCGTCGGGCGCCGCGAGGGCCGACACCACGCCCGGACGCCGGGCCGGACGCCGTGCTGACAGCTCGTCGTGCCGCAGCCCCGCGATGAGCACCTGGGCCAGGTCGTCGTCGGCCAGGTCGTCGAGCACCTCACGGGCGCGACCGGCCAAGCGCTCACCGACGTGGGGCTGGGCCAGAGCGTCGTCGATCGTCTCGCGACGCGCATCGGGCAGGGCCAGGGCCTCTCGCAGCAGGTCGGCGACGTAGAGCACCTCGACGCCGCGGTCGGTGAGGGCCTGGGCGAAGGCATCGTGCTCGTCCTGCGCGCGGTCGACCCACGGGATCCCGTCGAACAGCAGGCGGTCGTTGTTGCGGGGCGTCAGTCGCCGCAGCTCGGGGCCGGGCCGGTGCAGCATCACGGTGCGCAGGCGGCCGACCTCGGTGTCCGCTCCGGTCGATGGCATGCGCCGACCCTAGACGGTGCCGCCTTACGCCGCCTCCGCCACTCGCGCCAGGTTCCGCCACTCGCGCCGGGTTCCGCCACTCAGGCCGGGTCCGGCGGCCGGAGGCCGGCCGGGACGGCGCAATGCGGCCTGGGTGGCGGAAGGGTGTGGGTGGGGGTGGCCGCTAGGCTCGGCCGGGTGACTGCTGCACCCCGCCCTGTCGCCGTCGTCATCCCGGCGAAGGACGAGGCCGAACGCGTCGCCGCCACGGTGCGCGCCGCGGCCACCATCGACGGTGTCGACCTCGTCGTGGTGGTCGACGACGGCAGCTCGGACGACACCGCCGCCGCGGCCCGCGACGCCGGCGCCGAGATCGTGCGACACGAGCGCAACCACGGCAAGGGCACCGCCATGCAGACCGGCGCGGCCTACGTCGCGCGCCACGAGGGTGAGACCGACGACCCGCATGTCCTGCTGTTCGCCGACGCCGACCTGGAGCAGTCGGTGGTGCAGACGGCCGCCCTCACGGTGCCCGTCCGCGCGGGCCAGGCCGACATGACGATCGCGATCCTCCCGCCGCAGCGCACCGCAGGTGGTGGCCGCGGCTTCGTCGTCCGGCTGGCACGCGAGGGCATCGAGAAGCTGACGGGGTGGACGCCGACGCAGCCGCTGTCGGGCATGCGCTGCCTGAGTCGTGAGGCCTTCGAGGCCGCGCTCCCCCTGGCCCGAGGCTGGGGCGTCGAGGTGGGGCTCACGATCGACCTGCTGCGCCAGGGGATGCGCGTCGTCGAGGTGCCGTGCGACCTGCACCACCGCGTCACCGGCACCGACCTGCGCGCGCAGCTGCACCGGGCGCGGCAGTACCGCGACGTCTGGCGCGCGCTGGCCGTGCGCCGCGTGCGGCGTCCGAAGCAGGCAGCTCGGCCTTGAGCCAATCCCCCGCCGCGCCAGCGGCACGGCGCGCCCTGGCGCCGTGGGCGCTCGCGGCTGGGGCGGTGGCTGGCCTGCTCCTGCTCGCGACGGCGGCCCTGGGGCCGTCCGCCGCGTCGCCGGCTCTGCCTGCCGGAAGCGGTTGGCGTGCAGCGCTTCCGCCGTGGTCGCTCGGCCTCGAGGTGACGTCGGCGTTGACCACGTTGCTGCTCGACGCCGGCTACGTCGTCGGCGGCGCCGGTGTGGCGCTCGGCCTGTGGGCCTCCTACCGCGGCGAGCAGGTGCCCCGCCGTGCGCTGCAGATCGCCTGTGCCGCAGCGATCGTCGCCGCATTCGTGCCCCCGCTCGGCTCGGCAGACCACCTGAGCTACGCGGCCTACGGGCGGATCGCCGCCGGCGGTGGTGATCCCTACAGCGTGCCGCCCGTCGAGTGGGCCGGCGGACACGACCCGGTGACGAGCGCCGTCGAGCCGCCGTGGACCCGCACGCCCAGCGTCTACGGACCGGTCGCCACCGGCGTCCAGGCGCTCACGAGCCTGCTCGGTGGCGACAGCGTGCGCGCCACGGTGTGGTTCTGGCAGCTCGTGTGCCTGGCGGCCTGGCTCGCCGTCGGCTGGATGCTGTTGCGTTCTGCCGCAACGGTTGCCGGGCGGTCACGAGCCGCGTGGGTGTGGCTGCTCAACCCTGTGCTGCTCGGCCTGCTGCTGATCGGCGCGCACGTCGACGTCCTGGCCGCGGCCTTCGCGCTGGGCGCCATCGTGCTCGCCGGGCGCCGCCCCCTGGTCGCCGGCGTGCTGCTCGGCGCCGCCGTCGGCGTCAAGATCACCTTCGCGCTCGTCGGCCCGGCGGTGCTGTACGCGTTGTGGCGCAGCGGTCGTCGCACGGCGTGGCGTCCGGCCCTGCTTGGCCTGGCGGGTGCTGCGATCGTGCTCGTGCCGGCCCAGCTGTGGGCGGGTTCGAACCTGGTCGACCAGCTCGAGCGGGCCCGACGCTACGTCTCGCTGGCGAGCCCGTGGCGTCCCGTCGTGGAGCGCGTCACCGGCCCAATAGCCAACGACGTGGTGCGGCAGTGGGTGGTGACGCTCACGCCGTGGGTGCTCGGACTGTTCGTGGCCGTCATCGCCGTGGTGGTGCATCGCTGGTCGAGTGGCCCGGTGCGCACCACGGGCGCGGATACCGGCCGCGTCACCCAGGACGCCGCCACCGCTGCCGTGGTGCTGGGCGCGGCCTACGTGCTCGCCGCGCCCTACACGCTGCCGTGGTACGACGCGCTCGCGTGGGCGCCGCTGGCGCTCGTGGCCGTGCCGGTCGTCGACGCCGTGCTCGCCGTCCGGCTGGTGACCTACGCCGTCGCCTACGTGCCCGGCCGGGTGCTCGGCTCGTCGCCGCAGGTCGAGCGCCTCACGCTGGGCTACCGTCGCGAGGTGGCGCCGTGGGTCGGAGGCGGCTTGCTGCTCGCGCTCGTGGTGCTGGCGCTGTGGCCTCGGCCGGCGCGTCGTCGTCCTCGAGCGCCCGCAGGCTCGCCGCGATGACGAGCGGGATGGCCAGCGTGAAACCGACGGCCGGGATCGCCGTCCCGGAGTCGTTGACGGCGAAGCCGATGCCCAGCAGGAGCATGAGGCAGATCAGCCCGTGCCGCAGGGTGGGACTGCGGTCGTAGGCGCGCGCGAGTGCCCGCACGCCCCACGACGACGGGCGCATCAGCACCAGCGTCACGAACAGCGCCGCCACCGGCACGAGCAGCGAGAGCACGCTGCCGAAGAGGATCGAGAGGTTCTGCTCGCCCTTGCGGGCGATGACGTCCCACGCCCCACCGTCGATCACGGTCTGCACGAACCGGCCGAGGTGCGTGCGCTGCGCCGCCGGGCGCAGCCAGTCGACCACCGACACCGCCGTCAGCAGCAGCACCGTGCCGGCTGCGATGAGCAGCAGCTTGCGCCACGACAGCCGCACGCCCAGCACCAGCAGCGTCAGCACCGCGAACGCCGGCACCATGCCCAACGGGCCGCCGAAGTCGCTGCCCCAGGCGGGTGCGACGTCGAGCACCGTGGCCACGAGCCCGATCACCGCGACGGCGAGCCCGGCCAGCCCGCGGCGGCCGGCCCGCACCAGGCCGTCGGCCACGGCCACGGCCAGCAGCAGCGCGCCGGTGGCGAAGAGCGCGAACGCGACGTTCGAGAAGCCGTAGAAGCGCCCGGCCACCACGGGCTGCAGGCCCATCAGGCTCGAGGTCTGCAGCCGCGAGCCGGTCATGATGTCGGCCGCGAGCACGATGCTCGTCAGCGCGGCCACCGCGCCGAACGGCCCGAGCACCCAGCGTCGCCACGGGCCGAGCTGGGCTACGAGCGAGAGCACCACGACGTAGCCGGCGACGGCGAGGACGACGGCGAGCAGCGGGTGCGACGAGCGCCACCAGGGCACGGTGTTGGCCAGGTAGGTCGCCACGGGAACCGTCGCGAAGACGAGCGCGATGCGGCGCACGGTGCGCAACAGCGTCAGCCGGCGGCGGGACGCCCACGAGCGTCGCAGCACCAGCGCCGCCGCCCCGTAGAGCAGCAGCTGCGCGACGACCAGACCGTTGAAGAACGGCGCGACGAGCGACTGCACCTCCTGCGCCGCCTGCTCGAGGTCGGCCACCTTGCGCAGCCGAGCCTGGACGTCGGCGGGGGCCTTGCCCTCGGCGACCGAGAGGTTCTGCAGCGGCGAGCCCACCAGACCGGCCGGCCCGTCGACGTCCAGGAGCGACAGCAGCGTCGGGGTGATGTCGGTGGCTTGCACGAGCGCGACCTGCCGCGTCGAAGCCGTGCGCAGCCAGCCGGGTCCGTAGCCGGGGCCGGTCGCCGCGATGAGCTGCAGGTGCGGCGTCAGGCCGGCGTCGGCCAGCGAGGCCACGATCACCCGCGCGTTCGCCGGCGCGGCGGCGAGCACCTGGGCGACGACGTCGTCGACGGCGCGCAGCTGGGCGGCGCGGTCGCCCGGTGCGACGGCCACGCCCTGCTCGGCCGGCCCGTCGCCAGCGTCCGAGGGGTCGCGCACGGCGCCGGCGTCCACCACGGTGAGCGGGCAGTCGCCGTTCAGGGCCTCCGTCAGGCCGGACGTCGGCCAGTACCGCTGCACTGTGCCGTCCGGGCGGGCGAGGGCGATCGCGGCGCCGGGGCCGACGGCGGTGGCGCACAAGCCGGCGTCATCGAGCGCCGGTGCCACCACGCCGAGCTGGGCGTCGAACTTCTCGGCGGCGGCCGCGTCGACGTAGCGCTGCCAGTCGACGACGGTCGCCGACCCCCCGGGCACGGCGCCCCCTCGCACGCGGATCGGCCGGCAGGCGGGCACGGTGTCGCTGTCGGCCGGATCGACCGCGGAGTCGGCGGCGCGGCGTCCGGACGACACCGCCAGCCACCCGTCGACCGGGCACGCGGACCGCCGCACGCTGCGCACGGCGACATCGCCGATGGACCCCTGGCGCGGCAGCGACGCCAGCGCGGGAGTGGCGGTCGACACGTCGGCCCACTGCACGCCGCTCGTGCCGACGAGGATCACCGGGTCGGGGCCGACGGGCGCCGCCTGGGCCGAGGGCGCGAGCGCCACCGGCGCGGCCATGGCCGCCAGTGCGACGACGATACGAGTGATCACCCAGGTCAGCGGTCGGCGCGGCACCCGCACAGGCTACGGGCCTGGTCGGGGAGACTGGGCGGGTGAGTCGTGTGCGGACGGTGCAGATGGTGCTGGTGGTCGCCGTGCTGGCGATCGCCGCGATGCCGCTCGCCTGGCACTACCTCGTCGACTGGCCGGGCGACCAGTGGCAGGTCGACCTCGAGGTCTATCGCGAGGCGGCGCGCTCGGTGCTCTACGGGCGCCCGGTGTACGGCACGCTCACCGAGTCGCCGCAGCTGCTGCCGTTCACCTACCCGCCGTTCTCGGCGTTCGTCGCGCTGCCGCTGGCTGCGGTGCCGTTCCACGTGGCCGGCTGGCTGTGGACGGCCCTGCAGGTGGCGGCCACCTACGCCACGGTGCTCATCGCCTTCCGGCGGCTGCTGGTGCGCTTCGGGGCCTGGCGCTGGCTGGCCGGGGCCGTCGTCACGGCGCCGCTGCTGTACCTGCTCCCGGTCTCGGACGGTGTGCGCTTCGGCCAGGTCAACGCGTTCCTCGTGCTCGCGTGCCTGGTCGACGTCGCGGTGGTTCGGACGCCGGCCCGCCACTGGCTGGGGCAGCGCGGGCTGTGGGTGGGGCTGGCTACGGCGGTGAAGCTGACGCCTGGCGTGTTCTTCGTGCACTTCGCGGTGTGCCGGCGCTGGCGCGACCTGCGGACGGCGCTGCTCGCGGCCGCGGCGGCCACGGTGGGGGCCTTCCTCGTGCTGCCGTCGGCGTCGCTGGCGTTCTGGGGCGGCGCGCTCAGCGACCCGGCGCGGCTCGGGCCGAACCGCGGGACGTCCAACCAGTCCTTGCGGGGGGTGCTGCTGCGGCTCGGACCGGAGGGTGTCGCCGGGTCGGCGGTGTGGGTGCTGGCCGTCGTGGTGGTGGGCGTGGCGGGCTTCGCGGTGGCGCGCCGGGCCTACCGCGCGGGCGATCCCGTGGCCGAGGTGGCCGCCGTCGGGCTGATGGCGGTGCTGCTGTCGCCCGTGGCCTGGGTCCACCACTTCGCCTGGATGGTGGTCGTGGTGGGCGCGCTCGTCGGCTCGGGCGGCTCGCGCCGTCGGGTGGTGCTGGGGCTCGTGATGGCCACGTGGTTCTGGTGCCGCCTGCCGTGGTGGGGCATCACCTGGCTCGCGCAGGGGCGTCCGGGCGAGTGGTTCGGGCGGCTGCTGCAGAACGCGGACTGCCTGGGCGCCCTCGTGGCGCTCGGCATGCTGTGGTTGGTGACCGGTCGGGGCGCTGGCGAGCCGGACGGTGCGGGGCCGACGTCCGGCGAGCGTGCAGCCGTGGGTGCAGCCGAAGTGGGGTGATCACCCCAGAACCGCTGCATCCACGCCTGCACCGTCGCGCCTGCGGCACACTGAGCCGGTGTCCGAGCTGGCGGAGTTCGTGCTCGATCTCGACGACCTGGACGACGGCCAGCGAGCCGAGGTGGGTCGAGCTGTGCTTCGGGTGGTCGAGGCGTCGGCGTCCCGGTTCCAGGTCGACATCCCCGGCGGCCGGGACGACGTGCCGGAGCCCGCCGCCCGGGCGGCCGAGGTGCTCCGCCAGGCGGCGGGCAAGACGTCTAGGGACGACCGCGACTACGCCTTGTCAGGCTGGCTCGATGCCCGCGATGCGCACCTCTGGGACGCCCTGGTCACCTTCATGCCGTGGTCGTACGACGGTGACGTGTGGGACGGCGAAGGGCGACGCATCGCGAACCTGCACGACGGTGAGGTCTCCTTCGTGGCGGTCGCCATCGCGCAGGTGCCGGAGCTGACGGCGATCGTCGGGCCTGGTCGTCTGACCCCGTGGGCCGAGGTGCAGCTCGAACGGCGTGCTGCCGGACGGGCCTGGGCGCGCAGCCACTCCCTGTCCGCCCTCGGCTGGCTGGTCGTGGCGGCCGGGTTGCTGCTCGTACCGCTGCCTGGCCCGGGCGCGCCGATCGTGCTCGCCGGCGTCGTGATCCTGGTCGTCGGGGCGTTGGTGGGGCGCCTCAATCGCCAGGAACAGCCCGATCAACCTCAGCCGAGCGTGCCCGACGGGAGCTGTCCCGACTGCGGGCACACGTGGTGGGAGCACGCCGGCTCCGGCAACGACCGGAAGGGGATGTGCGGTGAGTGCGCCTACGAGTTCGAGCACCGCCAGCGCGACACCGACGCGCCCGGCTGCCGACGTCCGGTGCCTGGTGCATGAGCGCCGGCAACCTCATTCAGGTGGGGTCGCGTGCTTGCGTGGGTGCAGCGAAAGCGTCGTGATCGCAACCGGATCGCCGTACCCAGAGCCACACGCTCACGGTGCGTCCGCCCGTTCGGCCGCCGCTGGGACGACGCCAAGTGGCCTGGGGCGGAAGAGCAGGTCAGACGGGGAGGTCGACGCCGGCCACCTGGGCGATCGACAGGGCGGCCAGGATCAGGCACACGACCCCGCCGACCCGCTGCACCGTGGACAGCTTGACGTAGCGCAGCAGTGTCCGGCCGGCGGCGGCGCCCAGGCCCGACACCAGCAACAGCCCGAGCACCGCACCGACGAACACCGACACGGGGTCCTTCGTGCGCACCACGAGGCCGGCGGTCAGCAGCTGCGACAGGTCGCCCCACTCGGCCAGGAACAGCACCGTGAAGCTCGTCGCGACGGCGTGCCAGCCGCGCGCGGGGCCGGTCACCTTGGCGCCGAACTCCGCCTCGGTCTCGGCCTCCTCCTCGTCCGCGCGCTTGGCGCCCCGCAGCAGGACGATGCCGCCGATAAGGAACATCACGGCCGTGAACGCCACCACCGGCTGGTGCGGCAGCTTCGCGATGAGGCCACCCGCCGTCACCGCCACGACGGTCTGCACGATGAAGGCCGCGCCCACGCCGATCCACACCAGCAGCGGCCGGAACCTGGTGGCCAGCACCAGCGTCGCGACGAAGGTCTTGTCGGGGAGCTCGACCGGCACGATGAGGACCAGCGCGGTGAGCGCCACGGCGAAGTTCATGCGCCCAACCCTGCCAGGTCGGGGCGAATCGGCTCAGCCCAGGTGCGCCGTGGCAGCGGCCGACGCCCGGGCCAGCACCACCTTGAGCGGCAGGCCGAGCGCGGTCGCGGCTGCCGCCACGTCGTCGTGCTCGGGCTGGGCGTTCACCACCGCACCGTCGACCAGCGCGAGCTTGACGCGCACCGCCCGGCCGCCGACGTCCACGGTCTCCTCGCGGCGCTCCAGTGCGGTCTTGGTGACGGCCGTCGCGCGCAGGCCGATCGCGCTGGTCTGGGTGAACACGACGCGCTCCAGCCGATGCCGCACCACGGCCTCGTCGGCGCACAGCACGTGCAGCGTGTGCGCCGGACGCCCCTTCTTCATGAGGATCGGCGAGAGCCAGGCGTCAGAGGCACCGGCGTCGAGCAGTGCGGTGAGCACGTGCGGCCACAGGCGCGGGTCCAGGTCGTCGACGTTCGTCTCGAGCACCACGGCGGCCGAGCGCTCAGCTCCGGACGGCGCACCGCTGGCCGCCGCGCCGCCGCGCACGAGGCGCAGTGCACCCACGCGTCCCGGCAGCACGCGCGATCCCGCGCCCGCGCCCGAACCGTCGACGGTCATCGCCGGCATCGGCCCGTAGGCGTCGGCCAGGGTGGTGAGAAGCGCTGCGCCAGTAGGCGTGCAGAGCTCGACGTCCACCGGGCCGCCGTGCGCCGGTGCTCCGGACGCCTCGAGCAGCCGCACCACGGCCGGCCCGGGCACCGGGATCTCACCGTGCGCCGAGCGCGCCGTGCCACCGCCCAGCGCGATCGGCCCGACGACGACCCGTGCGGCCAGCCACGCGAAGCCCGCGCACACCCCCACGACGTCGCCGATCGCGTCGTGCGCGCCGACCTCGTGGAAGTGCACCGCGTCCGCAGACGTGCCGTGCACCGCGCCCTCGGCCTCGGCCAGCCGCGCGAAGGCCGCGTGCGCGAGCGCCCGCACCGGCTCGTCCAGGTCGGCGGCGTCGAGCAGCGCGCGGACGTCGGCCCAGGTGCGGTGCAGCACGTCTTCCTCGACCCCGCGGACGAAGGCGCGCCCGACGGCGAACCCGTGCCGCACCTCGCGGTCGAAGGTCACCTCCACCGGGGCGACGGCGCGCGCCGCACCGGCCATGACGTCGGCGGGAACGCCCAGGTCGTGCAGCGCGGCGAGCAGCATGTCGCCGCTCGCGCCGCTGGACGCGTCGACCCAGACGACGTCGCCGTCGCTCACGAGCCGGCCGGTCGAGCCCGCCGGGCGATGCGCGCGGCGTGCACCCCGGCGCCGTACCCGTTGTCGACGTTGACCACCGCGATGCCCGGCGCG
Organism: Angustibacter sp. Root456; assembly: GCF_001426435.1. Lineage (NCBI taxonomy): Bacteria > Bacillati > Actinomycetota > Actinomycetes > Kineosporiales > Kineosporiaceae > Angustibacter > Angustibacter sp. Root456. The sequence goes on along the minus strand of NZ_LMER01000020.1, from coordinate 327,615 downwards.
CACGAGTTGAGCATCGAGAGCAGCGCCGCCTTGCCGTTCGCACCCGAGCCGTAGCCGATGGACGTCGGCACGGCCACCAGCGGGACGCCGGTCAGCCCGCCCACCACGCTCGCCAGCGCACCCTCCATGCCGGCCACCACGATGAGCGCGTCCGCCTCATCGAGCCGGTCACGCACGGCCAGCAGCCGGTGCAGGCCGGCGACGCCGACGTCATCCACGCGCTCAGCGCCGGCGCCATGCACCCGGGCGGTGATGAGCGCCTCGGACGCCACCGGCCCGTCGGACGTGCCGGCCGCGACGACGAGCACCCGGCCGGCCGGCTCGGGCAGCGGCCCGAGCACCGCGGTGCGAGCGACGTCGTCGACGTCGGCGTGCGGCAGCGCCTCGCGCACGGCGGCGCGGGCGGCGTCCTCGAGCCGCGTGGCGAGGATCGCGCGGTCGGGGTGGCTGGCCGCCAGCCGGGTCAGCGTGTCGACCACCTGCTCGGGCGTCTTGCCCTGGCCGAAGATCACCTCGGGGTCACCGGTGCGGCGGGCGCGGTCGACGTCCAGGCGCGCGTAGCCGACGTCGATGAAGCCGTTCGCGGCGGACTCGGCCGGGGACTCGCTCGAAGACTGGGACTCGCTCGAAGACACAGCCAGAGGGTACGGGGCAGTGGCGCGCCGCGTAGGCTCCGGGGCGTGCTGGACGCCACGCAGACCGACGCGGTCGCCCTGGGCGCTGCCGTCGTCGCCGTGCTGGCGCTCGTGGTCGCCGTCGGGGCGCAGCTGCGGCTGGGTCGGGTGCGCCGCGGCCTGCGCGTGCTGCGCGGGTCGTCCGGCGAGGGCGACGTGCTCGAGGTCGCCACCCGCCACGCGGCCGAGGTGTCGCTGCTGCGTGACCAGGTCGAGCGCCAGCAGGCCGAGCTCGACGCGATCCGCTCCGACGTCGCCGCCAGCCTGCGCCACGTGGCCGTGGTGCGGTTCGACGCCTTCGGCGACATGGGCGGCCGGCTGTCGTTCTCGGCCGCTCTGCTCGACGACGCCGGCGACGGCCTCGTGCTGACGTCGATCCACGGCCGCGGCGAGACCCGCACCTACGCCAAGGGGCTGGCCGGTGGTGGTAGCGAGCACGCGCTGTCGCCCGAGGAGCAGCAGGCCGTCCGCGCCGCATCGGCGGGGGAGGGTCAGCGATGAGCGCGCGCTACGGGTTCCTCGGCCCCGCCGGCACCTTCACCGAGGCCGCGCTGCGCCAGGTGCTGCCGGACGACGCCGACGCCGTCGCGATGCCCAGCGTCGACGCCGCGCTCGCCGCGGTGCGCTCCGGCGACCTCGACGCCGCCGTCGTGCCGATCGAGAACTCCGTCGAGGGCGGCGTCAGCGCCACCCTCGACGCCCTGGCCACTGGTGGCCCCCTGCGGGTGACCCGAGAGATGCTCGTGCCGATCACCTTCGTGCTCGCGGCCCGCCCGGGGACGGCGCTCGCCGACGTCCGCCGGGTCGCGTCGCACCCGCACGGCTGGGCTCAGTGCCGGGGGTGGGTGGGTGCGACGCTGCCCGAGGCGGTCTACGTGCCGGCGCTCTCGACCGCAGCCGCCGCCGAGGGCCTCGACGTCGCCCGTGACGACGCGCCGCAGTACGACGCCGCCCTGTGCGCACCCCTTGCGGCGGAGCGCTTCGGGCTCGAGGTGCTGGCCGAGGACGTCGGCGACAACGCTGCCGCGGTGACGCGCTTCGTGCTCGTGCAGCGGCCGGGTGAGGTGCCCGCACCGACCGGCGCCGACAAGACGACGCTCGTGGTCTACCAGGCCGACGACCACCCGGGCGGCCTGCTCGAGATGCTCGAGCAGTTCGCGACGCGCGGCATCAACCTCTCGCGCATCGAGTCGCGCCCGACCGGCGAGCTGCTGGGGCGGTACTGCTTCTCGATCGACTGCGAGGGCCACGTGGCCGACGCGCGGGTGGGCGAGGCGCTGATGGGCCTGCACCGCACGTGCCGCGAGGTGCGCTGGCTCGGCTCGTACCCGCGGGCCGACGCGCAGGCCGTGCAGGTGACCGCGGCCACCACCGACACCGCCTTCGGGCAGGCGAGTGAGTGGCTCAACCGCCTGCGCACCGGCGAGGCCTGATGCGCGGGCGGCGGCTCGTCGTCGCTGCCGGTGCCGTCGCGGTGGTCGCGGTCGTGCTCGTGGGCCGGCTGGTCGCCGTCCACCGTGAGACCTGGGACTGGCGGCTGACGCCCTCCGCGACTCCGGCCAAGCTGCACCACGACGGGCGCGACTACAAGCGCTCCGCCCCTCCGCCGAGCCGCCCCGAGGGCGTGCACGAGGTCGGCCGCACGGACGGCGGGGGCGTCGTGCTGTCGACCGCCACCGGCCCCGGCACCCCCACCGTGCTCTACGTGCAGGTGGGATCCGAGCTCACCGGCTACGCCCTTATGGGCGGCCCCTGAACCGCGGCCCCCACGGTGCAGGTGTGGATGCAGCCGATCCGGGGTGATCACCCCAGGTTCGCTGTACCCACGGATGCACCCATGCCCGTGCCCACGCCAGTCAGCCGAGGCCGGGCTCGCGCGGGTCGACCAGGTCGCTGAGCGGACGGCGCCCCGTGCGCCGGGTGTAGACCCGAGTCGCGAGCGCCACGAGGCCCCACCCGCTGGTGACCAGTCCGAGGGACGCCGCCGGCACGCCCAGCACCACGATGACCGCACCCGCGTCGTTGGCGACGCGCCCGACGGCGTCCTGCCCGAGCAGCGCCAGCACCGGCACCGCCGCGGACGTCGCGGTGCTGGCCAACCCGTGCCGCCAGGTCCGCTCCGCCGACGGCGACCGGTGCGGCCGCAGCACGCGTGCCAGCGAGTAGCACGACGGCGGGCCGAGCGTCAGGGCGAGCAGGACGGTCGATCCCGAGCGCCCGCTCCAGGCGAGCACCACCAGCCCCGGCAGCAGCGCGACGCAGAGCACCGCGAAGGCCCGCCGCGGTAGGTCCGCCACGCGCCACCCGAGGCGGGGGGCGAACGGCGTGACGAGCGGGTCGACGTCCACGGGTCTACGGGTCTACGGGTCTACGGGTCTACGGGTCTACGGGTCTACGGGTCTACAGGTCCGCGAGGATCCGGGCGCGCTGCGCTTCGTGCTCCTGCGCCGTGATCGCGCCGGTGCGCAGCAGCTCGTCGACCTCGGCCAGCCGCTCGGGCACCGGGCGCTGCGCCGTCGCGGGGGCCATGAGCTGCGAGCGGTGGAGCTGCCCCGCGAGCTGGATGTCGCCGGTGAGGGGGTCGAGCCCCTCCTCGCGGACGGCGCGCCCGCGCTTCACCAGGGCCACGACCATGATCACGAACACGGCGACGATGAAGAGCGTCACGAGCACGAAGATGACGCCGAACACCGCACCCATCGCACCGAATCCAGATGACACGCGGGACCCCCGAGCCTCAGCACGCCGGCGTCCGTCGCGGCGCGTCGTCCCGCATCCTGCCGCACCGCGACTCTGGCCGGACGCGAACACGCGGCTCTGCCGGGGACGAAGGTCCCTGGGCCGGGCGAGTGCCAGGCAGCAGGCTTCAGCACAACCTACGGTCCCGTAACCTCAGGAGCTCTCGTGCTGCCAGTCCTCGACGCCCCCACCGTCACCGCGACCCTCCCGCGCCTGATCCAAGGCGGTATGGGCATCGGCGTCTCGTCGTGGCGCCTGGCCCGTGAGGTCTCGTTGGCCGGCCAGCTCGGCGTCGTGTCGGGGACGGCGCTCGACACCGTGCTCGCGCGGCGGCTGCAGGACGGCGACCCCGGCGGCCACCTGCGCCGTGCGCTCGCCGCGTTCCCCGTGCCCGCGATGGCCGAGCGCGTGCTGCAGCGCTACTACCGCGAGGGCGGTCGGCGCCCGAGTCAGCCCTACCGGCCCAGCGCGCGCCTGACCCTGCGCCCCGGCCTGGCGTCCCTCGAGCTCGCGGTGGTCGCGAACTTCGCCGAGGTCTGGCTAGCCCGCGAGGGGCACGACGGCCTGGTCGGCGTGAACTTCCTCGAGAAGGTGCAGATGGCCACACCGGCTGCGGCGTACGGCGCGATGCTGGCCGGCGTCGACTACGTGCTCATGGGCGCGGGCATCCCCACGCAGATCCCGCGGCTGCTCGACGCGCTGGCCGGGCACGAGGTCGCGAGCCTCGACGTGCACGTGGACGGCGCGACGTCGAGCTACCGGACGACGCTCGACCCGGAGGTGCTCGGTACGAGCGCCCTCCCGTCACTGAAGCGCCCGACGTTCCTCGCCATCGTGTCGGCGCACGTGCTCGCCGCCTACCTGGCGCGCGACGACTCGACCCGGCCCGACGGCTTCGTCATCGAGGGCCCGCGCGCGGGTGGTCACAACGCGCCACCCCGCGGCCGGCTCGTGCTCGACGAGCACGGCCAGCCGGTCTACGGCCCGCGCGACGACGCCGACCTGGTGAAGGTCGCTGACGTGGGGCTGCCGTTCTGGTTGGCGGGTTCGTACGGCACCCCCGCGCGGGTGCAGGAGGCGCTGCGGGCGGGCGCGGCCGGCGTCCAGGTGGGCACGGTCTTCGCGCTCAGCGAGGAGTCCGGGCTGGCCGGCGACCTGCGCGGTGAGCTGCTGCACCGGCTCGGCCGCGACGACCTGGCGGTGCGCACCGACGCGTCCGTGTCACCCACCGGCTTCCCGTTCAAGGTCGCGCAGCTGCCTGGCACCCTCAGCGACGCCGAGGTCAGCGCCGCCCGGCCGCGCCTGTGCGACCTCGGGTACCTGCGCGTGCCCTTCGAGCGCGTCGACGGCAGCGTCGGCTACCGCTGCCCGGCCGAGCCGGTCGACGCCTACGTGCGCAAGGGGGGCGACGTCGCCGACACGGTCGGCCGGTCGTGCCTGTGCAACGCCCTCACCGCCGACATCGGCCTGGGGCAGCACCGCAAGGACGGGTACGCCGAGCAGCCCCTCGTCACCCTCGGCGAGGACCTCGACGGCGCCCGCGAGCTGCTCGCCACTCACCCGCGCGGCTGGACGGCGGCCACCGCCGTGGCCTACCTCCTGCCGTCCTGAACGCGCCCCCCTCGGCAAATTCCCCGGAACTTGTACGGCTGCGTCAGGCCAGGCGTACAAATTCCGGGGAATTTGCCGGGGGGGGGGAGGCAGAGGGGGAGGGAGGGGTCAGGCGGCGGTGCGGGAGTTGCGGGGGCGGAAGGCCAGGTAGGCGATGACCGCGCAGATGGCGCCGTTCAGCAGGCCGAACGTGACGTCGGTGGGGTGGTGCATGCCGCGGTAGAGGCGGGCGGTCGCGACGAGGAACGGCACGACGCCGAAGCCGATGATCGCCAGCACCTTGAGCCAGCGCCGGCGCAGCAGCGTGACGCACAGGATCACCAGCCCGATGTACAGCGCCGTGCCCGCGCCGGTGTGACCGGACGGGAAGCTGGACGTCGGCGGCGACTGGTCGAGCTTCGGGACGTCGGGCCGGGCCCGCGAGACCGCCAGCGTGGTGAACAGGAACACCAGCGCCTGGCAGGTGACGCCGATGATCAGCACCGCCGGCTCGCGGAGCCGCCGGCTCACCAGCCACACGATGAACGCGGCCGTGATCATCGTGATGATGATCGTGCCGGTGTTGGCCACGTGCGACATGACGTTCGTGGCGTCGTTCCAGAAGGGCGTGCGGCGGGCCAGGAACCAGCGGTTGACGCCGTCCTCGCCCGAGACGGCCTGCTTCAGCGGGTGAGCCAGCAGCAGCCCGACGCCGATGAGCACCACCAGCCAGACCACCACCGGCAACAGCACGTGCGTGCCGAGCCGCTTGACGAACTCGCCCAACGGCGGCAGCGAGCCGTCGTCGTCCTGGCTGCGCGCAGGTGCGCGGCGGCGGCGCGTGGCGCCGGGGTCGACCAGTCCGGTCATCGGGGCCTCCTCGGGGGCGTGGGGTCAGCCGACGCCCCCGCCTCGGCTGCGGCGGCCGCCGACGAGTCACCCTCGACCGCCTGCTCGGTGCCGCGCCGAGCACGTTCTCGCAGCACGGGCCCGAAGGCAACCCACGACGACACGACGACGAGGACGCCGACCAGCCAGCCGGCCACGACGTCGCTCGGGAAGTGCACGCCGAGCAGCACGCGGTCGAGCCCGGTGAGCACGACGAGCAGGCAACCGACGCCGAGCAGCAGCACTCGCAGGCCACGCTCGCCCGCCGGCCGCCACAGCAGCGCGACGAGCAGGCTCACCCCCAGCGCCGCGTTGAGCGCGTGCCCGGACGGGAAGCTGAAGCCGGTCGCCGTGACCACCGGGTCGTCGAGCGCGGGCCGCGCGCGCGACACGATGAGCTTGAGCGCCGCGCCGAGCAGGGTGCCGACGATCATCGTGCTGGCCGCCCACAGCGCCGCGGACCGCGCGCCCCGGCGCCAGAGCAGCAGCGCCGCCACGAGCACCGACACCCGGAACACCCACGGGTGCAGGACGACGGCCCCCACCTCTGCGGCCGTCCGCAGCCAGTGGTGGGTCAACGACCAGCCGGTGGTCACCCGCAGGATCCGCAGGTCGAGGCGCACCATCGGGTCGGCCGCGTCACGCACCAGCAGCGCGAGCAGCACCACGGGTACGGCGCTGGCCACCATCGCCGCGGCGCCGGCGAGCAGGCGCGGGCCGCGGTCGTCAGCGCGCGGGCTCATGCCGCCCGCCCCGAAGGCCCAGGGGGCAGGCGCAGCAGCAGCGCTCCCGGGTCGACGCGCGAGCGCAGCGCCCGCACCGTGCCGACCACGTCGCCGTCGAGCTGGGCCTCGGTGGGCCGGTCGACCCGAACGCTGATCTCGCGGCAGCGCAGGCGCTCGACCCGGGGGTGCCCGCGCCGGGTCAGCACCCGAGCGGCCACCGACGCCCAGCTGGCGAGTCCCTTGGGCGACAGCACGACGGCGTCCAGCCACCCGTCGTCCACGGTGGCGTCCGGCAGCAGCTGGATGCCGCCGGTGAGCGTGCCGCAGTTGCCGATCACGACGGTCTGGATGCGCCGGGTGGCGTCCGGTGCGCCGTCAGCCGACAGCCGCGCCTTGGCCCGCGGCGCGCGCAGGTTCTTGGCGCCCGACACCGCGTAGGCGAGCCAGCCGACCCGGTTCTTCAGCCGCTCGGGCGCGCCGCGCATCATGGCGGCGTCGAAGCCGAGACCGGCCATGACGAGGAAGACCTTCTCGTCGGGCCGCTCGTGCTCGCCGGAGGGGTCGAAGGCCACGAGCCCAACATCGATCGGCCGGTCCTCGCCCGTCAACGCGATGGCGAGGGCCGCGTCGAGGTCGTCGAGCGGCAGGTCGAGGTTGCGCGCCAGCAGGTTCCCGGTGCCGCCGGGCAGCAGCCCCAGCGGCACGCCGGTGTGCACGAGCGCCTCGGCCACGTCGCGCACCGTGCCGTCGCCGCCCAGCGAGCAGACCAGGTCGACGCCGGCGTCCAGGGCCTGCTGGGCCTGGCCCTTGCCCGGGTCGTCCTCGGTGGTCTCGAGGAACATCGGCTCGTCCCACCCGTGCTCGCGGAACCCCCGGGCCACCTGCTCGCGCACCGCGCCGACGTCGCTGAACTTGGTGGGGTTGATGATGACGGCCGCGCGCCGCTGGGCGCCGTCGCCTGACTCGGCTGAGCTCATCGTGGGCTGCTCCTCGATCTCCTGAACCCGCCGCCGGTACCGCACGAGCAGCGTCACCAGCACGGCGAACGCGACCAGCACGACCAGCGCCACGACGACCACGATGATCGGGTGCACGGTCATGGCTGCTCAACGTAGTGCCACGGCCGCCGATACGCTCGACCTCGTGATCGATCTGAAGGTCCTTCGGGACGACCCGGACGCCGCCCGAGCGAGCCAGCGCGCGCGGGGCGAGGACGTCGACCTGGTCGACGCCGTCCTCGCCGCTGACGAGTCCCGCCGGTCGACGCTCGCCGAGTTCGAGCGGGCCCGCGCCGAGCAGAAGGCGTACGGCAAGAAGGTCTCGGCCGCGCCGAAGGACGAGAAGGCCGCGCTGATCTCGCACGCCAAGACCCTCAGCGAGCAGGTCAAGGACCTCGAGGCCCAGGCCGGCGACGCCGCCGAACGCCTGCAGAGCCTGCTGCGCCGCGTGGGCAACCTCATCGAGCCGGGCGTCCCCTCGGGCGGCGAGGACGACTACGTCGTGCTGGACGAGGTCGGCACGCCGCGCGACTTCGCCGCCGAGGGCTTCGAGCCCCGCGACCACCTCGAGCTGGGCGAGCTGCTCGGCGCCATCGACACCGCCCGCGGCGCCAAGGTCAGCGGTGCGCGGTTCTACTACCTCACCGGCCAGGGCGCGCGCCTGGAGCTCGGGCTGCTCAACCTCGCCATGGCGCGCGCGATCGAGGCCGGCTTCTCGCCCATGGTCGTGCCCACGCTGGTCAAGCCAGAGGTCATGGCCGGGGCCGGGTTCCTCGACGCCCACGCCAGCGAGGTCTACCGGCTCGAGGCCGACGACCTCTACCTCACCGGCACCTCGGAGGTGGCGCTCGCGGGCTACCACGCCGACGAGATCGTCGACCTGTCGGACGGCCCGATCCGCTACGCCGGCTGGTCGACCTGCTACCGGCGCGAGGCGGGCTCGCACGGCAAGGACACGCGCGGCATCATCCGGGTGCACCAGTTCCAGAAGATCGAGATGTTCAGCTACTGCGCCGTCGAGGACGCCGCCGCCGAGCACCAGCGGCTGCTGGCCTTCGAGCGCAGCCTGCTCGACGCCGTCGAGCTGCCCTACCGCGTCATCGACGTCGCCGCGGGCGACCTCGGTGGGCCTGCGGCGCGCAAGTACGACTGCGAGGCGTGGGTGCCCACGCAGGGACGCCACCGCGAGATGACCTCGACGTCGAACTGCACCACCTACCAGGCCCGGCGGCTCGGCGTCCGTGAGCGCGACCCCGAGCGCGACGGCGCCACCCGCCACGTCGCGACGCTCAACGGCACCGCGGCCACGACCCGCTGGCTCGTCGCGATCCTCGAGAACCACCAGCAGGCCGACGGCTCGGTGGTCGTGCCCGAGGCGCTGCGCCCGTACGTCGGCCTGGAGGTCCTCGAGCCGGTCGCTCGCCGGTGAGCGACTGGACGCCGGCCCTCGTCGCGCTCGACGTCGACGGCACGATCCTCGACCACGACGGCGAGCTGAGCGACCGCGTGCGCTCGGCCGTGCAGGCGGTGGCGGCGTCCGGGCGGCACGTGGTGATCTCGACCGGACGCTCGCTCATCGCGACCACTCCGGTGCTCGACCGGCTCAGCCTCACCGACGGCTACGCCGTCACCAGCAACGGTGCGGTGACGCTGCGTCTCGACCCGTCGCTCGACGACGGCTACGAGCTCGCCGACGTCATGACGTTCGACCCGCGCGAGGCGCTGACGCTGCTGCGCGAGCACCTGCCCGAGGCGGTCTACGCCGTCGAGGACCTCGGCCTGGGCTTTCGGCTCACCGCGCCGTTCCCCGACGGCGAGCTGATCGGCACGATGAGCGTCGTGCCGTTCGACGAGCTGCTCGAGGGGCCGGCGACGCGCGTGGTGGTGCGCAGTCCCGAGCACACGCCCGAGCAGTTCCTCGAGATCATCGAGCGCATCGGCCTGCACGGCGGCAGCTACACCGTCGGCTGGACGGCCTGGCTCGACATCGCGCCCGACGGCGTGAGCAAGGCCCACGGGCTGCAGGTGGTGGCCGAGGCGCTGGGGCTGGCCGCGTCCGACGTCCTCGCAGTGGGTGACGGTCGAAACGACCTGGAGATGTTCGCCTGGGCCGGGCGCAGCGTGGCCATGGGCCAGGCGCCGCCGGAGGTGCAGGACGCGGCCGACGAGGTGTGCGCCGACGTCTACGCCGACGGGCTGGCCGACGTCCTGGAGCAGGTGCTCACCGAGGAGCTGCCGTGACCGACCGCGCGATCGACACCGACCTGGTCACCTGGGGACGCCGGGCCTGGGCCGCGCTCGAGGCGGTGCACGTGCCGTCGTACTTCTCGGCGGAGTCGCGCGAGGAGCTCAAGGCCCTCGGCCTGCGCCCCTCGCTGGCGTACTTCCCGGTGCGGGCGGCGGCGATGGGCGCGGTGCCGGCCCAGGTCGTCGAGGCCACCTTCTACGTCTTCGCGCCCGCCCTCGTGCGCCACGTCGTGCCCGCGTGCTGGTCGGTCGCCTCACCCGAGGCCGTGCTGACGGCGCGTCACCGCGGCGTCGAGCGCACGCTGCACCGGATGCTCGACCCGGTCGTGGCGGAGGCACCACAGTCCCTCGACGAGGCCGTCGCCCTGGCCCGCGAGGCGTGCGTCGGCCTGAGCGCCGCGGGTCACCCGCTGTACGCCGGGCACGCCGCACTGCCCTGGCCCGACGACCCGTTCGGGCAGCTGTGGCTCGCCGCGACGCTACTGCGCGAGCACCGCGGCGACGGCCACGTGGCGGCGTTGGTGACGCACGACCTCGGCCCCATCGAGGCCATGGTGACGTCGCTGCTCGCCGGCTCGGCCGTCTCGGAGCACTTCCTGCGTCGCTCGCGTGGCTGGACGGACGACGAGTGGCTGGCGGCCACGCGGCGACTGCTCGACCGCGGTCTGGTCACCGACGTCGGCGGCTCGCTCTCGCTGACCCCGGCCGGCGTCGCGCTGCGCCAGGCCGTCGAGGCGGCCACCGACGCCGGCGTCCTGGGCGCCTGGGAGCACCTCGGTCTCGAGCGCACCCGCCGGCTCGCGGAGCTGGTGCTGCCGCTGCGCCGGGCAGTGGAGGCGTCCGGCGTGCTCGACGTCACCCGCTCCACCGCGTGACCCGACTCCAGGCGGGGCCCTCGGATGCCGACACCACGAGCATGTCCCGAGCTCGTCACGCCGCGGTCGGCGCGCTGCTGCTGGCCGTGGCGGCGTACGTGGTGCTGCCGCTCGGCGAGGGCGTGCGCGGCTGGGCGTACGAGGCCATCGGTGTGACGGCCGTGGCGCTCGGCGGGTGGGGCGTTCGCCAACAGCGGCTGCCGCGGCGCCGGGGCTGGCTGCTCGTGCTGTCCGGTTTCGCGTTGTGGGTCGTGGGCGACCTGGTCTGGGACGTCGAGCAGCTGGTGCTGCACCTCGACCTGCTGCCCGCACCGTCCGACGCGGTGTACATCGCCGGGTACGTGCTCCTCGGGGCCGGCGTGCTGGTGCTGGCGCGGGCCCGGCGGGAGTCCGGTCACCGGATGGCCCTGCTCGACGCCGCGATCGTCACCGTGGGCGTCGCCGTGCCCACGGCCGTGTTCCTCATCGTGCCGGCGGCGTCCGACTCGACCCTGACGCTCGCGGGTCAGGTGACGACCTCGGCGTACCCCCTCGGTGATCTGTTCGTGCTCGCGGTGCTCGCACGGCTCGCCCTGACGCCTGGGGCCTCGACCCCGGCCTTCCGCTGGCTGGTCGCGGGTCTGCTGAGCACGCTCGTCGCGGACATCGCGTACCAGGTCGGCACCATCACGGGCCGGTTCGACGACTCGGTGTGGATGGACCTGGGGTGGCTCCTCGGGTACGTCGCCATCGGCGCCGCGGCCCTGCATCCCTCGATGCGGACCCTCGCCGAGCCTCCCCCTGACCGCGCGGGCGCTCCCTCGTCACGACAGCTCGCCGTGCTCACCGCGGCGTCGGTGCTGCCCGGGGTCACGCTCCTCATCGAGGGCTTCACGGGGCGCACGATCGCGTGGGGCGTCATCGGGGCCGGCATCGTCGTGCTCGCCGGACTCGTGCTGGCCCGCATGGGCACGCTGCTCGACCAGGTGCAGGTGCAGGCGGTGCAGCTCGCCGCGCTGGCCCGCGTCGACTCGCTCACCGGTGCGCCCAACCGCCGTACGTGGGACCACGAGCTGTCACGGGCGTGCGCGCAGGCGCTCGACCGGGCCGAACCGCTCGCGCTCGCGATCATCGACCTCGACCACTTCAAGCGGTACAACGACGCCCACGGCCACCAGGAGGGCGACCGGCTCCTGCGCGGGGCCGTGGCCGCGTGGAGCGCCGAGCTCGGCGAACGGCAGATGCTCGCGCGCTACGGCGGGGAGGAGTTCGCCGTCCTGCTGCCCGGTCACGACCTGGTGAGCGGCCGTGAGCTCGTCGACGCGTTGCGCCGGCTGACCCCGGGCGGCCAGACGTTCTCGGCCGGGGTGGCGGCGTGGGAGCCGGGCACCGAGCCGGCGTCCGCGGTGGCAGCGGCCGACGCGGCGCTGTACCGCGCGAAGCGCTCGGGGCGCGACCGGGTCGAGGTGGCCGACCGTCCCACCGCCGACATCGCGACGGCGGTGATGCGCGGCATGCGGATCGTCGTCCAACCCATCCGGGACGCCGCCACCGGTCGGGTCGTGGGTCACGAGGCGCTGACCCGGTTCGCTGAGCCGGGCGACGTCCGTGAGCGCTTCGCGGAGGCGCACGCGCTCGGCTTCGGTGACCTGCTCGAGGCGCACGCGATCCGCTCGGCCGTCGCGCTGCCGCAGCGGCCGGTCGACCAGCTGCTGTTCGTGAACGTCAGCACGGACGCCTTGACGTCCGAGCGCTTCTGGGACGCCCTGCCCGAGCGGCTCGACGGCGTGGTCGTCGAGCTGGTCGAGGACGCCCGGGCCGTCGACTGGAGCGCGCACAGCGGGCACCTCGACCGGCTGCGCGCCCGCGGCGCCCGACTCGCCGTCGACGACCTGGGGGCCGGTGCGGGCGAGCTCGCGCGGCTGCTCGTGGTGCGGCCCGACGTCGTCAAGCTCGACCGGCACGTCACCCGCGGCTGCGCTGACGACGACCTGCGCGCCGACCTCATCGCCATGATCGTCGGGCTCGCCGACGCCAGCGGCGCCCAGGTCTGCGCCGAGGGAGTCGAGGCGCCCGCAGACCTCGAGCGCCTGCAGGCGGTGGGCGTGCAGCTGGCGCAGGGCTTCCTGCTCGGTCACCCTGAGCCCACCTGGGCGGCCCCCCAACCCGACCCGGCGCCGTCCCGTTGATCACGTTCAGTGGGTGACACTCCGCTTGCCGAGGGTTGCAGCCCTCGACAAGCGGGCGGAACCCTCGACAGGTGCCGCAGCTGAGCCGGCCGCCTACGGCGCCGGGACCTCGCGCGACAGCTCGAACCACACGACCTTGCCGGCGATGTCGTCGGCCACACCCCACCGAGTCGCCAGCAGGTCGAGGATGTCGAGCCCGCGGCCGTCCAGGGCGTCGTCCTGCCGCTCGATGCGCTTCGGGTGCCGCGAGTTGTCGTCGCCGACCTCGATGCGCACGGCGTCCGGCCGGATCAGCAGCCGCAGCCGCGCCTCGCTGCGCCCGTGGATGAACGCGTTGGTCACGGTCTCGCTCGTCAGCAGCACCAGGGTGTCGCAGAGGTCGTGGTCGACCTCGGCGGCCTGGCAGTGCTGGCGCACGAAGGCGCGTGCCCGACGGACGCCGGACACGTCCAGTGGCAGCACCATCGACACGTCCGGACGACGCCGCACCGCAGGCATCGGCACGTCGTCCCGGGCGACGTCCGTCGTGCTCGGGTGGGCCGCGCCGCCCGTGGCCGTCACGCCGGGCCGCACCGCGCGCACGGCCAGGATCGCGATGTCGTCGTCGACGTCACTGGGCAGCTCGGTGAGCAGCGTGTCGCACAGGACGTCGAGGGGCAGCGCAGCCAGCGAGGTCACCCTGCGCCGCAGCCACTCCAGTCCCTGCGACAGCGACTCACCCCGCCGCTCGACCAGGCCGTCGGTGAACAGCAGCACCGTCGTGCCGGGCGGCAACGCCAGCTCGTGGTCGTGGCGGGCGGTGACCGGCAGGACGCCGAGCAGCAGGTCGGCCTCGCGGTCGAGCACCTCCACCGCGCCGTCCGGGCGGATCACGACGGGCGGGAGGTGACCCGCGCTCGACCAGGTGAACGCGGCGGGTCGCGCCGCCGTCCGGACCCGCGCCAGCACCGCGGTGACCAGCGCGTCGATGCGCAGGTCGCGCATGGCGTGGTCGAGCCCGCTGAGCACCTGCGCCGGTGAGGCGTCGAGGCTGTGGGCCACCCCGCGCAGCACCCCCCGCACCTGCGCCATGGCGGCCGTGGCCTGCCGGTCGTGGCCCGCGACGTCGCCCACCACCAGCAGCGTGTCGCCGCCCGGCACCTGGAAGGCGTCGTACCAGTCGCCGCCGACGTACGCCTCGCGCGCCGCCGGCAGGTAGCGGGTGACGACCTGCATGTCGTCCGGCTGCGCCGGCTCGGTGAGCAGGCTGCGCTGCAACGACTCCGACAGCAGTCGCGACGACACCATGGCCTCGCGCTCGGCCTGTCGCACCCGGATGCGCAGCAGCGCCTGCGCGCACTGAGCAGCGAACGCCGCGAGCAGCGCCTTCTCGTCGTCGGTGAACGTGCGCGCCTCGACCCAGCTCACGGTCAGCGAGCCGAGGTGCTCACCCTCGGCGAGCAGCGGCAGCGACGCCCACGCCTCGCGACCCGAGGTCGTGTAGACGAGGTCCATCTCCGGGCCCCACGCCAGGCCCTCCTCGCGCGTGCCGAGGAAGATCGGCTCTGGCACGATCGCCGCGACCACCGACGGCAGGTGCGTCGAGTACGGCATCTCCTGGCGCAACCGCTGACCCTCGCGCCAGGTGTCGGTGATGGTCAGACGCACGACCTGCTCGTCGTCGTCGCGGACGGCGACCCCGCCGCCGTCGCAGCCCATGGCGGCCACGCCCCGCACCACGACCAGGTCGGTGAGCTCCTCGACCGAGTCGGCGGCCGCGAGCTCGAGCGCCACGAACGCCAACCCCTGCAGGCGGCGTCCGGCCTGCCGCTCGGCGGCGGCCAGGGCGCTGCGCTCGCGGGCGCTGGCGTCGAGGTCGTACTCCAGGCGCTCGGTCCGGGCGAGCAGCTCGTCCTCGCGCTGCTGCTGACGGCGCTGCCGCTCGCGGGCCTGCACGAGGTGCGTGACGTCGTCCACGGAGTTGAGGACGACGCGCGGGCGGCCCGCGGCGTCCGGCACCGGCGTGTTGCGCACCCGCCACCAGCGCTCCTCGTAGCGGCCGTTGCCGGGAGTCTGCTCGATGTCGTACCGGATGCGGTCGATCTCGTCGGGTGCACCGGTGGTGAGGGCGCGGCGAGCGGAGTCCTCGAGGGCGCGCCGCGCGCTGGCGGCCTCGGGGTGACCCGGCCGGTCGGGAAAGCTCGCGAGCATGGGCCGGCCGATCACCTGCTCGCGCGTGCGTCCGGTCAGGCTCAGGAACGCGGCACTCGCTTCGGTGACCTCGAGGTGCTCGTCGAGCAGCACGCAGGCGGTCGGCAGCGCGTTGAGGAAGGCGCGGTAGTCCACCTCGGCCGTCCTCTCGGTCACCGCACTCCCCCCGGCTCAGGCGCCGGCCCCGATACCGGCCCCCAGAGTGTCGCGCAATCCGGGCACAACGGGTAGTCACCCGGACGCCCACCGTGCCCTGCCGTCGTGTGGCGCGGTGGCACCCTGCTCCACTCTGATGGGAGCTGGGTGCCCCCGCTGCCATCCACGGGTGGAGTGATCCTCCCCAGAGGTGGGCTGGCGTGCATGATCACGGACGGCGGGGGTGGGCTGGCGTGCATGATCACGGACGGCGGGGGGTGCGCTGGCGTGCATGATCACGGGAGGGGTGATGAGGTGGCCTCACCGAGAGGAGCACCGAGTGCTGCAGCCTGACGCCGACCCGGACGTCGCCCGCGCCGTCGCCGTCGTGACCGGCCCGGACGTCGGGCACGCCCTCGCGCTGGCCGCCGACCTCACCGCGACGGCGCCCCTGCCCGGTAGCGGACGCACCCTCGCGCGCTGGGACCTGCTCGCCCGCCTGGCCGCCGCCGACCTCACCACCGCCCGCGTGGTCGAGGCGCACCTGGACGCCGTCGCGATCCTCGCCGAGGCGCACGCGGCCGGCGTCGAGACACCGGCGGCGGCGCCGGGCACGACGTGGGGGGTGTTCGCCGCCGAGGGCCCGGGTGTGCGCCTGGACGCCCACGAGACCCCCAGTGGCTGGCAGGTCACCGGCGACAAGCCCTGGTGCTCCCTCGCCGGACGCCTCACTCACGCCCTGGTCACCGCCCACGACGGTGACGAGCGGCGCCTGCTCGCCGTCGACCTGCACGCGCCCGGCGTCACGGTGCACGAGGGCACCTGGCACGCCCGCGGCCTCACCGACGTGCCGTCGGGACCCGTCACCTTCGACGCCGTGCCGGCCGAGCCGGTCGGTGATCCCGGCTGGTACCTGCGCCGTGCCGGTTTCGCGCACGGCGGCATCGGCGTGGCCGCGGCATGGTTCGGCGGTGCGGTCGGCGTCGCCCGAGCGCTGTGGCGCGCCGCCGAGCGCCGGCCGCCCGACCAGGTGGCGCTCATGCACCTCGGCGACGCCGACCTCGACCTGCACGCCGCTGCCACGGTGATGCGCGCCGCGGCCGCCGACGTCGACGCGGGTCGGGCCGATGGCGACGCCGGCATCGTGCTGGCCCTGCGCGCGCGGTCAGCGGTGGTGCGCGCGGCCGAGGCGGTGCTGCACCGGGTCGCACACGGTCTCGGGCCGGCGCCCCTCGCCCTCGACGACGCCCACGCGCGGCGCGTCGCCGACCTCACCGTCTACCTGCGCCAGCACCACGCCGAGCGCGACTCCGCCGCGCTCGGCCGGGCGCTGCTCGACGCCGGCTCACCGCCGTGGTGACCTTCCGCCACGACGACCCCGGCACGCCCGAAGCGCTGTGGGACGCCTGGCGCGGCCTGCGCGAGCTCCCCGTGGTCGGTCCCGCCCGCCCGACCGTGCTGCTCGCCGCGCACCCGGACGACGAGACCCTCGGCGCCGGTGGACTGCTGGCGCTGACGGCCCGCGCCGGCGTCGACGTCCACGTCGTGGTGGCCACGGACGGCGAGGCGTCGCACCCGCACTCGCCCACCTGCTCGCGGGCTGACCTGGCGCGCTGGCGCGCCAAGGAGGTGGAGCAGGCCGTCACGCTGCTCGCACCGGACGCCCACCTGCACCTGCTGCACCTGCCCGACGGCGCGCTCGACCACCATGCCAGAGCGCTGGAGCAGGCTCTCGATGCGTTGGTGCACCACGGTTCTCGTGTCGTAGCACCGTGGCGAGCAGACGCCCACACCGACCACGAGACCGCGGGCCGCGTCGCGGCGCAGGTCGCGGCCGACCGGGGAGCCGAGCTGCTCGAGTACCCGATCTGGGCCTGGCACTGGGGTGCGCCGGGTGACGTCCGGTTGCCCTGGCCCCGCGCCGTGCGCCAGCCACTGGACGCCGTGGCCCGCGCCGCCAAGGCCCGCGCCCTGCGCGAACACCGCTCGCAGATCGAGCCGCTGTCACCGCAGCCGGGCGACGAGGTGCTGCTGAGCCCCGCTCTGCTCGCCCACTTCGAGCGCGAGGACGAGGTCTACTTCCGCACTGCCGCAGACGATCTGACGGCACAGAGACCGACAGCGAGTCTCGACGCCACGTTCTTCGACGACTTCTACGCGACCAACGGCGACGACCCCTGGGGATTCACCGACCGCTGGTACGAGCGACGCAAGCGGGCCCTGACGTTGGCCGCGCTGCCGCGCGAGCGCTTCCGTCGCGCCTTCGAGCCCGGCTGCTCGATCGGCGTCCTCACGGCCGAGCTCGCCTCGCGCTGCGACCAGCTGCTGGCCGTGGATCCGGTGGCAGCGGCGGTGGATCGCGCCGTCGAGCGCACCGCTGGCCTGCCGAACGTCCACGTGCGGCGCGGCGGCGTTCCGGCGGACTGGCCCGACGGCGACTTCGACCTCGTGGTGCTCTCCGAGGTCGGCTACTACTGCGGTCCCGCTGATCTGGCTGACCTGGTCGACCGCGCCGCGCGGAGCCTCACGGACGACGGCGTCGTCGTCGCGTGCCACTGGCGCCACCCGGTCGCCGAGTACCCTCTGGACGGCGACGCGGTGCACGAGGCGCTGCTGGCCCATCCCGGCCTGGCGCCGCTGGCCCAGCACGTCGAGGAGGACTTCAGGCTCGACGTCCTGGCGCGGCCACCGGTGTGCAGCGTCGCGCAGCAGACGGGCCTCGTGCCATGAGCGCCCGGCCCGTCACCGCCGTGGCCGTTGTCGTGCCGGCGCGCGACGAGGAGGAGCTGCTGCCCGGGTGCCTCGAGGCTGTGTCGCTTGCGGCACAACGCATCTGCCTTCCGGTCGTGGTGGTCGTGGTGCTCGACCGATGCCACGACCGCACGGCGGACGTCGTCGCCGCGCGCCCCGAGCTGATCGCGGTGGAGTGCGACGCCGGGGTGGTCGGCACCGCGCGGGCGATGGGGGTGAGCGCCGCGCTGAGGCACCTGCACCAGCACGACCTCGACGGTGTCTGGATCGCCTGCACCGACGCCGACTCGCGCGTGCCGGTCGACTGGCTCGAGCACCAGCTGAAGCTCGCGGACGACGGCGTCGACCTCGTGCTGGGCACGGTCGACCTCGCGGGCGACGAGCTGCCACCGGCCACGGCTGCCCGCTGGTGGCGCGACTACAACCGGCTGGTGGACGAGGCGGCGCACGCGCACGTGCACGGGGCCAACGTCGGCGTGCGCGCGAGCGTCTACGTCGCTGCGGGGGGGGTTCGCGCCGGTCTCGGCCCACGAGGACGTGCTGCTCACGCGCGCGGTCGCGCGGCTGCCGGGGGCCACGGTGGTGCCCTCGGTCGCCGTGCCGGTGGCCACGAGCGACCGCCTGCGCGGTCGCGCGCCGGAGGGCGTGTCGGCCGACCTGCGGCGTCTGGCCGGCTCCGGTCTGGAGAGCACCGCCTGAGCGCTGCGCCGCCCTGCGACAATGACCGCATGCGCATGGTGGCGACCGACCTCGACGGCACCATCGTGGGCCCGGACGGCTCGATCAGCGCCCGCACCGTGCAGGCACTGCAGGCCTGCCAGGACGCCGGCGTCCGCGTCGTGTACGTCACCGGACGCCCGCCGCGGTGGATGGGCGAGGTGGTGTCGCAGACCGGTCACCGCGGCACGGCGTTGTGCGGCAACGGTGCCGTCGTCTACGACCTCGCGGCCGAACAGGTGCTGCACGCACGCGTTCTCACGACCGACGTCGTCCTGGAGGTAGCCCGCCGGCTCACCGAGGCGTTGCCTGACGCGACCTTCGCCCTCGAGACCGTCACCGGACTTCGCCGCACCAGCAGCTACGTGGTGCGGTGGGACGTCGGCGTCGAGGCGGTCGTGGGCGACCTGCCATCCCTGCTCGCCGACGACCCCGGCGTCGTGAAGCTGTTGTGCCGCAGCGAGTCGAGCCTCAGCGACGACATGCTTGCGCGGGCGATCCCCGTGCTCGACGGTCTCGCCGCGCCCACGCACTCGAACCCGAACGACGGCCTGCTCGAGATCTCGGCGCTCGGCGTCGGCAAGGCGTCGGCGCTGGCCGAGCTGGCGCGCGAGTGGGGGATCGACCAGGCCGACGTCGTGGCGTTCGGCGACATGCCCAACGACCTCGACATGATCGGCTGGGCCGGGCGAGGGTTCGCCATGCGCGGTGGGCACGCCGACGTCCTCGCCGTCGCGCACGACGTCGCGCCGCCGGTCACCGAGGACGGCGTCGCCCAGGTGCTCGAGCGCCTCCTCGCCACCCTTCCGTAGGTTTTGGCGCGGTGGCACCCCGTCGCCAACCTATGGCGCAAGGGTGCCCCAGACGCCGTCGGCGGCGAACGCCGCTGGGGCGCCCCGTTGCCAACCTATGGCGCAAGGGTGCCACCGCGCCCAAAAGGGGGGCGCCGAGGTGGGCGTCAGAGGTACTGGCCCGTCCCGTGGTCGGGGCCGTCGGCCTGCTCGGGCCGGCCGGGCATGCCCGGCTGCCCCGGTTGCGGGTGGCCGGGGAACGACGGCGAGCCCCCCTGGCCGGCGGCGGGCAGCGCCCGGCGCATCTCCTCCAGCTGCGCCCGCGCCGCCATCTGCTGGGCCATGAGCGCGGTCTGGATGCCGTGAAAGAGCCCCTCGAGCCAGCCCACGAGCTGCGCCTGCGCGATCCGCAGCTCGGCGTCGGACGGCGTCTCGCCCTCGCCGAACGGCAGCGCGATCCGCCGCAGCTCCTCGACGAGCTCGGGTGCCAGGCCCTGCTCGAGCTCGTGCAGCGAGCGCTCGTGGATCGCCGCCAGGCGGCTGCGCCCCGCCTCGTCGAGCGGCGCGCTGCGCACCTCGTCGAGCAGCTGCTTGATCATGCTGCCGATCCGCATCACCTTGGCCGGCTGCTCGACGAGCTCGGCCGGGTTGCGCTCGAGCTCCTCGTCGTCGTCACCTCCGGGCGCGGACGCGACGCCCATGCCTTCGGGCGTCACGACGACGATGCGGCTCTGGTCGTCGCGGGACGAGCCGAGGTCGCGCTCATCCTGCCGCGAGGCGTCGTCGGTGCCCTGCGCGCGGTCGTCGGATTCGCTCATGCCCCCATCCTGCCCAGCCGAGGGCACCCGCGCAGTACCGGGGTCGAGGGACCTTCTCCCCGGCACCCCCGCCTTCGCGAGCGTGACGATGAAGGCAGCACCTGAGCGACTCCGAGTGAAGCGGGTGGTGGCCATGAGCTTCGAGCAGCCGGCCCGACGTCGAGAGCGGCCCCTGGTGGTGGTCGGGTACGACGAGGGCGAGGCCTCGCGAGCCGCTGTGCGCTGGGCGGGCGCTGAGGCGGCTGCGGCGGGCAGCGACCTCGCCGTGGTGGTGGCGTGGGAGTCCGAGGCGGGCAGCGTCGGTGGGCGGCGCGGGGGTGACTGGGCCCAGCAGGCGGCGGACGACGCCGTGGGCCTGGCCCGCGCCACGGTCGGTGACCAGCTCACCGTGAGCACGGTGGTCGAGTTCGGGCCGCCCGCGGCCGTGCTGCTGCAGGCCGCCCGCGACGCCGAACTGCTGGTGCTCGGCACGCGCGGGCACGTCGGCGCGGTGGGCGTGCTGCTCGGCAGCGTGAGCCGCGAGTGCCTGCGGGCCGGCGAGGTGCCGGTGGTGCTGCTCGGGCCGGACGCCGCCCCCGCCTTGGAGAACCGCGTGCTCGTCACGAGCGTGCACGGCGCCGCCGCCGGCCCCGCGGTGCAGTGGGCGGTGCAGCGGGCCGTGTCGCGGCACCACCCCGTGCACCTGCTCGACCGCTGGAGCGTGCACGCCATGGGACCCGGTCTCACGGTGGGCCACGAGTACGACGCGGCGCGGCAGGAGGCGCTCGAGCGGCACAGCGAGGCCATGGAGGAGCTGCGGGCCGTGGTGGCCGGGCGCGTCCCGGTCACCGGTGAGCTCGTCGAAGGTCGCGGCGTCGACGTCGAGTACGCCCGCAGCAACGCCGGTGACCTGCTCGTCGTCGAGTGGGACGACACCGAGCACCGCCCCTCGCTGCGCTACGAGCGCTGCCCCGTCGTCATGGTGCCCGCGCCTGTGACGGCCACCGTGGTCTGACGACGGCCGACCGCGCCGTCGTCCGGGCGCGCGCCCTCGCGCGCGGCCTGACGCAGTGCGATGGTCTGCCGTTGGCGCAGCCGCGCGAGCTTGAGCCGGCGCCGGCGCTCGTCGCCGGTCACGCGTGCGGCTCCAGGGTCGGGCAGGGCTGGCCCTTGTGGGGCGCGAGCAGCTCGAAGTGCCACGGCTCGTTGGCGTAGCGGCGGCACAGCCCGTATCGCACGCCGTGCTGCTCGAGCCAGGCTGCGGCCGGCCGCGGCCCGACGTCCACGGCCCCGCCTTGCACGTGCTCGGACTGCGACGGCGGCAGCACCCACCGCCGCGCCTTCTGCGCCGAGCCGTACTTGATGATCGCCTGGTCGTACAGCGCCTGCTGCTTGGCCCGGCTGCGCCACCCGGAGGTGACCCGCAGGTCGACCCCGGCTGCCGCGGCGTCGCGGGTGGCGCGGTCGAGCGCGCGCTTCATCGCCGGCTGCAGGTGGCTGACGTCGCCGGTGCCCGAGGGTTCGACGGGTGCGGGGTCGCCGGCCTCCAGCGCCTGCGGCGCCCTCGACGCGGTGCCGGCGTCGGCCACCGGCGGGGTGGCGCCGTCCGCGAAGGCGCCGCGGGCGGCGTCCCACGCGGGCCCGGCGACGAGCACCATCGCCACGACGAGGGACGCCCGCCACGCCATCCGCAGCCGGCGGTCGCGCCGCGTGTCGATGACGTACGTCGCGTGCTCGCCCGGCCGGTCGTCGTCGGCGCTCACTGGCCCAGCCGTCGCGTGAGGGGCAGCCGCGAGCGCACGCCGAGCCCGGCCACCGCCGCGGCAAGCAGCGGGACGCCGACCCCGACCACGAGCAGCAGCAGCCACGGCACGTCGATGGTCGGCGACGACCACTGAGTGCTGCCAGTGGCCTCGTCGAACCGCGCGGCGGTCAACGGCCAGGTCACGGCGAGCCCGGGCACGAGTCCCACCGCGATCCCGGTGAGGCTGCCCAGCAGCCCGATCACCACCGCCTGCGCCGCCGCCATGACCCGGCGGGTGCGCGGCCGGGCACCGACGGCAGCCAGCGTGGCGGCGTCCGGTCGTCCGTCGACGAGGGCGAGGCCGGTGGCCGTGAGGGTGCCGACCAGGACGGCGAGGGCCGCGATCGCGATGAGGCCGACGAGCGGCAACGTGAACTTCTCGTCGAACCCGCGCTCGGTGTAGACGTCGACGTACTGCGCGCTGCCGCGCAGTACCTCGGCGAGGCGGCTCTGGGTGTCGCGGTCGAGCGGCGTGCTCGACGGCGACAGCACCCCGCCGCTCTGCGCCCAGGCGAGGCCCGCCGCGCTCGCGGTCTCGGGCGTCACGACCGCCCCGACCACGGTGAGGAGCCCGTTTTCGCGATGAGGCGCCAGCGCCGCCGCGGGCAGCTGCACCGTGCGGACGTCGCGGACCATCGGCGTGTCGTCGGCGTAGTTGGTCTCGTACGTCGTCAGCCGGACGTGCCCGCTGTCGTCGATGAGCGCGGGCGAGGGCACGAGCACGCCCCCGTTGTCGAGCACCGTCCGCTGCTCGGGGGTCAGGCGGTAGCCGAGGGCGTCGAGCGTCGTGAGATCGGCGACGACGGAGGTGGTCCCGTTCCAGTTGACGGGCGTCTGCTCGCTCGTGCCGCCGAACTGCCAGTTGCTGCACCGCGGCGGCGTGTCCGATCCTTCCGGGACAGCCGGACAGCCCTGCGGCCGGACGTACACGCCCGGCTGCCAGGACGACAGCCGGTGCGTGCGGCCCAGCTCGCCCGTGGGGAGCAGCTGGCGTCCGGGCACGAGGCCCGCGACGGTCTGGGCGGCGAACGCCCACCAGGTCGCGTCGACGTCGCCCGCCTGGACCGTCGTGACCCCGGGTGCCAGCCGGGGCCGGTACTCCGCGCGGCTCTGGGCAAAGTCGCTGCTGGCGCCGATCGCGAGGGTGGTGACTCCCGCGACGGCGGCCATGACCGCGGCGACCGCCGGCGCGGTGCGGCCCCGCTGGCGGGCGCTGTCGCGGGCGGCGAGCCGCAGGCCGAGCGGCAGGCGGCGACCGAGCCGGCCCACGGCGCCGATCAGCGCCGGCAGGAGCGCGATGGCGCCGAGCACCATGACGAGCGTCCCTCCCGCGACCCAGAACTCGCCGCCCTGCCGGGTGCCGCGCACCAGCGCCGCGCCGGCGCCAGCGGCGAGCAGCACCAGGCCCAGCACGGGCAGCCCGCGGTGCGAGCGCAGCTGGCCCCGACGTCCGGCGAGCACCTCGACGACGTCCTGCCGGGCAGCCGACCGGGCCGGGAACCAGGCCGCCACGATCGCCGCCACCGCCCCGAGCGCGGCGGCGGCGAGCAGAGGCAGCCAGGCGACGTCGAACGGCCCGAGGGTCGTCTGCGGGCGCACGCGGGGCAGCACCCAGACGACGACCGCGGCGATCGGGATGCCGGCCACGGCGCTCGCGGCCGAGGCGAGCCCGCCCGTCACCAGCGCCTGCGAGAGCACGATCCGGCGCACGTCGCGCGCTGTCCCCCCGGCGGCCACCACCAGCGCGAGCTGGCGGCGCTGACGGCGCACCCCGACGGCGAACGCGGGCCCGGCGAGCAGGATCACCTCGAGCACGATCGAGAACACGACGAGGACGAGCACGGCGCGGCTCTGCGCGGACGAGCTGCCGTCCGAGAAGGCCCCCGGGTCGGAGAGCGTCGACTGCCAGTCCTTCGGCGGGTCGAGCACCACGGATCGGGACACGACGACCAGTCCCTTGGCGTTGAATGCGCGCACCTGGGCCCAGCTCACCGGCTCCCGACCGGTCAGCAGGTAGGTGGTGGTCACGTCGCCGTCCGCGGCGGCCGCTGCGGGCGAGCTCGGCGGCGCCACGACCACGGCGCTGTCGAAGCTCGACGGCACGACGGCGACGCCGACCACCTGGGCCGACCCGCGTGGGGGCGCCGAGGCGTCGTCGCCGCCGCTGCCCTCCACGACCACCCGCGAGCCGACGGGGAAGCCGTGCTCGGCGAGCCAGGGCGACACGAGGGCCTCGTCGCCGGAGGCGGGCAACCGACCGCTGCGCAGCTCGACGAACCCGGCGAGGATCGGTGCCCGGGTGTCGGCTGCGACGACGTGGGCCGACAGACGTCCGCGCTCGGTGCGCACGGCGGCGCCCGTGGTGGTGACGGAGAGCACCGGACGGCCGACGGCGCGCTCCAGCTCGGGCAGCGTCCACGGGTCGCTGGGCTCCTCGCCCTCGGGCTGGCCCTCCGCGGTGTGCACCTGCACCCAGTTCGCTCCGTCGACCTCCTGGTCGACGGGCTGCCGGCTCACCGGCAGCACCTGCGCCTGCGCCGCGCCCATCTGCTGCGGCAACGCCTCAACGGGTGACACGTCGTCGGTGGTGTAGACGGTCGCGAAGGTCGTGACGCCCAGCACCGGCAGGCCCACCATGGCGACCACCAGCGCGTTGCGGCCCTTGGCGCGCAGGACGTCCCGGCGCGCCACCCGCAGGGCGGCGCGCCAACCGCGGGGCCTCACGCCCGGTGTCCGTCGTCGAGCAGGTGCTCGGGCTCGGCCGGGTCGCCCGTGGTGTCGACGACCACCCCGTCGCGCAGGAACACGACTCGGTCGGCCCACGCGGCGTGCCGGGCCTCGTGGGTCACCAGCAGTCCGGCGGCTCCGGCGTCCACCCGGGCGCGCAGCACGCGCAGCACGGCCTCGCCGGTCTCGGAGTCCAGGGCCCCGGTGGGCTCGTCGGCGAGCACCAGACGGCGGTCGCCGACCAGGGCGCGGGCGATCGCCGTCCGCTGCTGCTGGCCGCCCGACATCTCGTCGGGGAAGCGGTCGGCGAGCTCGGCGATGCCCACCTCCTCGAGCGCGGCCTGCGCCTGGCGGCGCGCGGCACCGGTGCGCACGCCGTCGAGCTCGAGCGGCAGCATGACGTTCTCGACGGCGGTGAGGGCCGGGATGAGGTTGAGGTCCTGGAACACGTAGCCGAGCGACCGGCGGCGCAGCGCCGCCAGGCCCGTGGGCTTGAGCTGCGAGAGGGCCTGCTGCTCGACGAGCACCTCGCCGGACGTCGGGCTGTCGAGACCGCCTGCGAGGGTCAGCAGCGTGGACTTGCCCGAGCCGCTCGGGCCCATCACCGCGACGAGCTCACCTGGGCGCACGGTGAGGCTCACCGAGCGCAGGGCGTGCACCGCGGTGTCGCCCGAGCCGTGGACGCGGCTGACGTCGCGCAGCTCCAGGACGGCGGTGGCGACGTCCTGCGCAGGGCGCGTGGTCTGCGCCGGGGCGGTCATCGCCGCACCTGCTCGGTGGCGTCGACCGCATCGCTCGCCGGCGCCGCAGGGCGCGGGTCCCTGGCCCTGCGCAGCAGGCGCGCCTCGACGTGGTCGAGCCAGCGCACCTCGGCCTCGGCCGCGAAGACGAGGTTGTCGAGGACGAGCAGCCACGCGAGGTCGTCGGCGTCGGTCGCTCGCTGCTTCAGGCGGGTGAGGTCGCGCAGCGAGCGCAGGGTCTGGGTGCGCTGAGCCTGCACGACCGCGGGGACGTCGACGCCGGGCACCGTGACGGCGAGGGCCAGCTTGATGGTGAGCTCATCCCGGGGGTGGTCGGTGCGGTCGACCGGCGTGAGCCACCACCGGCCGACCACCTGCTGGCCCTGGTCGGTGAGCCGGTAGGCGATGCGTCCGTCCTCGTCCGGCCCCCCTGCGGCCTCGACGAGCCCGTCGCGCTCCAGCCGGCTGAGCGTGGAGTAGACCTGGCCGACGTTGAGCGGCCAGGTGCCGCCCGTGCGAGCCTCGAACTCGGCGCGCAGCTGCGCACCGAACATCGGCTGCTGCGCCAGCAGCGCGAGCAGTCCCTGCCTGATCGACATCGGTCCCCCTGAGGTGGTGCATACCGCGTATGCGGCCCGTGAGCAGCATGTATACGCGGTATCCATCCACCCGTCAACCACCTCTCCCCGTGGTTTGGGCGCGGTGGCACCCCGTCGCCATAGGTTGGCGGCGGGGGCACCCAGTGGCGTTCGCCGCCGCCTCAGTCGTCGGCGACTGGGGCACCCAGCTGCCATAGGTTGGCGACGGGGTGCCACCGCGCCAAAAGACGGGAGAGGTGGCTCAGGGGGTGAGGAGCACCTTGCCCACGTGGGTGGAGTCCTCGAGCAGCCGGTGCGCGTCGGCGGCCTGCTCGAGCGGGAGGCGCTCGTGGACGACGGGCCGCACCGCTCCGGCATCCACCAGCGGCCACACGTGCTCGCGCACTGCCGCCACGATCGCCGCCTTCTCCGCCACCGGCCGCGCGCGCAGGGACGTCGCGACGACGGCGGCCCGCTTGCTCAGCAGGGCGCCCAGGTCGAGCTCGGCCTTGCGTCCGCCTTGCAGCCCGATCACGACCAGGCGGCCGTTGGGGGCCAGCACCTCGACGTTGCGGGCCAGGTACTTGGCCCCCATGTTGTCGAGCACGACGTCGGCGCCGCGCCCGTGGGTGGCCGCCCGCACGCGCTCGACGAAGTCGTCGTCGCGGTAGTTCACCAGCACCTCGGCGCCCAGCTCGCGGCAGCGCTCGAGCTTCTCGGCCGACCCCGCCGTCACCGCCACGCGCGCTCCCACCTGCGACGCCAGCTGGATCGCCATCGTGCCGATACCGCTCGACCCGCCGTGCACGAGCAGCAGCTCACCCGGCATGAGGTGCGCTGTCATGAAGACGTTGCTCCACACGGTGCAGGTCACCTCGGGCAGGGCGGCCGCGTCGACGAGCGAGACGCCGGACGGCACGGGCAGCAGCTGGCCGGCGGGCACCGCGACGAGCTCGGCGTACCCACCGCCCGAGAGCAGCGCGCACACCTCGTCTCCGACGGCCCACCCGTCGACGCCCTCGCCCAGCGCCTCGACGGTGCCGCTCACCTCCAGCCCGAGGTACTCCGAGGCGCCGGGCGGTGGCGGGTAGTGCCCCATCCGCTGCATGAGGTCGGCCCGGTTGACGCCGGACGCCGCCACGCGCACCAGCACCTCGCCCGGCCCAGCGACGGCGTCTGCCACCTCGCTCACCGTCAGCACCTCGACGCCACCCGCGCCGTCCGTCGTGATCGCTCGCATGCGCCGACTCTACGGAGGCCCGCAGATACCCGCCCCTTTCCGGTCAGCACGGGGTCCGCGGGGTTGAGACCACCGGAAGAAGGCGGGTATCTGCCGGACGGCGACCAGGAAACCGGGTGCGGCGGCCACCGCCCGAGCGGCACACTCGTCGCTCGTGCGTGAGCTGCTGCGAGACCCTCGCTTCCGGGCGTTCTGGCTGAGCCAGGCCACCAGCGTGGTCGGCAACGGCATCACCCTCGTTGCCGTCGCAGCCCTCGTCATCCCGGCGCGCGGAGGCGAGGTCTACGGCCTGGTGCTGGCAGCCGAGTCGGCGACCATGGCCGTGCTCCTGCTGGGCAGCGGGGTGCTCGTCGACCGTTACTCACGCACCGCGGTCATGGCCCTCGCCGACGTGTCGCGCGGTGCCGGCGTCGTCGGCCTACTGCTGCTCGCGCGCTCCGGCCCGCTGCCCCTGCTGCTGCTCGCGAGCGCACTGGTCGGTGCGGGGGTCGCCCTGCACCAGCCCGCCCACCGCGCCGCCCTCCCACAGCTCGTCGGCGCCGACGACCTGCGCCGCGCCAACGCGCTCGACACCGCCACGATGCGCCTCGGCTTGGGAGCCGGTACGGCGCTCGGTGGCGTCCTCGTCGCCGTGTGGGATGCGCGCCACGCGATCCTCGTCGACCTGGGCACCTTCGTGGCCAGTCTCCTCACCCTGCTGTGGCTGCGTCTGCCGCCGGTGAGCGAGCGGACGCCGGGCGGCGGGCTGCGCCGGGTGCTGCACGAGGCACGTGACGGCGTCACCGAGGTGCGACGTCGCCCCTGGGCCGCGGTGGTGATGCTGCAGGGCACCCTGCAGGTGCTGTGCCTGTTCGCACCCGCCTTCGCGCTGATCCCCGTGGTGGCCCTGGACCGCTACGGCAGCAGCGCCTACGGCTGGTTCATGACGTCGGGCTTCGTGGGCAGCGTGATCGGCTCGGCCCTCGTCGCCCGCACGTCGCCCCGCCGCCCCGGCCTGTCGGCCATGAACGCGCTCGCGCCCTGCTGCTTGCTGCCCCTCGTGCTGGTCGTCGACCTGCCGCTGATCGCCTTCTGTGCGGTGAACCTCGTGAGCTGGGTGGGGATCGGCTGGTTCTCGGTGCTGTGGTTCAGCGCCCTGCAGACCGAGTTCCCGCCCGCCGTCCAGGGGCGCGTGTTCAGCCTCGAGAGCCTCGCCACCTTCGGCCTGGAGCCCATCGCGCTCGCGGTGACACCCGCCGTCGCGGCGGCCGTGGGCGTCGGCCCGCTCGCCGTCGTGGCTGCTGCGGTGATGCTCATCAGCACCTACGCGGTGTTCCTCGTGCCCGGCGTCACGACGTTCGGCTCGGCGGGGGCGGCTTCACCTGAGCCGGCTCCCGCTCCTGCGTGACGCCGCCCCGGGCCCGCGCCCGCGCTCGCTCGAGGTCGGCCGTGGTGTCGACGTCGAAGGCGGACCCCTCCGGTACCTGCACCTCACGCACGCGCAGGGCGCGCACCACCGAGCGCACCGAGCGGTCGGCGCGGTCGTCGCCGATCGCGGCGCGCAGCGGGCCGGCGCGGTAGGCGGCCAGCAGCGGTTGGGGGCGGCCGCCGTCGAGTGCGAGCACGGCGTCGACGTCGAGCGGCGCCACTGCGGCCTCGCGCGCCAGCAGACCCATCGCGGGCCCGGCGAACGGCTGGTCACCCGCCACGACCGCCAGCCACGCGCCGTCCGGCACGTCGTCGAGCGCCCGGGCGAGGCCCGCCACCGGGCCACCGCCCGGCGGGTCCTCGATCAGCCACGTCACCTGACGCCGGGTGGGCCGGGGCGGACCCACGCACACGACGGGCGTGCCGGGTAACCGCTGGTCGAGCGCGTCCAGCAACGCGTCGAGCACCGTGCCGTCGGCCAGCGCGGCCACGATCTTGTCGTGGCCGAGACGCCGCGAGGCACCGCCGGCGAGGACCACGACCTGGTGCAGCATCCGCCCAGTATCGACGTCCCGGCCTCGGGCTGCGCCCCTCCCTACAGGTCGAGCCGTCCCTTACCGATGAAGCAGTGCGGACCGTGGATGACACGCCGCGACTGACCCGAACGGGTGAACGCCCACCGTTGCGCGTTCAATCTCGACTCCGGCGGCGCCGAAGAGGCTCTGACCGGCGACAGAGGGAAGGGCACCATGCTGCGTAACCGAGGGATCAGGACCAAGCTGCTTGCGGTCCT
Source organism: Angustibacter sp. Root456 (assembly GCF_001426435.1). Lineage (NCBI taxonomy): Bacteria > Bacillati > Actinomycetota > Actinomycetes > Kineosporiales > Kineosporiaceae > Angustibacter > Angustibacter sp. Root456. The sequence continues at coordinate 298,041 of NZ_LMER01000020.1, read as the reverse complement.
GGCGCTGCCCATCGTGGTCCTCATGATCGGTGCCGCCGTCGTGGCGACCGCCGGTTTCGCCCGAGCGGGCCAGGCCGCCAAGGTCGAGCGGCTCGCCAGCGGCGCGAACGGCCTCGGTGACCTCGTGCTGCGCCTGCACCAGGAGCGCAGCCTCGCGCTGCAGATGGTGAACGGCACCGCCAACGGCAACAAGGTCAACGAGTTCACGCTCGCCCAGGAGGCGACCAACGTCGCGCTCCTCGAGACCCGCAACTTCGTCAACAGCCTCGACCTGAGCTCGCTGTCGAACGAGGCCGTCGCCGCCGTGGCGGCGTCGGAGGCCGCCCACAACAAGCTGCCCGAGGTGCGGGCCGACATCGCGTCGGGTCACGCCCAGGCCGACCAGGTCGCCGCGCGCTACGACGCGATGATCGCCCTCGACGTCGCGCTGCCGCAGCGCATCGGTGACTCCCTCTCCAACCGCCAGATCGGTCGCAGCCTCGCCGCCTACTCCAACCTCGCGAACCTCGTCGAGCTGGCCAGCCAGGAGGCTGAGATCGGCGCCGCCGTGATCGCCGCCGGTGGCGCCGACCCGCAGAGCGCCGTCCAGCTGTCGTCGCTGCAGGGTCTGCAGAACGAGGCCGTGCAGCAGTTCCGCCTGAACGCCACCAAGGCGCAGGCCGACGCGCTCGACGCGGCGCTCTACCAGCCGATCGACGAGCGCGCCGCGTTCACCTCGCAGCGCCTCGACATCGTCGCCAGCCTCAGCGGCACCAAGCCCGCGACGAGCCAGGGCGCCTGGATCAAGTCCGCGACCGCCCGGGTCAACGCGATCCGCCAGCAGCTCGAGCCGCTGGCCGCCACCACCGCGAAGTTCGCTGCCGCGTCGTCGGCCGACGCCCGCCGCCAGGCCGTGGTGCTGCTGGCCGCCGGTCTGGCTCTCGTGGCCCTGCTCGTCGGCCTCGGCCTGGTGCTCGCCCGCGCCATGACCCGCCCCCTGCGCCGGCTGACCGTCACCGCCGGTGAGGTCGCCGAGGAGCTCCCGAAGATGGTGGAGCGCATGGCGACGCCGGGCGAGGGCCCCGGCGTGCAGATGCCCGAGATCGAGGTCAACTCCCGCGACGAGGTGGGCCAGCTCGCCCTCGCGTTCAAGAACGTGAACGACACGACCGTCCGCGTCGCCGAGGAGCAGGCCGCCCTGCGCGCCTCGATCGCCGAGATGTTCGTCAACGTCGCCCGCCGCAACCACGTCCTGCTCTCGCGCCAGCTGTCGTTCATCGACCAGCTGGAGCGCACCGAGGAGAACCCCGACACCCTCGACAACCTGTTCCGCCTCGACCACCTCGCGACGCGGATGCGTCGTAACGCCGAGTCGCTGATCGTCCTCGCCGGCATCGACGCCGGACGCCGCCTGCGCCGTCCGATGCCGCTGTCGGACGTGATCCGCACCGCCGTCTCCGAGATCGAGCGGTACGACCGCGTCGACCTCGCGCTGCAGGCCGACCCGCCCATGGTGGGTCACGTCGCCCTGACCACCGCGCACATGATCGCCGAGCTGCTCGAGAACGCGACGCAGTTCTCCAACCCCGACACCCGCGTGGTCACCTCGACCGCCTTCAGCAGCTCCGGCGTGCGCATCACGATCACCGACCTCGGCCTGGGCATGACCTGGGACGAGATCACCGAGGCCAACCAGCGCATCGCCGCCCCGCCCGCCACCGAGGTGGTCGGCTCGCAGCGCCTCGGCTTCTACGTCGTCGGGCGCCTCGCGCGCCGCCTGGACGCCACGGTCGCGCTGCGTCCGGGCCGCACCCAGGGCACGGTCGTCACCATCGACCTGCCGCCGGCGCTGTTCGTCGCCGGCACCGTCGCCGACCTGCCCGCCGTCGAGATCGACGCGGCGCCGGTCGAGACGAGCGTCGAGGCCACGCCGTCGGGCGAGGCGGCGTCCAGCGACGCGCAGACGTCCGTGGACTCCACCGTCTCCCCGGCCGGCATCGCCCCGCCCGTCGTGCCCGTGGTCCCGAGCGAGGCGGCGTCCGGACTGCCGCGCCGTGGCCAGGCCGCCGACGTCCCCGCGAACGAGGCGCCCGCCGCGGCGACCGAGACGGCGACCGAGACCGCGACCGAGACCGCGACCGAGACGGCGACCGAGACGGTCACCGCGCGGGTCGAGCCCCGCGTGCCTGTGCTGCCGGCGCCCGCCGACGGCGACAGCGCGGACGGCGCGTCGCTGCCCAAGCGCGTCCGTGACAGTGCGGCGCCCGCGGCCCCGCACCCTCCGGCCCCCGCGGCTCCGGAGGGCCCGCGTGGCGGCATCTTCAGCAACTTCCGCTCGCGTCGCGACGTCGAGGAGACCGTCGGCTCCGTGCCGCCGCCTTCCTTCGGCGACGCGACCCCGGCGGCTCTCGACGACGCCTCGGAGGGGCCGGCCTTCGTGCCGGTGCTCGAGGAGTCGACCCCCGCGCTGCCGACGCGCGCCCAGCCCGCCCCCAGCCCGCTGGACGACGACTGGCAGGTCGCCGAGTCGGTCGAGTCGGTCGAGTCGGTCGAGTCCGTCGAGTCCGTCGAGCCCGTCGCGGTCATCGAGGATGAGCTGCAGGAGATCCCGGGGCTGGCCCCGGAGTCGCACCTGACCCTGGTCGACGCCGAGCCGACCTTCGAGCCGACCTTCGAGGCGGAGCCGACTTTCGAGCCGACTTTCGAGGCGGAGCCGACTTTCGAGCCGACCTTCGAGGCGGAGCCGACTTTCGAGCCGACCTTCGAGGCGCAGCCGACTTTCGAGCCGACCGCCGCGGTGGCCGACCCCGGCGCCGCCCGCTCGACGCTCGCCGAGCTCGCCCGCGAGACCGCGGACGCGACCTCGCACGCTGACGGCGCCGCCGAGACCGACGCCGAGACCGACGCCGAGACCGCCGTCCAGCCGGTCGTCGCCGACGAGCAGCCAGCGGCCGAAGCGGTGCCCGTGGTGCCGGCCCTGCCGCCGGTGGGCGTGCCCGCGATGGACATCCTGCCCACGCGCGGTGGCCGCTCGCGCCTGCGCCGCTCCAAGCCACTGCCGGCGCGGACGTCGACGGCCCCCGCGCCCGCTCCCCTGCCGCCCGTGCCCCTCGTGCCGCCCGTGCCGCCCGTGCCGGCGACGCCGGTCCCGGCCGTGACGAGCACCTTCCCGGTGCCCGCCCAGCCGGCGCCCCCCGCGACCCCCGCGCCCGTGCAGGCCGCGCCGAGCTCGCTGTTCGGCTCCCCCCCGCAGCCGAGTGAGCCGGTCGCCGCGCCGTCGTCGCTGTTCGCGCCGCCGCCGGTGGCCGAGCAGGCGCCGACGCCGGAGCCGGCGTTCGCCCCGCCCGCCCTGCCCGCCCTGGCCGCCGCAGCCTCGCTGCGCGAGCGCTCGGCGATGGCCTCGGAGGCCCTGTCGGAGCTGTCGGCCCTGTCGTCGTACAGCCCGCAGGCCGTCGAGGCGGCCGCCCCCACGAGCCTGACCCGCCGGACGCCGCTCGCGACGCCCGCCGGGCAGATGGCCACGCGTCAGCAGCCTGAGGAGCCGATCGGCGCACGCCGCGGAGCCCGCAACGCTGCCGACGTCCGCACGATGCTGAGCGGCTTCCGCGCCGGCGTCGAGCGGGGCCGCACGTCCCCCGCCGCATCCGCGGCCGAGCACCACGAGCCGGAGGCCTGAGCCCCCTGCTCGCCCGAGCGGACACTCCTCACCGAGATCCGCTCAAGCCCAGCACCACCCAGTCCGATCAACCAGCCAAGCACTACCCCGCAGATGCGACGGAGGACCACCACCGTGACGACGATGAGCACCGAGGCAGCCAACTTCAGCTGGCTCCTCGACAACTTCGTGAAGAGCGTGCCCGGCGTCCGGCACACGCTCGTCGTGTCCGCCGACGGGCTGCTCATGGCGATGTCCGACGACCTCGACCGCACCAGCGGCGACCAGCTGGCGGCGATCGTGTCGGGCATGTCCAGCCTCACCCGCGGGGCGGCTCGACAGCTGCGCTGCGGTGAGGTGCGGCAGTCCATCGTCGAGATGGACACCCTGTTCCTGTTCACCATGAGCATCAGCGACGGTTCGGTGCTGTCGGTCATGGCCGACGCCACCTGCGACGTCGGTCTGATCGGTTACGAGATGGCCCTGCTGGTGAGCCGCACCGAGGCGACGCTCACCCCGCAGCTGGTGTCGGAGATGCGCTCGCGCCTCCCCGTCGCCGGCGCGGTGCGGGCCGGGGCCAACGGGTGATCCCGGTGGACCCCCTCGACTTCCCAGCAGACCTGGAAGAGGACGAGGCGGACGACCTGACCTACGCCGTCCGCCCGTACGCCGTCACCGGCGGACGCACGCGGACGACCACCAACGAGCCGCTGCCCGTCGAGACCCTCGTGCAGGGTCTGGCCAGCCCCGACCAGGTCGGCCTGACGCCCGAGCGTCGCAAGATCCTCGAGCTGACCAGTGAGCAGTACCTGTCTGTGGCGGAGCTCTCGGCTCACGTCCACCTCCCCGTCGGCATCATGCGGGTGCTCGTGAGCGACCTCGCCGACTCCGGCCAGCTCCGGATCCACGGGACCGGATCGGTCTCGGCCACCTCAGCCCCGGCAACCAGCCTCAGCGTCCTGGAGAGTGTTCTCAATGGCATTTCCTCGCTCTGACGTCGCCCCGCAGGGCACGCCTGCAGGAGCCCCGGGTACGCCCACTGCCGCGGGCGCTCCCGACGGCCCTCCCACCGTCGTCAAGATCGTCGTCGCGGGCGGCTTCGCCGTCGGCAAGACGACCTTCATCGGGTCCCTCTCGGACATCGAGCCGCTGCGCACCGAGGCGGCCATGACCGAGCACTCCGTGGGCGTCGACGACGCCGGCGGCGTGACCGACCGCAAGACCTCGACCACCGTGGCCATGGACTTCGGGCGCATCTCGCTCCCGGGCAACCTGTGGCTCTACCTGTTCGGCACGCCGGGCCAGGACCGCTTCCTGTTCATGTGGGACGACCTGGTCAAGGGCGCGATCGGCGCCGTCGTGCTCGTCGACACCGACCGGCTCGACCAGTGCTTCCCGGCCGTCGACTACTTCGAGGCTCGGCAGATCCCGTTCGTCGTCGCGGTCAACTGCTTCGACGGCGTAGCGCGCCACCAGCTCGAGGACGTCCGCGAGGCGCTCGCGATCTCGGCGCACGTGCCGATGCTCTACACCGACGCCCGCGCTCGGGCGGCGACCAAGCAGGCGCTCATCTCCGTCGTCCAGCTGGCGATGCAGCGGCTCACCGGCGCCTGACCCGACCCGCACTCCCGGGCGTGATCATGCACGCCAGCGCCCCGTGACCTCTCCAGGTCACGGGGCGCTGGCGCGTCCCCGGTCGCCGTCGGCGCTGGGGCGCATCATCACGCGGCAGGGCGTCTCGACATGTGGACGGATCGCGTCGAGGGGATGATCGAGGCCTGCACCGGGTGTTCCCTGAGGCGGACGGCGAGCACCGCCGTCCTCGCGACCGTCCCGTTGACCCGGGCCGAGACCTCGAAGGTGAGCACCGCTGTGAGCCGCATCTACGACGACGTCACGAAGCTGGTCGGCAACACGCCCCTGGTGCGGCTCAACCGCATCACCGAGGGCGCCGGCGCCACCGTGCTCGCCAAGCTCGAGTTCTACAACCCCGCCAACAGCGTCAAGGACCGCATCGGCGTCTCGATCATCGAGGCAGCCGAGGCGTCCGGGGAGCTCAAGCCGGGCGGCACCGTCGTCGAGGCCACCAGCGGCAACACGGGCATCGCCCTCGCCATGGTCGGTGCCGCACGCGGCTACAAGGTCGTGCTCACCATGCCCGACACCATGAGCAAGGAGCGGCGTGCCCTGCTTCGCGCGTTCGGGGCCGAGCTCGTGCTCACACCGGGCAGCGAGGGCATGAGCGGCGCGGTCGCCAAGGCCGAGGAGATCGGCGCCGAGCGCGGTGCCGTTCTCGCGCGCCAGTTCGCCAACGCCGCCAACCCCGAGGTGCACCGCCGCACGACCGCCGTCGAGATCTGGGACGACACGGACGGCGCGGTCGACGTCGTCGTGGCGGGTATCGGCACCGGCGGCACCATCACCGGCGTCGGTCAGGTGCTGAAGGAGAAGAAGCCCTCGGTGCAGATGATCGCCGTCGAGCCGGCCGAGTCGCCGATCCTCACCGGCGGCAAGCCCGGGCCGCACAAGATCCAGGGCCTGGGCGCCAACTTCGTCCCCGAGGTGCTCGACACCTCGATCTACGACGAGGTGATCGACGTCGACGCCGAGTCCGCGGTGACGTGGGCCCGTCGCGCCGCGGCGGAGGAGGGCATCCTCGTCGGCCTGTCGTCGGGTGCTGCGCTCAAGGCGGCGGTCGACGTCGCGAAGCGGCCCGAGAACGCCGGCAAGACGATCGTCGTGGTGATCCCCAGCTTCGGCGAGCGCTACCTGTCCACGATCCTCTACAGCGACTTGGTCGACTGATTTCCTTGCACGTCAACCGTTCTGTCCCCTCGCCGTCACTCGTGAAGGGGCTCGCCGGGGTGTGGGACCGCTTCGTCGAGGACCTCGACGCCGCGGGACGCCGTGACCCCGCCGCCCGCTCCAAGGTCGAGCTCGCGCTCGCCTACCCCGGCCTGCACGCGGTGTGGATCCACCGGCTCGCGCACCGGATGTGGCGGACGCCGGGCCTGCGCCTCGCCGCACGCCTGCTCTCGCAGCTCAACCGCTCGCTGACCGGCGTCGAGATCCACCCCGGTGCCACGATCGGGCGGCGGCTGTTCATCGACCACGCGATGGGTGTCGTGATCGGCGAGACGGCCGAGATCGGTGACGACGTCATGCTCTACCACGGCGTCACGCTCGGCGGCCGCTCGCTGGGCCGCACCAAGCGGCACCCCACGATCGGCGACGGTGTGATGATCGGTGCGGGCGCGCGGGTGCTCGGGCCGATCACCGTGGGGGCCGGCGCGCAGATCGGCGCCAACTCGGTGGTGGTGAAGGACGTGCCGACCGGTGCGGTCGTGGTCGGTGTGCCCGGTGTCGTGCGGCTGCCCGCCGGGCCGGCGTCCGACCCCTACGACGTCTGGGCCGACCCCGCCATCTACATCTGACCCAGCCCCCCCGGTTTCCTGGCCGACGTCCCGCAGATACCCGCCTTCTTCCGGTGGAAGGGGCGGCAGAAGCGGGGTTCGAGGCGGAAATAGGCGGGTATCTGCGCGACGGAGACAGGGGTCAGAGGCTGGGGTAGGTGAGGCCGATCTGCCGCCGCACCTCGTCCATCGTGGTCATGATCGCCACCGTCTCGTCGAGCGGCATCACCGGGCTCTCGGTGAGCCCCTCGCGCACGCAGCGCGCCAGCTCGGCCACCTCGTGCCGCAGGCCGTGCCCGGGGTGCGGCTCGTCGTAACGCCACGCCGGCCCCACGCGCGGCACCACGGTGAAGGACGTCGGCGCGTACCACGTGGGGTCGATGTCGAGGTAGCCGTCAGTGCCCACGATCGTTGCGCGGCAAGGGCTCTTGGCCAGCAGCGTCGTCGAGATCACGGCCTGCGCGCCGCCCGGGTGGTCGAGCACCACGGAGGTCTGCGCGTCGACCCCCGTGGACGTCGGCACCGACCGCGCGCTCACACCGGACGGCGTCCCCAGCACCATCGAGGCGAACGACACCGGGTAGATCCCGAGGTCGAGCAGCGCCCCGCCGCCCAGCTCGGCAGCGAACAGCCGGTGCGCCGGGTCGAAGGCGAACCACTGCCCGTGGTCGGCGGTCACCATGACGATCTCGCCCAGCGCGCCGCTCGCCACCACCTGGCGCACCCGCACCAGGTGCGGGTTGAAGCGCGCCCACATGGCTTCCATGGCGAACACGCCGGCGGCTCGCGCGGCGGCCACGACCTCACGCGCCTGCGCGGCGTCCATCGTGAACGGCTTCTCCACGAGCACGTGCTTGCCCGCCGCGATCGCCAGCAGCGCGGCGTCCCGGTGCCCTGGGTGCGGGGTGGTGACGTAGACGGCGTCGACGTCGGGGTCGGCCACCAGCGCCTCGTACGAGCCGTGCGCCCGGGGGACGTCGTGCTCCTCGGCGAAGCGCTGAGCCGAGGCGTCGGTGCGCGATCCCACGGCCACGACCTCGACGTCGTCGAGCAGCGTCAGGTCGCCGGCCATCGCCGAGGCGATGCGGCCGGTGCCGAGGATCCCGAGCCGCAGCGCCGCGCTGGTGGAGGTCATGACTCGCCTTCCGCCGGGATGATGTGGGCCACCACGTAGGTCGGCTTGCCGCGCTCGTCGTCGATGGTCGAGGCCCAGACGTGAGCCGGCACGGGCGACCCGTCACGGTGAAGGTAGCGCTTGGTGACGCGCTGCGTCGGCGCGCCCGGCTCCCTGAGACGGCTGAGGTTCACCGCGTCGGTCGGGGCGTCGTCCGGGTGCGTGATGTCGTTGACCGCCCGCCCCGCGAGATCGTCGGGGCCACGGCCGAGCAACTCGGCGAAGGCGCCGTTGGTGCGCACGATGCGCCCGTCGAGGTCCGACAGCGCCATGCCCACCGGCGACTGGTCGAACGCCCACCGCAGCGTCGCCTCAGTGGACTCCAGCTGGCGGCGGGTCTGCACGTGGCGCGTGACGTCCCGGCTCGTCGCCACCACCTGCGCGGGGTAGTCGTCGCCGTCGTACACGAGCTGGGCGCGTGTGCGCATCCAGCGCCAGGAGCCGTCCTGGTGGTGCACGCGGTGCTGCAGCGTCCAGGGAGCACGGCCCCAGTCGGGCTTGGGTGCGCGCAGGATGCCGCGGCGCTCGTCGGGGTGGAGGAAGTCGGTGACCGAGCGGCCCATGAGCTCGCTCGGGGTGTAGCCGAGGACGGCGAGCGCGCCCGGCGAGGCGTAGAGGACGTGGCCGTCAGGACGCAGGATCGTGGTGAGCTCGTCGGAGCCGATCTGGATCGGGGCGGCCACGGCGACGTCGAGGCTGGTGCCGGCGGGTACGGCGGGCGGACCGAGCGTCGCGCTGAGGACACCCGCACGCTCGGCGTCGTCGTTGGGGTCGGGACCCGGGCGGCCGAAGTACCAGCCCTGCGCGGTGTCGCAGCCCAGGCCCAGCAGCTGTCGCGCCTGCTCGCGCGTCTCGACGCCCTCACCGCAGACCGTGAGACCCAGCGTGTGCGCGGTGTCGATGAGCAGCCGGGCGATGACGGCGTCGCGCGCGTTCTCGTGCACCTGCGCGACGAACGAGCGGTCGATCTTGAGGATGTCGAGTGGCAGCTCGCGCAGCATGCTCAGCGGCGAGTGGCCGATCCCGAAGTCGTCGAGAGCGACCCGGACGCCGAGCGCGCGCAACCCGTGCAGCCGCCGGGCCGTGGCCGCCAGGTCGTCGATCACCGCCGACTCAGTGATCTCGAGCACGAGCAGCGCCGGATCGAGGCCGGACTCCTCGAGCGCGGCGCCGACCTCGTCCTCGAAGTGCCCGGCCGCGAGCTGCACGGGGGACACGTTCACCGAGACCCGCACCGGCGCACCGGCCGCGGCCCAGCGAGCGCCGGCGCGGCACGCTCGGCCCAGCACCTGGGCGCCCAGCTGGTGGATCAGGCCGGTTCGCTCGGCGACGGGCACGAAGACGTCAGGCGGGACGGCGCCCAGCTCGGCGTCGTCCCAGCGGGCCAGCGCCTCGACGGCGATGTGCTGCGCCGACGGGAGCGCGACCACGGGTTGGTAGTGGACGTCCAACCGCTGCGCGGCCAGGGCCTCGCGCAGCCGCGGCTCGACGTCCGTCGGCGTCCCGTGGATCACCGCGCGTGCCCCTTCGTGTGCTCTGCGTGCTGGTCGACGTCCCACTGTGTCACGTAGCCGGCGGCGGCTGGCGGCGACACCCGCTCCGGGCCGGGGCTGACCGGAGAGCCCAAGGCAGGATCGGCGCGCCCGTGCGGCACACTCTTACGTGCTGGGAGGGCTCGCATAGTGGCCTAGTGCGGCGGTCTTGAAAACCGCTAGGCGGGCAACCGTCTCGTGGGTTCGAATCCCACGCCCTCCGCTCGAACCGTACGTCGCTGATCTCGAGGAGAACCACGCATGACCGCGCTCGGACGCCGCACCCTGCTCGCCGGTGCGCTTGGTGCCGCCGGGGCGGCGCTCGCCGCCTGCTCCAAGAAGTCACCGGCAGCCGCCCCGAAGCCGTCGGCCACGCCGTCCCCGACGCCGACGGCGTCGCCGACGGCCAGCCCGGCGGCCGACACGCGCCCCCGCTGGCCGCTCACCGGTGAGCTCATGAAGGACCCCAACGCGGGCAAGCACGCCGCCGTGGCGGTCAAGGTGCCCGACAACAAGAACGAGCACCCGCAGGCCGGTCTCGACCAGGCCGACATCGTCTTCGTCGAGCTCGACGGCTACCGCGACTCCTCCGGCTACAGCGGCACGCGCCTGGTGCCGGTGTTCCACTCCAGCATGGCGCGCGACGTCGCGCCGGTGCGCTCCGTGCGCCCGGTCGACATCCCGCTGCTCAGCCCGATCAACGCGATCATCGGCAACACCGGCGCCACCGGCTGGGTCGGCAAGTACGCCAAGCACTTCGGCAAGTACATCGAGGCGATGCTCACGTACATGGCCACGAAGGGCTCCGGCTCGTACTCGATCGACCCCAAGCGGGTGCGCACCTACCAGGGCAACACCTACTACGACCGGGCCGTCGTCTGTCACCCGGCGGTGCTGGCGAAGCAGACCTCGAAGTTCCGTGCTGGTCCGCAGCAGCCGTACTTCCCGTTCGCCACCGGCGCCGACAAGCCCAGCACCGACACCGGGAAGCCCGCGCGGCGCATCCGCGTGCCGTGGAAGAGCGGCGACTCCTACGACATGAGCTACGCCTACGACGCCAAGTCCGGGCGCTACCTGCGCAGCATGCCGTGGGGCCCGCACACCCTCGCGAACGGCAAGCGCGTGGCGCCGGTCAACGTGCTCGTGATCCGCGCGCGCCAGCACTACGACAAGATCTACCACGGCTCGGGTCACGACGAGCCGATCCACGACATCATCAACAGCAAGGGCACGTTCTACTACTTCCATGGCGGCAAGTACGTCACGGGCACGTGGAGCAAGGGCGCGGTCAACCAGCCGTTCCGCTTCGTGCTCTCGAACGGCGCGCCGTTGAAGATGGCGCCGGGCCAGACCTACGTCGAGCTGGCCCAGCGCGACGCCAAGGTGCGGGTCAGCGCGTGAGCAGCGAGGCGTAGTCCTGGCGGGTCAGCGGGGCCGACGTCAGCGCGCCGCCCGGTAGCGGCACCTCCACCGGCTGGCCGTCGCGTACGAGCTGCACGGCGTCCACCTCGCGCAGCGACGTCGCGGTGAGCACGAGCTGCCCGATCGCGAGCGGGAGCTGGTCGGCCGACGGATCTTTCAGGCCGGCCGCGACCTCCACCTGGGCCAGGCCGTCGGTGAAGTCGCGCAGCTGGATCCGCACTCCCGGCGTCCAGGCGCTGCTGAGGCCCTGGCTGCGCTGGTTGTCGTCGGGCCCGCGCTCGAGCAGCGAGAACAGCGCGGCCAAGCGCGCCGACGTCGTCAGCTGGCGCCCCACCCCCGCAGGCACACCCACCAGCTGGTCGTCGCCGTCGAGCAGGTACAGCTCGGCCTGCTGTCCGGTCCGCTTGGTGCTCTTCAGCTCCGCGTCGTCGGTGGGCGGCGGCGTGCTCGACTGCAGCAAGCCGTACGGCACCTGCTTGGGGTCGAGGGCCCGGGCGGACTGGTCGTGCGGCAGGCCGCAACCGGCGAGCAGCGCGCTCGCGACGACACCCACCACGGCGGCCGCCCACCGGGCCCGCCTCACGCCTGCACCCGCGTGCGCTCGGCGTCCGCCGATGTGGCGATGCGCGCCAGCGGCAGCCGGACGACGAACCGCGCCCCACCGCCCGGACGGTCGATGCACCCGACGTTGCCGCCGAGCGACTGCACGGTCTCCGCGACGATGCTGAGGCCCAGCCCCGTGCCGCGCCGCGAGCCGCGTGAACCGGCGCGCACGAACCGCTCGAAGATGCGCTCGCGCTCGGACTCCGGCACACCCGGGCCCTCGTCGTCCACCGTGACCACGGCATGGTCGCCGACGGCTTCGGCTCGCACGGCCGTCAGCCCCCCCGCGTGCAGGTCGGCGTTGTCGAAGAGATTGACCAGCGCTCGGCTCAGCTGCTGCTTGTCGACCTGGACGACCAGTGGCCCGTCCGGCAGCTGCAGCGGGACGTCGCGGTGCCCGGACTCCAGGGCGTACCGCACCAGCTCGCGCAGGTCGACGTCGCTGAGCGAGCGCAGCGCGACGCCGGCGTCGAGGCGTCCGAGCTCGAGCAGGTCCTCGAGCGAGCGCTGGAACCGCTCGAGCTCGGTGGCGATGAGGTCGAGCGCCTGACGGGACCGCTGGGGTAGCTCGTCGCGCCTGCGCTGCAACAGGTCGACGCTCGTCACGAGGGTGGTCAGTGGCGACCTCAGCTCGTGGCTGATGTCGGCGGCGAAGCGCGCGTCACGAGCGATCCGCTCGTCGAGGGCCTCGACCATGGCGTTGAACGAGCCCACGATCGCCGCCAGGTCGGGGTCGTCGGTGGGCGGCAGCCGGGTGCTCAGGTCGCCGACCGAGATCTGCGTCGCCGCGCGCGCGACGTCGTCGAGCGGGGCGACGACGCGACGCGCGGCGGCTCGGCCGAGCAGCGCTCCGCCCAGGGTCGTCACGAGCGCGAAGCCCGCGAGGACGGCGCCGAGCGTCGACAGCGTGCTGCTCAGCTCGCTGGGCCGCGAGATCTCGTACACCTCGGCGTCGACGGCCCCCAGTGGCACCCCGACGACGATCGTGGGGCCGCGCTCGCTGCGACCCCACAGCACGGCCGCCGACCCGCCGCGCACGCTGTCGCGGACGGTGTCGGGCACGTTGTGGGCGTCGGCGCGCAGCGAGGACGAGAACCACCGCCCGTAGCGGTGCACGAGGATGTCGGTGTCCGCCGGCGGGGCCGCGTTGCCCAGGACGTCGCTCACCTGCGCACCGGACGTCAGCAGCCCATCGCGCACGAACGACGCGTCGGCGAAGGCCTGGCGGGTCGCCGTCCGCTCACGCTGGTCGACCAGGTAGTGCCGCACGACGAAGTACGCGCCGGCCGCGAGCACCACCGACAGCAGCAGCCCGCCGGCGGCGAACGACACCATGACGCTCGCCCGCAGGCCCCAGTGCGACCTCACGTCCGACCACCCCCTCCCGCGCGCGCCCGTTGGGTGGCGCGGTGGCACCCCGCTCCACTCCTATGGCGGGTGGGTGCCCCCGCTGCATTCCCGGAATGCAGTGATCCGCCCCACGGTGCGCTGGCGTGCATGATCACGGGCGGGGGGAGGGGCGGCGTCATCGGACGTCGAGCCGGTAGCCGAGGCCGCGCACGGTCACCACGAGCAGCGGGTGGCCGGGATCGCGCTCGATCTTGGTGCGCAGGCGCCGGATGTGGACGTCGACGATGCGCTCGTCACCGAAGAACCCGCGGTCCCACACCCGCTCGAGCAGCGTGGCGCGGCTCAGCACGCGCCCCGGGGGGTCGGCGAGCTCGCACAGCAGCCGGAACTCGGTGACCGTCAGGTGCACCGCGTCGGCGCCGCGGCGCACTGTGCCGGCCTCGGGCGACAGCAGCAAGGGCCCGTCGGAGGAGTCGAGCACCACCGTGCCGTCGGGGGGTGGCGCGTCAGCCGCCCCCGTGGTGACCGTCGGCCGCCGCAGCAGCGCCTTCAGCCGCGCCAGCACCTCGCGGACGACGTACGGCTTGGTCACGTAGTCGTCGGCACCCGCCTCGAGGGCCGAGACGATGTCGTGGGTGTCGTTGCGCGCGCTGAGCACGATGATCGGGGCGTCGCTCGACGGCCGAGCGCGGCGGATGAACGTGAAGCCGTCCATGCCGCCCAGCATGAGGTCCACGAGCATGAGGTCGACGGGCTCGCGCTCGACCGTGGCGAGCGCGCTCTCGGCGTCGGCGTGCTGCACGACGTCGTACCCCTCGTCCTCGAGGCTGAGGGCGAGGCTGTGGCGGATGCCGTCGTCGTCCTCCAGCACGAGCAGGCGGGTGGGCATGGACCCCATGCTGCCAGCACGCCCCCGGACTCCCTCGTGCGTGACGGCCCAGCGGGAAGTTGTCAACAAACCGCAAACAACCGTTCAGGGCAATCGCAATGTCGGGAGTCCATGCTGGACTTCGTCGCGGGCGGGCCGCAGGGGCCCCGCCGACGCCGCAGAGGGGGTGAAGCCGTGAGCCTGGTGAGCATGACGTCCATCGCGTCCGGACCCTCGGCAGCACCACGGCAGCGCACGGTCGTGGCCGTGCTCGAAGACGCCGCTGTGGCGCAGGGCCTCACCGACCTGCGCAGCCGCCTCACCGAGGTGCTGAGCGCTGGCGACGCCCGCCTGGTGGTCGACGTGAGCGGGCTCGACCGCATCTCGTCCAGCGTGGTCGCTGCCCTGCTGCGGGCCAAGCGCAAGTGCGCGGCTCGCGGCGTCGACGTCGTGGTGCGCGGCTCGGCCGGGCAGAGTCTCGGGCTGCTCACGCGCACGGGCCTGGCCGCCGTGCTCGACGTCGAGGACGAGGAGGCCTGAGGTGGCTCTGCACCTGCCGCTGCTCGAGCCCACGGACGTCGGTTCGCTCGCCTCCCTCGTCCGCGCCCACGGCTGGGTGGTCGCCACGCGCAGCTCCCAGGTGGGCGGCGTGCGTCTGGCGAGCCCGCGGGGCGGCCTGCGCCTCGACGTCGCGGACGCCGGGTCGCCCGAGCGATCGACGCGGGTCGAGCTGGGCGCTGACGGCGGCGTGCACGTGGCGGCCTCCACCACGCCCCCGGCCCTGCTCGTCGACGCCGACTCCGCTCGCACGGTGCCGGCGTTGCCGGGCGGCACCGAAAGCCTCCGGTTGGACGTCGGGCAGCGACTACTCGTACTGTCTGCGGACGCGCTGGACGCGTTGCCGGTGTCGGTGGCTGCGGTGCTGCAGTCTCTTCCGGCGCGACTCGCCGCGGGTGAGCCGCAGGACGTGCTGCGCGAGCTGACCGCCGACCTGGACGCCGGCAGCGCCGCCCTGGTGGTCCGCGAGTCGCCAGTTCACGGCACCTGACTCACTCTGGACGACGACCCGAACCACCCGACCACACGCACCACGAACCCCACGCGAGACCTGAGGAGGCGACATGGGAATCAGCGGAGCTTTCCTGAACGAGCTCAGCGCACAGCGCGCCGCAGCACTGCACGAGCTGCAGCAGGCGCGCGCTGCCGGCAACGACGCCGACGCCGCCCTGGCGCTGGCCCGGCTGCGCGATCTCGACGAGCTGCTCGCCCGCTCCGGCAGCACCGACGTCCGGCTCGACGGCGCGCTCAGCGAGGCGGGCTGATCGCCGTCAGACGTTGTGCTGCAAGCGCACCGGCGCTCGCCAGCCGAGAATCGCCTCGGTCATGCGTACGGCGTCGACTGCCGCTGCGACGTCGTGCACCCGCAGGATGCGTGCGCCCTGCAGCACGCAGTACGCGTGCGTCGCTGTGGTGCCGGCGAGCACAGCGTCCTTGGGGCGGCCCAACGTCTCCTGGATGAAGTCCTTGTTCGACACCGCCGCGAGCAGGGGGTAGCCGAGGTCGGCGAGCTCGCCGAGCCGGCGGGTGAGCTCCAGCGAGTGCAGCGTGTTCTTGTTCAGGTCGTGCCCGGGGTCGACGATGATCCGCTCGGCGGCCACCCCGCGCTCGAGGGCGACGGCGACGCGCGCGAGCAGGAACGCGCGCACCTCCGCGACGACGTCGTCGTACGCCGGTGACGGCAGCTTCTCGCGCGGGGCCGCCTTGCTGTGGCACACGATGAGCGTGCCGTCCTGCTCGGCCACCACCTCGGCGAGCTGCGGGTCGTGCAGGCCCGAGGTGTCGTTGATGACGTCTGCTCCCGCCGCGAGCGCCTCGTGCGCCACGAGGGGGCGCACGGTGTCGACCGAGATGACGACGTCGGTGCGCTCGCGCGCGGCCGCCACGAGGGGGACGATCCGCTCGACCTCCTCGCGCACCGACACCTCCTGGGCGTTGGGCGAGAACGGCACGCCCCCGATGTCGACCCAGTCGGCGCCGTCCGCGACCGCCCGCTCGACGGCCTCGAGTGCCGGCCCGAAGTCGAACGTCGCGCCCTGGTCGAAGAACGAGTCGCGGGTGCGGTTGACGATGGCCATGACGGCCACCTGGCGGCTGAAGTCGAACGTGCGGGCGCCGATCGTGCGCACGCTGCTTGTTGTCACCCGCTGATTGTCGCTCAGGCACTGGCCACCCCCTGCCCCACCCCCGCGCCGCAGGGCCGGCAAATTCCCCGGAAGATGTACGTCTGAAGTCCGCCAGGCGTGCAAATTCCGGGGAATTCGCCGGAGGTCAGGCGTCGAAGTCGACGACGAGCCGGTCGGACGTCGGCACCGACTGGCAGGCGAGCGCGAAGCCCTCGGCGATCTCCTCGGGCTCGAGCGCGAAGTTGCGGGTCATGTCGACCTCGCCCTCCACGACCTTCACTCGGCAGGTGCCGCACACCCCGCCCTTGCAGGCGTACGGGGCGTCGGCGCGCACCGCGAGCGTCGCGTCGAGCACCGAGCCCTCGTCGGGCATCGCGAAGGTCGTGGTGCGGCCGTCGAGGCGCACGGTCACCTGGCAGCCGGTGTCGCCGGACTCGGTGCGGGGGCGGGCGAGTCGGGGCGGCTCGCCGTCGACGTGGAACAGCTCGAGGTGGATCGCCGAGTTCGCGACGCCGCGCTCGACGAGGCGTGTCCGCACCTGCTGCACCAGCTCGAAGGGGCCGCAGAGCAGCCAGTCGTCGACCGTGTCGACCGGCACGACCGATTCCAGCAGCCGGTCGAGCTTGGCGTCGTCGATGCGCCCGGTGAGCAGCTCGGCGTCCTGCGGCTCGCGTGAGAGCACGTGCACGAACTGCAGGCGCGCGGGGTAGCGGTCCTTGAGGTCGGCGAGCTCCTCGGCGAACATCACCGAGCCGCTGTCGCGGTTGCCGTAGACCACCGTGAGCTCGCTGCGTGGCTCCGTCTCGAGCACCGCGGGCAGGATCGACATGACCGGCGTGATGCCACTGCCGGCGACGATGGCGACGTACCGCTTGGCGTTCGTGGGATCGAGGGGGACGCCGAAGCGCCCGGCCGGCGTCATGACGTCGAGCACGTCACCGACGGCCAGCCCGCTGTGGGCGTGCGTCGAGAAGACGCCGCCCTCCAACGACTTCACGGCCACCTGCAGCTTGCCGGACGACGGAGCCGAGCAGATGGAGTAGCTGCGGCGCACCTCCTCGCCGTCGACGGTGGTGCGCAAGGTGAGGTGCTGGCCGGGGGCGTAGCGGTAGGCGTCGGCCAGGTTGTGCGGGACGTCGAAGGTGAGGCGCACGGCGGAGTTCGTGAGGTGGTCGATCTCGCTGAGCCGCAACGGGTTGAAGGCGCCGTGGCTGCGGGCGCTGACCTGCGGCGCGGTGCTGGTGGTGCCGATACCCGGCTCGATCTCGGTGGTCATCAGATGGCCTTGAAGTGGTCGAAGGGCTCGCGGCAGGAGCTGCACTGCCACAACGACTTGCAGGCGGTGGAGCCGAAGTGCGACAGCTCGCGGACGTCGGCTGAACCGCAGCGCGGGCACGTCGGCGCCGCGGGTCGGCTCCCGAGCGTCAGCGGTACGGGGCCAGTGGTGCGCGTCGTGGGCGGCGCGATGCCGTACTCGGCCAGCTTGCGGCGTCCGTCGTCGCTCATCCAGTCGGTGGTCCAGGCGGGGCTGAGCACCGTGCGCACGCGGACGTCGTCGAACCCGGCCGCACGCACCGCGTCGAGGACGTCGGAGGCGATGGTCTCCATGGCCGGGCAGCCGGAGTAGGTGGGTGTGATGACCACCTCGACCGCGCCGTCGTCCAGCACGACGACGTCGCGCAGGACGCCGAGGTCGGCGATGGTGAGCACCGGCACCTCGGGGTCGAGCACCTGCGCCGCCGCGTGGCGGGCCAGCTCGACGTCGGCGGCCACGGTCACCACGTCGCCCCCGGATGGGCCCGGTGCAGGCCCTGCATCTCGTCGAGCATCTCGGCCAGGTCCGGCGTGTGCTCGCCGCGGCGCCCGCCGCCCGCCTCGGGCGCGACGTCCGGCAGCGTCAGCGTCGCCTCAGTGACCACGCCGCGCACGACCTGCAGCACCTCGTCGCGCAGGCTCGAGGGATCGACGGCGACGCCGTCCGCGACGAGCTGTGGGTCGACGAAGTCGCCGTCGAACAGCTCGTCGACGTGCGGCCACACCGTCTCGAGGCCCACCTGCATGCGGTGGTGCGACTCGTCAGTGCCGTCACCGAGGCGCAGCACCCACTCGCTCGCGTGGTCGAGGTGGTAGGTGACCTCTTTGACCGCCTTGGCCGCCACGCCCGAGAGCGTCTCGTCGGTGCTGGAAGCCAAGCGCGAGTAGAGCGCGCGCTGGTAGGCGGCGAACACCAGCAGCCGGGCCATGGAGACCGCGAAGTCGGTGTTGGGCAGCTCGACGAGCTGCACGTTCGTGAACGCGTCGGCGTCGCGCAGGTAGGCCAGGTCGTCCTCGCTGCGGCCGTCGGCGGTGCCGGCGTAGGCCAGCAGCGTGCGGGCCTGACCGAGCAGGTCGAGCCCGATGTTGGCGATCGCGACGTCCTCCTCGAGCTGCGGCGAGCGGGTGATCCACTGCCCGCAGCGCTGCGAGAGCACGAGCGCGTCGTCGCCGAGCGCGAGGGCGTAGGCGGCCACCGGGGCGGAGGCGGTCACAGGTGCTGCACCTCGTCGGGGATGTCGTAGAAGGTCGGGTGCCGGTAGACCTTGTCGGCTGCCGGGTCGAAGAACGCGTCCTTCTCGTCGGGGCTCGAGGCAGTGATCGCGGCGCTGGGCACGACCCAGATGCTCACGCCCTCGCTGCGCCGGGTGTAGAGGTCGCGGGCGTTGCGCAGGGCCATCTCGGCGTCCGGTGCGTGCAGTGAGCCGACGTGCCCGTGCGAGAGGCCGCGGCGGGCCCGCACGAACACCTCCCAGAGCGGCCAGTCGCGCCGGGTGGGCGTGGCCGTCTCGGCCGGCACACCGGACGTCGGCACCGCGCCGTGGCCGCCCTCGGCGGTCAGGTTCGGGTCGGTCGGCAGCTGCTCGCTCACGCCACCGCTCCCCGGGCCCGCGCGGCCTGCTTGTCGGCGTACGCGAGCGCGGCCTCCCGCACCCACGCCCCCTCGTCGTGGGCGCTGACGCGGCGCTCGATGCGCTCGGCGTTGCACGGGCCGTTGCCCTTGATGACCTCGTAGAACTCGGACCAGTCGATCTCGCCGAACCGCCAGTGCCCCGACGCCTCGTCGCCGTCGTCAGCGACCCAGCGCAGCTCGGGGTCGGGCAGGGTGAGGCCGAGCACCTGCGCCTGCGGCACGGTCATGTCGACGAAACGCTGGCGCAGCTCGTCGTTGCTGTGCCGCTTGATGCCCCAGGCCATCGACTGCGCGGAGTTGGGCGACTCGTCGTCCGGCGGCCCGAACATCATCAGGCTCGGCCACCACCAGCGGTTCACCGACTCTTGCGCCATCTCGTGCTGCTCAGGCGTGCCGTGGCTGAGCGTGTGCAGGATCTCGAAGCCCTGCCGCTGGTGGAACGACTCCTCCTTGCAGATCCGCACCATCGCGCGGGCGTAGGGGCCGTAGGAGCAGCGGCAGATCGGCACCTGGTTGACGATGGCGGCGCCGTCGACGAGCCAGCCGATGGCGCCCATGTCGGCCCACGACAGGGTGGGGTAGTTGAAGATCGAGGAGTACTTCTGGCGGCCGGTGTGCAGCATCTCGAGCAGCTCGGCGCGGTCGACGCCGAGGGTCTCGGCGGCCGAGTACAGGTAGAGCCCGTGGCCGGCTTCGTCCTGCACCTTGGCCATGAGGATCGCCTTGCGCCGCAGGCTCGGCGCCTGGGCGATCCAGTTGCCCTCGGGCTGCATGCCGATGATCTCGGAGTGCGCGTGCTGGGCGATCTGACGCACGAGGGTCTTGCGGTAGCCCTCGGGCATCGCGTCGCGCGGCTCGATGCGCTGGTCGTCGGCGATGAGCGCGTCGAAGCGCTCCTGCTGCTCCGGCGTCCACTGCTCGGCGCTGGGCTGCGACGTCATGGGGGCTCCCTTCGGGCGACCGGCTACCCGACCGATCGGTCGGGTCCAGTATGCCAGGGTCTGCCTCCCCCGCCCACCTCGCGCGCTCGCCCGTTGATCACGTTCAGTGGGCGACACTCCGCTTGCCGAGGGGTGCACCCCTCGACAAGCGGCCGGAACCCTCGGCAAGTGCTCCGCGCGGCGACGTCAGGGAGTGGGCTTGGGGCACGCGAGCCCCGGCCGGTAGACGGCGTACTTGCGGCCCTCGGGGTCGAAGGAGAAGCCGAGGTAGTTCTTGTAGAACGTGAAGTGGGCCGTGAAGCCGCCGTGCACGTGCATGAGCCGGTCGCCGCCGGTGTCGTACTCGGCGTAGGTGCCGAGCGCGGCGGCGTGCACGGTGACCTGGGCGCCGTCGGCCAGCGCTCGCGCGTAGCAGGCGAGGTTGGCGCGGCACAGCGCGTACTTGAGGTGCTTGAACTTCACCCGGATCGCCGAGCGCGGCTTCGGGAACGGCTTCAGGACGCCGGCCAGGAACCTGTCGAGGAACACGACGTCCTCCTCCACGACCTGCGTGAGGTGCAGCTCGACGTCGTCCCCGAGCCCGACGCCGGCGTACCCCTTGGCCTGCTCCATGGCCCACATCGTGTGGTGGATGGCGCGCGGGAACGCACAGCCCCACAGCCAGGCGACGGCGTCCTTGGCGAAGGCGGCCCGAAACGCCTTCAGCTCGCCCGCGTCCATCGTCGGAGGGCTGAAGTCGAGGTCGCCGCGACCGTCCTTGTCGTCGGGGTCGCGCGAGGTCGGCGCCACGGGCATCTGCACGTGGATGGGCTGGCCGACCGGTGGGTTCAGCGTGATCGTCATCAGCCGGTCGTCGTCGCTGTTGACCAGGATGGGCCCACCCATCCAGCCGTGGCTGAAGATGCTCAGCTCGGCCAGCGTGCCGGCGTCCTTCGTACCGATGTCCTGGACCCGTTGGTACACGTCCGTGATCGACATGACGTCGGGCTGGCCGGGCTTGAAGCGGCGGTGGCCGCCGACGTCCTGGTAGCTGCCCTTGGTCACCGGCGTGAAGGGCTTGCTGCTGGTGACGGTCTCGACGCGCTTGCCGGTGCCGAAGGTCACCTCGCGCACCTCGACCTCCCCTGACCGCACGTCCATCGTGGTGAAGCGCAGGTCGACGCGCGCGGTGTTGCGCTTGTCGAGCAGGCGCCGTCGGTTGTCGGCGAGCTGGCGGAAGTCGACGCCGGAGAACTCGTAGTCGACGCCGGCGACCAGCAGGTACTGCTTCACGGCGACCTCGCTTCGCTGTCGGTCGGGGCGTCAGTTGTCCGGCTGCCAGTCCTCGCCGACCTTCTTCCACTTCGGCAGCGCGTCGTCGGGCCGCAGCTTGGTCAGCGTGGTGGGCAGGCGCACCAGCCACGGGTCGCCCTGGGGGACCTCGTTGCCAGGCGCACCCTGGGCCTCTTGGATCTCCTTGATGATCGGGACGTACAGCGGGTCGCTGACGTCGGGCGCCGGGCCGCCGTTCCAGATCTCGCCGGTCTCGAGGTAGTGCGCCACCGCGGCCTCGAAGCCTGGCCTGACGGGGAACACGACCCGCGCGGCGCCGGCGCGCAGGAAGTCCGCGAACTGCGGGTCGACGTCGTCCAGCAGCATCCGGTGGGTCCACGCCGGCTTCCAGCCCCAGAAGTACGGGTAGTAGAAGTACACGAGGTGCTCCCACTCGAAGGCCTGCTCGAAGAACCGCACGTACGGCATCTGCGCCTCGGCGCGCGCGAGGTTCGGTTGCGGGTAGCCCTGCGGCGACAGCTCGAGCGCACCGAAGGCCTCGAACTGCTGCGCGGTCAGCATCGTGATGCACTGCTTGCGCAGCTCGGTGGTCGCGATCCGCTGGTTCCAGGCGGGGTTGCGTCCCGTGATCACCACGCCGGCCGCAGCGGCGGCCTCGGCGAGCTTGGACTCGTAGGCCTGCTGCTTGGCCAGGTAGCCGGCGGTGATCGCCGCGTGCGTCTTCAGCTGCCAGGCCTTGTAGGCGCGGGCGGTGCGGGTGCAGAAGATCTCGATGGTGGCGGCGAACTCGCGCGTCTTGGCGGCGAGGACGGCGACGGCCACCGAGCCCACCTCGGCGTCCATCGTCACGTAGCCGGTGCTCCCGAGCGCGTCGATCCAGTTGTTGCCGACCAGCACGCGCCAGGAGGCGCCGTCGTAGGTGCGGTACGTGCGCTGGAACAGGGCGTACGACGCCTGGTAGCCGTCGTCGAGCACGACCTCGATGGACTTGGTGGTCTCGTGGTCGCCGTCCGGCAGCAGCGCGTCGATCGCCTTGGCGACCGTCTTGACCGGCGGCGGGGGCGCCTCCAGGCCAGTGACGTCGTACTGCCGGGCGTAGAGGGTGTAGTTGCCTTCGGTGATCTGGTCGGCCGTGAGGGTGAACGGCGTCGGCTTGACGATCGGGTCGCTCTGCTTGTCCGCCGTCTGCGCCACGACGAACGCGGTGCCCGGCTCGGGGATCGTGACGTCGAAGAGCATCCGCTTGCCGTAGTTGTAGACCTGCGCCTGCAGCACCTTGTCGACCCACTGGTAGACCCCGCTGATGTTGCCGGTGCCCCGGTGTTGTCGAAGCCGTGGTGGTACTTCTCCTCGAACTCGGAGATGGTCGTCGTCGAACGGCGCTCGAGCACCCGCTCGACGACCTTGCTCACCGAGCGGGCCACGACGTCCTTGCTGAACTCCGACGCCTGCTTCGTCGACTCCTCGCTGGAGCTCTTGGTCGCGAAGTCGGCGCTGGCCTTGACCTCCACGAACGTGCCGTACTTGGCATCCACCTGGACGCCGGCCTTGAACTCGGTCTCGTTCTTCAGCGTCTCGCTGGTCTCGCGCTTGAGGGAGAAGCGGTCGGTCGACTGGTTGTCACGCTCCTCCTCCTTCGTGCGCTCGGTCTCGGTGAGCACCGTGGTCTCCGTGCGGTCGAGCCGCCGGGTCTCGCGGTCGAGCACCTCGGACTTCAGCACGTTCTCGACGTGCGCGACCTCACCGCCCTCGTAGCGCAGCACGTGCTGCTTGACGATGAGCAGGTCACCGACGCCAACCGGCTTGATGCTGCCGTGACCCGTCGGCATGGTCGTCCCGGGCGTGCCGACGTAGTCCGACCCCTTGGCGGCGCTGACGAACGAGCTGCCGATCTTCACGAGCTGGGCGACGGTGGTCTCGACGCTGCGCGCAGTGGACGCCTCGGCCTGCACGCGCGCCGTGTGCAGCGCCTGCACGACCTGGGGCAGCGCCGTGGTGGTGGGGTCGATCCGCAGCAGCCGCAACGTCTCGCGCACGTGGCCGGGCAGGCCCTCGACCGCGCTCGACCGCAAGTGCCACGTGGCCTGTGCGGGGACGTCGTTTACGAGCGGCGCGTCACCGCCGTCGCCGCGGTCGCCGACCTCGCTCTCCAGCCGGCCGACGCGGGCGGCGAGGCCGGCGACCGTCTCCTGCGCCGGGCGCGACGACTGTTCGGTGTCGAAGTCCTGGGCCCGCACCGAGCTCACGGCGGCGATCGTGTCCTCGATCCGGCGCAGCTGCTCGTGCTCGTCGTGGCCGGCTGGCTCCTCGGTGCGCGAGGCGGCCTGCGCCTGCGCACCGGCGTCCGCACCCTCGGCGTGCGCGAGCCGGCGGTCCGCGTAGCGGCGTTCGTGGTCGTCCTTGGCCTCGAACGACGGCATCTGCAGCGGTCGCAGCTGCACCGGGTCGGCGCCCTCGGCCAGCCGCCGCAGCGCGTCGTACCCCTGAGCCGCGGCGGCGAGGCCGCGGGCGTCGACGTCCGGCGTCCCCGACACCAGCTTGGCCGCCACCAGCGTGTCGGCGAGAGCGCGCTCCTCCGCGGTGAACCGGTCGTCGCCCGTGAGGTCCGTGGCCCGCTTGCCGGTGTGCGTCTTCACCAGGTCCTGCAGCTTCGGAGCAGGCAGGGGGCCGGCGTCCAGGGCCGCGCGGACGGCGAGGGCGAGGTCGCCGTAGCGCAGGCCGTCGGTGCGCCGCAGCAGCGCCTGCGAGCCGAGCAGCTTGATGGCCTCGCGGCGAGCCAGCTCGCGCCCGCGGCCGGTGTCGAGGTGGCTCGGCTCGAGCACCTTGACGTCGCCGTCGGCAGGAAGGTCGGCGGGCCGAAGCAGCAGGAAGCGGAACAGGTCGTCCATCGGGGTCTCCTCGTCTGGGCGGTGATCACCGCGTCACCGAGGAAGAGCCGTCAGCGAGGATCTTGATACCGCCTAGCTGACTTCGGCCCGCAGCCCGTCGAAGGCCAGCCGGACCAGGACGTCCGCGAGCTCGCGCGAGCCCAGGGCCGAGGGGGCGTTCGGGTCGTACCACTCGGCGAGGGAGTTGACCGTGCCGAACAGCAGGCGGGCGACGAGGCCCGGGTCGACGTCGGCGCGCACGTCGCCCTCGCCGGCGGCCTCGGTGACCAACGCCGCGACGAGGTGGTCGAACTCGCGCCGCCGGTCGAGCGCCCAGCGCTCGGTGCTCGAGTTGCCGCGGACCCGCAGCAGCAGGGTCACGTACGGCAGGCGGTCGACGAGCACCTCGACCTCGCGGCGTACGACGTGCTCGAGCCGGGCCAGCGCGCGTCCCTGCCGCGCCCCCGGCTCGTCGAGCACCGCGAACAGCGGCTCGACGGCGCGGTCGAGCGCCAGCCGCAGGAGCTGCTCCTTGGACTCCACGTGGTGGTACAGCGAGGACTTCGACAGCCCCGCGGCAGACGCCAGGTCACCCATGCTCGTGCCGTCGAACCCGCGCTCGGTGTAGACGCGCACGGCCACAGCGAGCAGCGACTCCAGGTCGTGGCGGCGGCGGGTCACGCCGGTCACCCTAGCCAGGCGCGTCTGGACCGACCGCCTGACCAACTTTGCAGTCCTTTATGGGAGGAACACCAAGGCTCGTCAACCAGGTCGCTGGGTACGGTTCAGGAAACGGCGGCGCGCACCAGCTCGATCACCCGCTTCTCGACCTCCGGGGTCCACGCCTGCAGCGCGTACGACACCGGCCAGAGGTCGCCGTCGTCGAGGTTCGCGACGTCCTGGAAGCCGAGCGTCGAGTAGCGGTACTTGAACTTGCCGGAGTCCTGGAAGAACACCACGACCTTGCCATCGGCGTTCGCGTACGCGGGCATGCCGTACCAGGTCTTCGGCGATAGCTCCGGCGCGGTCTCCATCACGGTGACGTGCACCCGCTCGCCGAGCGCACGGTCGTCGGGCGACATCTTCGCCAGCGACTCGAGCGCCTGCTCCAGCCCGTCGGCCTGCTTCGCGCCCTTCTTGCCCTCGGCGCGCAGCTCGGCGGCTCGCTGCTTCATCGCGGCGCGCTCCTCAGCGGTGAAACCGTCGGACGACGTGGTGCCCTTCGCGCTCATCTGCTGACTCCCCTCGTGCGGCCCCGCTCGGTGCGGCGACCTCGTTGACGAGAGGCTAGGGCCGGCGCGTCTGCTCGTGCTTCTCGATTCCTGACCTACCGCTCAGGCCACCCACAGGTGCGCGGCGAAGGCCAGCGACAGGGCTGCGAGCTGCGGGAGGCACGCGACCGGTATGGCGATCCGTAGCCAGCCGAAACCCCTGCGGCGCACCAGCTCTGCTGCGGCGACGTAACCCGGGAACCAGGTCAGCGCGTACCGCGGCGCGGACGTCAGCATGGTCGAGCACACCAGGACGGCGACGCTCAGCGCGACGTAGGTCGCCTCCGGCCAGCGCCGCCACCGCGCCAGCAGCGCGACGAGCGCGATGCCACCCAGGACGGCGAGCAGGTCGGCCCAGCGGCTCACCACCAGGTCGGGCGCGTGGGCGGACCGGATCGCCGCCCAACCAGCCGACAGCCCCTCCCACGGCCAGGCCGCGTGCCGCACCCAGCCGGTGGTCTGGGCGTCCTGCCAGGCTCGCACCGACCCGGTGCGCCAGGCCAGGTAGCCGAAGAAGGCGAGCACCACCAGCCCCGGTGCCGCCAGTGCCAGGACGTCGACGCGCGGGCGCCGGCGTTCGTCGCGGCGCAGCTGCTCGACGTACATCACCGCGAGGGCGGCGGCGACGAACAGGCCGTTGACCCGGATCGCGGCGGTGCCGGCCGCCAGGGCTCCGGCCCACCACCAGCGACGGCGTGACGCCGCGAGCCACGCGCCGAGAGCCAGCGCCAGGAACAGCGACTCGGTGTAGACGGCCGACAGGAAGACGCCGAACGGCGCCACTGCCAGGAACACCACGGCGTCCCGGCCCGTGCCCGGCGTGCGCAGCTCAGCCACCCGCCACAGCAGCACCGCGGCCACGCTGCCGGCGACGAGGCTGATCAGCAGACCCGCGACGGCCACGCTGCCGCCGGTGAGCGGTGACAGCAGCCGCATCAGCAGCGGGTAGCCGGGGAAGAAGGCCTGGTCGCAGCACGGCAGTCCTGGAGGCAGGTAGCCGCGCTCGGCGATGCGCACGTAGTGCCAGGTGTCCCACCAGGTCAGGCGCTCGAGCAGCCAGCGGCCGGCGTCGTGCCCGCGCAGCGCGGTGTCGAAGCGCAGCAGGTACGCCGCGAGCACCACGAAGGCCGCGAGGCTCACGCGGGACGCCGCCCACCAGCCCGCGAGGGTGAGGTCCCGTCGCCAGGTCACGCGGGATACAGGCCGCGGGCCTGAGCGGCGACGCGCGTGAGCCCCAGCAGCGCGTCGGTGAACGGCGTGGCGACGTCCACCGCCTGCCCCAGCTCGCTGACCGCCCCCACGAGAGCGTCGAGCTCGATCGACCGCCCGGCATCTGCATCCTGCAGCATCGAGGTACGCATCGATCCCATCGACCGGGTGATCTCGAGGCGCTCGGCGATGTCCTGCGCCACAGGGGTTCCGATCCGCCGTCCGATCTCGCGCGCCTCGGACATGATCGCGCTGATGAGCTGCTCGACCAGCGGGTCGGCGATGATGCGGTCCATCGTCGTGCCGGTGAGCACCGAGATCGGGTTCATCGTGAGGTTGCCCCACAGCTTGAACCACACGTCGTCCTGGATGCGCCGCGAGAGGGTGACGTCGAAACCCCCGTGGCGCAGCAGGGTGGCCACCGACTCCAGCCGCTCGGAGGTGCCCCCGTGCGGTTCGCCCAGGATGAGCGAGTGCTTCGTGCCGTGCAGCACGACGCCCGGTGACGCCGTGCTGGCGCTCAGGTGCACCACGCAGCCGATGACTCGCGCCGGCGGCAGGGCTTCGGCGATCACTCCGTCCGGGTCGACCGCGCGCAGGCGCCGGCCGTCGACCGGCCCACCGAGACCGTCGCAGAACCACCACGGGACGCCGTTCATGGCGGGCACCACGACGGTGTCGGGCCCGAGCAATGGCGTGAGCCTCGGTGCCAGCTCGGGCAGCGACTGCGCCTTGACGGCCACGACCACGACGTCGTGCGGGCCCAGCTCGGCTGCGTCGTCGCTGGCCCGTACCGGCCCGGAGATCTCTCCGTCGTGCTCGATGAGGCGCCACCCGTTGTGCCGCAACGCCTCCAGCGTCTCGCCGCGGGCCAGGGCCGACGTCGCGGTGCCCGACGCGGCCAGTCGCGCGCCGATCATGCCTCCGACGGCACCGGCGCCGACGACGCACACCCGCAGGTCGGGGGAAGGGTGCTCGGACATGCCGCGACCCTATCTGCGACGCCCGGCCAGGCGTAACGTACGGGCGTGAGCTTCGCGGTCACCGCCGACGCCTACGACCAGTTCATGGGTCGGTTCTCCACGCCGCTCGCCCGTCAGTTCGTCGGACTGCTGGCCCTGGACGACGGCACCCGCGCGCTCGACGTCGGGTGCGGCCCCGGAGCACTCACCCGCGAGCTCGTCGCCCGGCTTGGCGCCGAGCAGGTGGCCGCGGTCGACCCGGCGCCGCCGTTCGTCGCCGCGGTGCGCCAGCGCTGTGCGGGCGTCGACGCGCGGCAGGCTTCGGCCGACGCGCTGCCCTTCGCCGACGCGACGTTCGACGTCGTCGCGGCCCAGCTGGTGGTGCACTTCATGCGCGACCCAGTGGCCGGCCTGCGCGAGATGGCCCGTGTGGCGGCACCGGGTGCGCTCGTCGCGGCGTCGGTGTGGGACCACGCGGGTGGTGGCGGCCCGCTCGCGGCGTTCTGGGACGCCGTCCGCGACCTCGACGTCGCCGCGCCCGACGAGTCCGAGCTGCTCGGCACGCGGCGGGGCGACCTTGCCGACCTCGCGAGGCGGGCCGGCCTGGACGACGCGGCCGAGCACGCGCTCACGGTCGCCGTGCCGTTCGCGTCGTTCGGTGAGTGGTGGGAGCCGTTCACGCTCGGCGTCGGCCCTGCAGGCGCCTACGTGCGCGGGCTGGAGGACGCTGCCGTGCAGCGGCTGCGTGAGCGCTGTGCCGAGCGCCTGGGCGGCGGCCCCTTCGAGGTGCGGGCCACGGCGTGGGCCGTCACCGCCCGGGCGCGCTGATCACCTACTTCGACGGCTGGGGGACGTTGCAGTCCTTGATCTTCGGGTTCACGCCCACGTAGTTGAGCGGGCCAGCGACGATCGTGACCGCGATGGTGCCCGCCTTGGCGCAGTTGTCGGGGCTGCTGGAGAAGTAGCCGCGCTGCCCGGCCGCGATGGCCCCGATCACCAGCCAGACCAGCACGATGATGCTGCCGATGCGCATGTCGCCTCCTGCGGTACGCCTCTTCCCGAGCGGTCGTCACTCAACCGTGCCGTGGGCGATCGCGCCACTCGAGGCGGGCGCCTACCCGTGAGTGACGGTGTCGGACAGCAGGCTGCTCACGGACTCGCCGCGGTGGATCCGCCCGATGGCGTCGGCGAACAGCGGCGCGATCGAGCGCACCTCGAGGTTCGGCAGGGCGTAGTGGTCGCCCTGCGGCAGGGTGTTGGTGGTGATGACCTCGTCGATGTCGGAGCGGCTCGACAGGCGCTCGATGGCCGGGCCGGTGAAGAGCCCGTGCGTGCACGCCAGGGCCACCCTGCGCACGCCCGCGCGGTGCAGGACGTCGAGCAGCTCGACCACCGATCCGCCGGTGGCGATCTCGTCGTCGAGCACCACGACGTCCTTGCCGGCGACGTCACCGACGATGGCGTCGATCACCACGGTGTCGTCGGCGAGCCGGCGTTTGCTGCCGGCCGCCACCGGGACGCCGAGGATGCGCGCGAACTGGGTGGCGGGCTTGGCGTTGCCGAGGTCGGGTGACACGACGACGGTGTTCGACAGGTCCTTGCCCTTGAAGTGCAGCGCCAGCTCGGCGATCGCCGAGAGATGGTCGACCGGCACCGAGAAGAAGCCGTGCACCTGGGGCGCGTGCAGGGCCATGGTGAGCACGCGATTGGCGCCCGCGGTCGAGATGAGGTCGGCCACGAGCCGGCCGCCGATCGAGATGCGCGGCGCGTCCTTCTTGTCCGAGCGGGCGTAGGCGTAGTGCGGGATCACGGCCGTGATCTGGGCCGCGGAGGCGCCCCGTGCGGCGTCCAGCATGAGCAGCAGCTCGACGAGGTGGTCCTGCACCGGCGGCACCAGGGGCTGCACGATGTAGACGTCGCGCTGGCGGCAGTTGGCCCGCAGCTGAGCCTGGATGCAGTCGTTGCTGAAGCGCTGGATGTGCGTCGGCGAGAGCTCGACGCCGAGATCGGAGCAGATCTCCTCGGCGAGCTCGCGGTGGGCACTGCCGCTGAACACCACGATCTCGCTCATACCCATCAGGGTAGGCGGTAGGCGGCGGGCGGCTGGTGGCGGTCCGGCGCGAGGAGGCGCACGATGGGTCGATGAGTCATCGACGCGCAGTGATCGTTGCGCCACTGCTCGCGGTCGTGCTGCTCGCCGCGGCGTGCGGGGGCTCCGCGCAGCCGACCGCGACCGGCACGAGCCGGTCGGGCGCCGTCAGCGTGCAGCCGAGTGCCCCGTCGGTCACGTCGTCACCGCAGGTGGCCGCGGCCGTCGCCCCGCACGTGAGCAAGCTGCTCGTGATCGTGCTCGAGAACCACAGCCGCTCACAGGCCCTGACCCAGATGCCGGCGCTGGCCGCCCAGGCGCGACGGTACGGGCAGGCGACGCAGTGGTACGCCGTCGCCCACCCCTCGCTGCCGAACTACCTCGAGCTGGCGGGGGGCTCGACGTTCGGCGTCCGAGACGACAAGAACCCGTCGAGTCATCACCTCCGCGGTCGCTCGGTGTTCGGCCAGCTCTACGCGGCGCACCACAGCGTGCGTGCCTACGTCGAGAGCATGCCGAGCGCGTGCGCGCAGACCAACTCGGGTCGGTACGCCGTGCGCCACAACGCCTGGGCCTACTTCACCTGGGCGACGGAGCGCACCTGGTGCCGCCGCTACGACATCCCCGCCGGCACCACCAGCCGCGGCGCCCTGCACGACGACATCGTGGCCGGCCGCCTGCCGCGCTACGCCCAGCTCATCCCGGACGTGTGCCACGACGGCCACGACTGCTCCCTCGCCACGGCGGACGCCTGGCTCGGCGCCTGGCTGAAGCGCATCGAGGCCGGTCCGGACTTCACGTCGGGCCGGCTCGCCGTCGTCGTGACCTTCGACGAGGACGACCGCCACGCCAGCAACCACGTGGCGTTCGTCGTCGCCGCCGCGCAGCTGCACGGCAGGTCGGTCAGCACGCGGTTCACCCACGCCTCGCTCGCTGCGGCGCCCTCGCGCCTGGTTGGCCTGCGGCCGCTGCGGTACGCGGCGTCGTCCCCGGACGTCCTGAAGGCGTTCGGCCTGCGGTGAGTCAGGGGCGCAGCAGCGTCTTGATCGCCGTGCGCTCGTCCATGGCCCGGTAGGCGTCCGCGACGTCGGCGAGCGCGAACGTGGCGTCGAACACCGGGCTCGGGTCGAGCCGTCCCTCGAGGACGTCGGCGAGCAGCTCCGGCAGGTACGCGCGCACCGGCGCCACCCCGCCGCCCACGGAGATGTTGGACGAGAACAGCTGGCCGATCGGCAGCTCGGGGCCACCGGCGGGTACACCGACGTAGCCCACGCGACCGCCCGGCCGGGTGGAGTCGATCGCCTGCTGCATCGACTCCTTGGTGCCGACGCACTCCAGCACGGCGTCGGCCCCGACGTCCTTCGTGAGCTGCATGATCGCCGCGACGCCGTCGTCACCGCGCGCGGCCACGATCTCGTCGGCACCGAACTGTCGCGCCACCGCCTGCCGGTCGGCGTGCCGCGACATCGCCACGACCCGCTCCGCCCCCAGCCGCTTGGCGGCCAGCACCGCGCACAGGCCTACGGCGCCGTCGCCGACCACCACGACGGTCTGGCCGGCTCCCACACCGGCCGCACGGGCGGCGTGGTGACCGGTGCCCATGACGTCCGACAGCGTGAGCAACGCGGGCACCAGCGCGTCGTCAGGCCTCTCGGGCGTCGCCACGAGGGTCCCGTCGGCCATCGGCACGCGCACGAACTCGCCCTGGCCGCCGTCGATGACGTGGCCGGAGGCGTCCGTGCTGCCCCACCACTCGCCGTTGACGCACGACGTCTGGATGCCGTGCTGGCAGTGGATGCAGGTGTTGTCGCTGAGGGCGAACGGCGCGATCACGAAGTCGCCGGGCTTCACCGTGCGGACGTCGGCGCCGACCTCCTCGACCACACCCACGAACTCGTGGCCGATGCGCTGCGGCTTCTTGACCTCGCGCACGCCCCGGTAGGGCCAGAGGTCCGAGCCGCAGACGCAGGCGGCCACGACCTTGACGACCGCGTCGCTGGGCAGCTCGACCTTCGGGTCGGGAATGTCCTCGAGGCGGATGTCGCGGGTTCCGTGGATCACCGTGGCGCGCATGTCGACCACCTTGTCACGCCGCGGCGCAGCGAGCCCACCGGGGCGCGGTTGCTACTGGTCGCCGTGGAAGAGGTCGCGCGTGTAGACCTTGTCCGCCACCGACTTCAGCTCGGGCACGAGGCGGTTCGCGACGACCACGTCGCTGCGCGCGACGAACTCGTCGAGGTCGTGCAGCACCGGCGAGCCGAAGAAGTGCTCCTCGTGCAGCTCGGGCTCGTAGACGATCACGTCCACGCCCTTGGCCTTGATCCGCTTCATGATCCCCTGCACGCTGCTGCTGCGGAAGTTGTCGGAGCCCGACTTCATGATGAGGCGGTGGATCCCGACCACCTCGGGGTCGCGCCTGAGGATGTCGTCGGCCACCCAGTCCTTGCGGGTGCGGTTGGCGTTGACGACCGCCTCGATGAGGCTCTGCGGCACGTCGCGGTAGTTGGCCAGCAGCTGCTTGGTGTCCTTCGGCAGGCAGTAGCCGCCGTACCCGAACGAGGGGTTGTTGTAGTGGTGACCGATGCGCGGGTCGAGGCTCACGCCCTCGATGACCTGGCGCGGATCGAGGCCACGCGTCGCCGTGAAGGTGTCGAGCTCGTTGAAGAAGGCGACCCGCATCGCGAGGTAGGTGTTGGCGAAGAGCTTGATCGCCTCGGCCTCGGTGCTCGCGGTGAGCAGCACCGGCACGTCCGCGTCGAGTGCCGCCTCACGCAGCAGCTCGGCGACCCGCTGGCCGCGCTGGCCCTGGTCACCGACGACCACGCGGGACGGATGCAGGTTGTCGTGCAGCGCCTTGCCCTCCCGCAGGAACTCCGGGCTGAACACGACGTTCGCGCCGGTGCGCTCCACCAGGTCGGCCGTGAAGCCCACGGGGATCGTCGACTTGATGACCATCACGGCGTCGGGGTTGTGCCCGGCGACGTCGGCGACGACGCCCTCCACCGAGGACGTGTCGAAGTAGTTGGTTACCGGGTCGTAGTTCGTGGGCGTGGCGATGAACACGAGCTCGGCGCCGTCGTACGCCTCGGCCGGGTCGGTGGTCCAGGTCAGCGAGAGCTCGCGCTCGGACAGGAAGCTCTCGATGTCGGGGTCGCTGATCGGACACCGGCCGGCCTGCAGGCTCGCGATGCGCTCGGCGTCGATGTCGAGAGCCACCACCGGGTGCCGCTGGGCCAGCAGCACGGCGAGGGACAGCCCGACGTAGCCCGTGCCGACGACGGCGATGCGTGTGGTCATGCGGGACAGTGTGTCAGGCTCAGCCGGCGACGACAGGCGCGCCGGTGGCCTGCTGCAGCTGCTCGAGGCTCACGCCGTCGGCGAGCTCGACGAGCCGGAAGTGGTCGCCGGCGACGTCCAGCACGCCGAGGTCGGTGATGACCCGGTCGACGACGCCCTTGCCGGTGAGCGGCAGCTCGCACTCGGTGAGCAGCTTGGGGCTGCCGTCCTTGGCGACGTGCTCCATCAGCACGATGACCTTCTTCGCGCCGTGCACGAGGTCCATCGCCCCGCCCATGCCCTTGACCATCTTGCCGGGGATCATCCAGTTGGCGATGTCGCCGCTGGTCGACACCTGCATCGCGCCGAGCACCGCCGCGTCGATCTTGCCGCCGCGGATCATGCCGAAGCTGATGGCGGAGTCGAAGTACGACGACCCGGCCTGCACCGTCACGGTCTCCTTGCCGGCGTTGATCAGGTCGGGGTCGACCGCGTCCTCAGTGGGGTAGGGGCCCACGCCGAGGATGCCGTTCTCCGACTGCAGGACGACGTGCACGCCGTCCGGAAGATGGTTCGGGATGAGCGTCGGCAGGCCGATGCCGAGGTTGACGTAGGAGCCGTCGGCGAGCTCGCGCGCGGCCCGGGCGGCCATCTGGTCGCGGGTCAGCGGCATGTCAGGCCTCCTGCTTCTCGGCGCCCGCGCGGACGGTGCGCTTCTCGATCTTCTTGTCGGCGGCCTGCTCGGGGGTGAGGGCGACGACGCGCTGCACGAACACCCCGGGGAGGTGGATGTGGTCGGGGTCGATCTCGCCCGGCT
This sequence comes from Angustibacter sp. Root456, assembly GCF_001426435.1. Classification (NCBI taxonomy): domain Bacteria; kingdom Bacillati; phylum Actinomycetota; class Actinomycetes; order Kineosporiales; family Kineosporiaceae; genus Angustibacter; species Angustibacter sp. Root456. The sequence goes on along the minus strand of NZ_LMER01000020.1, from coordinate 264,211 downwards.
CGACGAGGCGCTCGACCTCGGCGATCGTGACGCGTCCGGCCATCGCCGCGATCGGGTTGAAGTTGCGCGCCGACTCGTGGAACACGAGGTTGCCGTGGCGGTCGCCCACCGCGGCGCGCACGAGGGCGAAGTCGGTGGTGATCGACTCCTCCAGCACGAACTCGCGGGTGCGCCCGCCCATCGTGAACTCGCGCACCTCCTTGGCCGGCGACGCCTCGGCGATGCTGCCGTCACCGTTGTAGCGCCACGGCAGGCCGCCCTCGGCGATCTGGGTGCCGACCCCGGTGGGGGTGTAGAACGCGGCGATGCCGGCGCCACCGGCTCGCAGCTTCTCGGCGAGCGTGCCCTGCGGCGTCAGCTCGACCTCGAGCTCGCCGGCGAGGTACTGGCGCGCGAACTCCTTGTTCTCGCCCACGTAGGAGGCGGTGATGCGCTTGATCCGGCCGGCGTTCAGCAGCACGCCCAGCCCGACGCCGTCCACGCCGCAGTTGTTCGACACGACCGACAGGCCGCTCGCGCCCTGCGCCAGCACGGCGTCGATGAGCACCGAGGGGATGCCGCACAGTCCGAAGCCGCCGACCGCGAGTGTCGCGCCGTCCCGCACGTCGGCGACCGCCGCGGCGGCGTCCGCCACCACCTTGTCCACGTCAGACTCCTCGTCGTTGAGTAATCGCCGCCGCCACCCTAGCCGCGCGGGGGAGACGTCCCTCTGTGGGCCGCCCCCACATCCCCCTTGCGCCACCCGAACCCCTATCCGCCGGCCTGGGCGGCGCACAGCGGCCTGGACGGCGGAAGGGCTCAGGCCTCGAGGACGACGGCGATGCCCTGTCCGACGCCGATGCACAGGGCGGCCAGACCCCAGCCGCCACCCCGTGCCCGCAGGCTGTGCGCCAGGTGGCCGAGCACGCGCCCACCAGACGCGCCGAGCGGGTGGCCCAGCGCGATCGCGCCGCCGTGCGGGTTGACGATCTCGGGGTCGAGCTCGGGCCACGCGGCGAGGCAGGCCAGCGACTGCGCCGCGAAAGCCTCGTTGAGCTCGACCTGCGCCAGGTCGCCCCAGCCGATGCCGGCCCGGCGCAGCGCGTCGTTCGCCGCCTCGACCGGCCCGATGCCGAACACGTCCGGGTCGACCCCCGACACCGCGGACGACGCGATGCGGGCGAGCGGCTCGCGCCCGGCCCTTCGCGCGCCAGCGGCCGAGCCGATGAGCACCGCGCTGGCGCCGTCGTTCAGCGGTGAGGAGTTGCCGGCGGTGACGGTGCCGGCGGGGCGGAACACCGGCTTGAGCGTGGCGAGCCTCTCCACCGTGCTGCCGGCTCGGATTGACTCGTCGCGCTCGAGGTCGGTGCCCGGCACGGGGGCGACCTCGGCGTCGTACGCCCCGGCCGACCACGCGGCGTCGGCCAGGCGGTGGCTGCGGGCCGCGAACTCGTCCTGCGCCTCGCGGCTGATGCCGTGCAGGTCGGCGAGGTGCTCGGTGCTCTCGCCGAGCGAGATGGTCCAGGCCGAGGGCATCTCGGGGTTGACCATGCGCCAGCCGAGCGTCGTCGAGTGCAGCGTCTCGTGGCCGCGCGGGAACGGCGTCGAGGGCTTCGGCAGCACCCACGGGGCACGGGTCATGGACTCGACGCCGCCCGCGACGACGAGGTCGGCGTCCCCGCACTCGACGGCGCGTCGTCCCTGGATCGCGGCCTCCAGACCGCTGCCGCACAGGCGGTTCACGGTGGCGCCGGGCACGGACGTCGGCCAGCCGGCCAGCAGCACGGCCATGCGGGCGACGTCGCGGTTGTCCTCACCCGCGCCGTTGGCGTCACCGAGCAGGACGTCGTCGACGTCCGCCGGGTCGAGCTGGGGGCTGCGCTCGCCGAGGCTGCGCACCACGTGGGCGGCGAGGTCGTCGGGCCGGACGTCGGCCAGCGCGCCGCCGAAGCGGCCGAACGGCGTCCGGACGGCGTCGACGACGTACGCGTCGGCGCGCTCAGCCACGGCCGGCCAGGTTCTGCAGCCTCACCTGGCCGCGCGCGATGAGCCGGTCGGCCGCGTCGCGCGTCTCGACCACCCACACCTGCTGCGAGCGACCCCGGTGCAGCGGCGTGCCCACCGACGTCAGCTCGCCGTCCCGCACGGCCCGGAAGAAGTCCGTCTGGTTCGACACCCCCACCACCTGGCCCTGGTCGCCGAACCACGTCGACGCCGCGACGCTGGCGACGGTCTCGTGGATCCAGGCGTGGATGCCGCCGTGCAGGATGCCGTGCGGCTGGTGCACGGCGGGCACGACGTGCCAGCGCACGCGCATGACGTCGCCCGTGAGCTCGTCGACGGTCAGGCCGATCGCCTCGCCGACCAGGCCGAAGGCGCCGTCAGGGAACGCCGGTGCGCTCTCATCCAGCGAGCTGTCGGTGGACATCGGACCTCCCGGGGTGCGTGGGCTGCTGCGCCCGAGCATGTCACCCCGAGGTCAGGCGGTGGTCGACAGGCCCTCGCGTGCGGCGTCGGCGCTGAGCCGGCTGCTGAGCCCCGGCGCGTAGGCGTGGATGGTGACGGCGGGCCGGCCGTGGTCGTTGCGCAGGCCGTACGCCAGGCCGCGCTCGGCGACGCGCACCGCCGGTGCCTGCAGCACGGTGGCCCACGAACCCAGCACGTCGTCGTCGCGCACCTCGGTGAGCGTGCCCTCGACGACCGCGAAGGCGGCGAGCGCACCGTCGTCGTGCAGGGACTGCTGCTGCGCGGGCAACCAGTTGCGCAGCCACACCTCGACGCCGACGGGGCCGGAGAGCTGCACCTCGTGGGCGTCGGCGGCGCGGCTGACGTGCGGGCGCCAACGGCGCGGTTCGCTCGCGACGCGGCGGACGACGAGGGCCAGCTCGTGCGTGGTGAGCAGCCGGCGGCCGTCGTCGGTGGTGGGACGGGAGGCGATGAGAGTCATGGCCGAACCTTCGGGGTGGGCCGCGGGAGGACGTCCGGCGGCTGGTGGCGGGGGTCGTCAGGCAGCGGGATAACGACACGCTGCGCTGCACAGCCGCATGAGGTCGACGTGACGTCGCACGACGAGCTCGGTGGGCTGGACCTGGGCCATGGTCGGAATCGTGCTCTCACGGGCCAGCGCGTGTCAACACGTGGACGTTCCGTCCCACTCTTCAAGACGCAGCCAGCCGTCCCCCCGTCCCCTTTGGACCGGCAAATTCCCCGGAACTCGTACACGTGAACGCCTCCAGGCGTACGAATTCCGGGGAATTTGCCGGCAGGGGGCTGGGTCAGGTGAGGAAGGCCGCGCCGAGCCAGGAGTCGGGGATGCCGAAGCCGTCGACGAGCGCGCGCGCGTGCGGCCGCAGGCGCTCGCACGCCTCGTTGACCAGGCGGGTCACGCTGCGGCTGCGGGCGGGCGTGAGCCGGCCGTGCTCGACGTACCAGGCGCGGTCACGCTCGACCCCCGACAGCACGTGCAGGGTGCACAGCTCGCGCAGCAGGTCGCGCGCGCCCGGGTCGGTGCACCGCTCGATGGCCGCCAGGAACGACTCGAGGACGACGCGCTCGACGTGCGCGCGTGCAGCCAGCAGCACGTGGTCCTGCGCGTCGTTGAAGACGGCGAAGGCGTCGGCCCCTGGCTTGGCGGCGGCCCGCAGCCGGCGGGCCAGGCCCTCGAGCACGTGCGTCTCGCGGTCGGTGAGCAGCCGCAGCTGCCCGGCCGGGTCGAGCAGGTCGTCGCCGTCGTCGCGCCGGCTCGAGCCGACGTCGGCGAGCCGCTGGGCGAGGGTGCGGGCCGCCGTCCGCTCCACCACGGCCGAGGCCACCTGGCGCGCGACGAACTTCACCGTGCCCCACGAGTCCAGGTCGCCGAACGCGTCGCGGTAGCTGGTGAGCAGCCCCTTCGCCACCAGCTGCAGCAGCACGGTGTTGTCGCCCTCGAAGGTCGTGAAGACGTCGGTGTCGGCCTTGAGCGCGGGCAGGCGGTTCTCGGCGAGGTACCCGGCACCACCGCACGCCTCACGGCACTCCTGGATGGTGTGCGTCGCGTGCCAGGTGGCGAGGACCTTGACGCCGGCCGCCAGCGCCTCGAGCTGGCGCTGGCGCAGCTCGTCGCCGACGTCGCGGTCGGCGTGCGCGCCGGTCTGCACGTCGTGCATCAGCGACACGAGGTCGTTCTGCGCGAAGGCCAGCGCGTACGACGTCGCCAGGGCGGGCAGCAGCCGACGCTGGTGCGTGCGGTAGTCGAGCAGGAGCACCTCGTCCGACGACCCGGGCGCCGAGAACTGGCGCCGCTGCTCGGCGTACCGGATCGCGATGGCCAGCGCCGTGCGCGTCGCGGCTCCTGCGCCACCGGCGACGCTGATCCGCCCGCGCACCAACGTGCCCAGCATGGTGAAGAAGCGGCGGTTGGGGTTGTCGATCGGGCTGCTGTAGGTGCCGTCCGGGCTGATGTCGCCGTACCGGTTCAGCAGGTTGGTGCGGGGCACGCGCACGTGGGCGAAGGCCAGCCGGCCGTTGTCGACGCCGTTGAGTCCCATCTTGGGCCCGCAGTCCTCGATGGTGACGCCGGGCAGGGTGCGGCCGTCGTCGTCACGGATCGGCACGAGCACGCCGTGCACGCCGTGGTGCTGGGGGGCGTCGGCCGGCCCGGTGACGAGCTGCGCGAACACCACAGCCATGCGTGCGTCACGGGCGGCGCCGCCGATGTAGTCCTTGCGCGACAGGCGGTCTGGCGTGTTGATGACGAGCTCGTCGCTGGCGGGGTCGTACGTGGCCGTCGTCCCGAGCGACTGCACGTCGCTGCCGTGGCCGGTCTCGGTCATGGCGAAGCAGCCCGGCAGGTCGAGCGAGATGATCCGCGGCAGCAGCTCGCGCCGCTGCTCGTCCGAGCCGAGGTTCGACACCGCCCCACCGAACAGGCCCCAGTGGACGCCGGCCTTCACCAGCAGCGACAGGTCGGTGTGACCGAGCATCTCGAACGCCGTCACCGACGCCCCGATGTCGTTGGTGCCGCCCGCCTCCACCGGGAAGCCGCTGCGCGCGTGGTCGCTGGCGGCCAGCATGCGCATCTGCTCCGCGACGCGCTCACGCTGCTGCTCGAGCGTGAGCGCGGGGTCGGGCAGCAGGGCCTCGGCGTCGAACTCGGCCCGGGCCTGCTGGCGCACGTGCGCCCAGCGGCCGCCGAGCAGCGAGCGCAGGGCGGCGACCGTGTCGGACGTCGCAGCGGGGGCGGTGGGCGTCGTGGTCATGGCTGCTCCTGGGGGGAGAGGACGACGGTGAGGCCGCCGGCGATCAGTGCGCTGAGCTGGCGAGTGAGCTCCTTGCGCGGCAACGGGTCTGCGGTGGTGAGCCAGTGGTCGGCGGCCGCCCGCACGAGGCCGACCACGCCGTGGGCGAGCGCACCCGCGGCGGCGGCTTCGCGGCCGCTGGCAGCGAGCGCTGCCGTGATCAGGGCGGCCAGCTGGTCACCGATGCGGCTGGTGAGGCCGGTCAGTGGGTCGTCACCCATCGGCCGGTCGAGCAGCGGGTGGGTGACGACGAAGCGGTAGACCTCGGGGTCCTTCTCGACCAGCGCCAGGTAGGAGTCGACCGCCGCCTCGATCACCTGCTCGGGGTGCGCGATGAGCGCCTCGGGCTGGTCGGCGGCGGCGACGCTCGAGAGGGCGTGGTCGAGGTCGCGGGCGATGAGCCGGTCGACCGACTCGACGACGGCGAGGTAGAGGGCGGCCTTGTCGCCGAAGTGCCGGTACAGCACCGACTTGCTGGTGCCGGCCTCAGCGGCGATGCCGTCCATGCCGACGCCCGCGCCGTGGCGACGCACCGCGCGCAGCGTGGCCTCGACGAGCTCGGCGCGCCGGGTGAGCCGGTGCTCGGCCCAGCGCGTCGCGCGCCCGTCGGGACGGGTCGAGGCGGTGGTCTCGGAGGAGGACACGTCGGTGAAAGTACCAGGTACTCAAAGTTCCTGCTACCGTCAGTATCGCGTTCTGTTCTGACTGTTCGCCACTGCCCGAAAGGTGCCCTTATGGCCACGCCCCGCCGCGCCGCGATCATCGGCGGCAACCGCCTCCCGTTCGCCCGCGCTCACGGCCCGTACGCCCGGGCGAGCAACCAGGACATGCTGACGGCGACGCTCGACGGGCTCGTGGCCCGCTTCGGCCTGGCGGGTGAGCGCGTCGGGGAGGTGGCCGCGGGCGCCGTCCTCAAGCACAGCCGCGACTTCAACCTCACGCGCGAGGCCGTGCTCGGGTCGCGCCTGTCGCCGTGGACGCCCGCCTACGACGTCCAGCAGGCCTGCGGCACCGGCCTGGAGACGACGGTGCTGGTGGCCAACAAGATCGCCCTGGGCCAGATCGACAGCGGGATCGCGGGCGGGGTCGACAGCGCCAGCGACGCCCCCATCGCCGTCAACGAGGGGCTGCGCGAGGCGCTCCTCGCCCTCAACCGGGCCAAGACCCTGCAGCAGCGGCTGAGGGCGGTGGCCCGCCTGCGCCCTGGCCACGTGGTGCCCGAGATCCCGCAGAACAGCGAGCCCCGCACCGGCCTGTCGATGGGCGACCACATGGCCATCACCGCGGCCGAGTGGGAGATCTCGCGCGAGGCGCAGGACGAGCTCGCCGCCGCCAGCCACCGCAATCTCGCGGCAGCCTACGAGCGCGGGTTCATGGACGACCTGGTCACCGCCTACCTCGGCCTCAGCCGCGACCAGAACCTGCGTCCCGACTCCAGCGTCGAGAAGCTCGCGAAGCTCAAGCCGGTGTTCGGTGAGGGTCCGGGCGCCACCATGACGGCGGGCAACTCCACCCCGCTCTCGGACGGCGCCAGCGCGGTGCTGCTGGGCAGTGACGAGTGGGCGTCCGACCACCACCTTCCCGTGCTGGCGCACCTGGTGGACGCTGAGACCGCCGCGGTCGACTACGTGCACGGCGGTGAGGGTCTGCTCATGGCGCCCGCGTACGCCGTCGCTCGTCTGCTCAAGCGGCAGGGCCTGGGGTTGCAGGACTTCGACTACTACGAGATCCACGAGGCCTTCGCCTCGACGGTGCTCACGACGCTGGCGGCCTGGGAGAGCGAGACGTTCTGCCGCGACCGGCTCGGTCTGGACGCCCCGCTCGGCTCCATCGACCGAGACCGCGTGAACGTCAACGGCTCCTCGCTCGCGGCCGGGCACCCCTTCGCCGCCACGGGTGGCCGCATCGTGGCCGCACTCGCTAAGCAGCTGCACGAGAAGGGCTCGGGCCGCGGGCTCATCTCGATCTGCGCCGCCGGCGGGCAGGGTGTCGTCGCGATCCTCGAGGCGGCGTGATGAGCGACCGGTACGCAGGCTTCGTCAACGGCTCGTTCGGCAAGGCGCTGGCCCAGCGGCTCGGCCTGCCCCGCCCTGTCGAGCTGCGCCGGTACGAGCCCGGGCAGCCGCTGCTGGTGGGCCCGGCGCTCGTGGCGGGCGTGGGCACCCCGGCGCCGGTGATCGACCGCGTGCTGAGCGACTCGGCGACGTCGCACTCGGCGAGCGACGAGCGCCTCGGCGCTGTGGTGTTCGACGCCTGCGCCGCAACGGATCCCGGTCAGCTGGAGTCCCTGCGCGAGGTGCTCGCACCCGCGCTGAGACGGCTCCTGCCCTGCGCCCGGCTGGTGGTGCTGGGCCGGCCGCCCGAGTCGGCGTCGACCGCCGCGGCCGCAGCCGCCCAGCGGGCTCTCGAGGGGATCGTGCGCTCGGTCGGCAAGGAGCTGCGCGCCGGGTCCACCGCCAACCTCGTGCTGGTCGACGAGGGAGCCGACGACGCCGCCGAGTCGACGCTGCGCTTCCTGCTGTCGTCGCGTTCGGCGTACGTCGACGGCCAGGTCGTGCGGGTGACCGCCGCTGAGCTGCCGCCCACCGACTGGCAGAAGCCGTTGCAGGGCAAGGTCGCCGTCGTCACCGGCGCGGCGCGCGGCATCGGAGAAGCCATCGCCGAGGTGCTGGCTCGTGACGGCGCCACGGTGGTGGCCGTCGACGTGCCGGCGGCGGGCGAGGCGCTCATGTCGGTGGCCAACCGCGTCGGTGGCACGGCCCTGCAGCTCGATGTCACCGCTGCCGATGCCGGACGCCGTATCGCCGACCACGCGCAGGAGCGCCACGGCGGCCTCGACGTCGTCGTGCACAACGCCGGGATCACGCGCGACAAGCTGCTGGTCAACACCGACGCGGACCGCTGGGGCAGCGTGCTCGCGGTCAACCTCGAGGCGCAGCTGCGCATCGACGACGTGCTGCTGGGCGACCGCGCCCTGGCACAGGACGGCCGCGTCGTGTCGCTGTCGTCGACGAGCGGCATCGCCGGCAACCGCGGGCAGGCCAACTACGCCGCCAGCAAGGCTGGTGTCATCGGCATGGTGCAGGCCCGGGCGCGCGAGGTGGCCGATCGCGGCATCACCTACAACGCGGTGGCGCCGGGGTTCATCGAGACGGTGCTCACCGCCCGCATCCCGCTGGCGACGCGCGAGGTCGGGCGCCGGATCAACAGCCTGAGCCAGGGCGGCCTGCCGGTCGACGTCGCCGAGGCCGTCGCGTGGTTCGCCCAGCCGGGCAGCGCCGGGGTGACCGGCCAGGTGGTGCGGGTCTGCGGCCAGAGCCAGCTGGGAGCGTGAGCGTGCGCACCATCACCCTCGACGGCCAGCCGCACGTCGCCCTGCTCATGACTCGTGCCACCGCCACGGCGGCGGGTCGCTCGGGTGCGCTGCCCGACACCGAGGTCGTGCAGCGGGGGGTGCGGACCGACCTCGACCACCTCGCGCGCTACGACCGGGTGTGCGGCTTCGCGGTCAGCGACGTGCTACCGGCGACCTTCGTGCACGTCCTGACGTTCGGCCTGCAGCTCACGCTCATGGCCGAGCCGGACTTCCCGCTGCCGCTGCCGGGCCTGGTGCACGTCGCGAACCGCGTCGAGCAGGTGCGTCCGGTCCGGGCCGAGGAGCACCTCGACCTGTCGGTGCGCAGCGAGGCGCTGAGCGCCCACCCCAAGGGTCGACAGGTCGACCTCGTCGGCGAGGCCCGCGTCGACGGCGAGGTGGTCTGGCGCGGGCGCAGCACCTACCTGGCCCGCGGGTCGTCGTCCGGACTGCCTGCAGCGCAAGACCGACACGTGGACGTCGCGCTCGACCGGGCGGCACCACCGACGTCGCGCTGGCGGCTGCCCGCCGACCTCGGCCGGCGCTACGCGCGGGTGAGCGGCGACGTCAACCCGATCCACCTGACGGCGTTGGCCGCCAAGGGTTTCGGCTTTCCGCGGGCCATCGCCCACGGCATGTGGACCATGGCGCGCTGCGTGTCGGCCCTGCAGCCGCGCCTGCCAGACGCCTACGTCGCGGACGTCGAGTTCCGGCGCCCGGTGCTGCTGCCGAGCAGCGTCGAGCTGCGCACGCGGTCGGTCGACGGCGGCTACGACGTGGTCGTGTCGTCGCGCGAGGGCGAGCACCTGCGGGGCACCATCCGCTGACCCCCGCGCCCGACCTTCCGACGTTGATCACGTTCTGTGGGTGACACGCCGCTTGCCGAGGGTTGGACCCCTCGAGAAGTGCACCGAGCCCTCGGTAAGTGCCCGCCGGGGCCGCCGCGCCGGACCCTCAGCGGTTGCGCCGCCAGATGGCGGCAGACAGCACGGCGGCGAACGCCGTCCAGACGGCGTACGGCGACAGCGCGGCCCCCGCACGGCGGTCGGCCTCCCCGACGCGCCGGGTGAGGTCGGCGCTGCTGGCGGCGAGCGCGCCGGCGACGGCGACCGCGGGGCCGAGGCGGTGGAACCGGAAGAACACCCACGACCACGAGGCGTTGAGCACCAGGTTGGCGCCCAGGGCGCGGTGCAGTGCGCGGGCGCGCTCGCTGTCGCCGCGCTCGCGCAGCCGGTCGGAGGCCAGGGCCGTCGTCACCGCGATGTCGGTGTAGAGCGCCGTCCACACCACGGGGAAGACAGCGCCCGGCGGCTGGAACGCGGGCTTGTCGAGGCGGCGGTACCAGCGACCGCCGACGTCCTGGCTGGCGATGCTGCCGGCGACGGCTGTGGCGGCGACGGCGGCGGACGTGGTGACGAGAGTGCGCGGCTTCACCCCTCCACCTGAGCACGCCTCGGGCGATCTCACCTGTCGTGACCGGTTCCCTCGGCGGTGAACGTGCGCTACAGTAGTTGAAGCATCAACTAAGCCTCTGGAGGCCGCTATGCCCGTCACCCGCCTCAACCACGCCGTGCTCTTCGTGCGCGACGTCCAGCGCAGCGTCGCCTTCTATCGCGACGCCCTGGACTTCCGGGTCAAGGCCGAGCTGTCCGGAGCCGCGTTCCTGCAGGCGGCGGCGAGCCAGAACGACCACGACCTCGGCCTGTTCGAGGTGGGCTCGGCGGCTGCGCCCTCGGGGGCCGGCCGCTCGAGCGTCGGGCTGTACCACCTCGCCTGGGAGGTCGACACGCTCGCGGAGCTCCAGCGCATCGCCGGCCGGCTGGCTGAGTTGGGCGCCCTGGGTGGGGCGTCCGACCACGGCACCACGAAGGCGCTCTACGCCAAGGACCCCGACGGCCTGGAGTTCGAGGTCAGCTGGCTCGTGCCGGCCGACCGCATCACCCCCGACCTCACGATGACGACCGCCCCGCTCGACCTGGCCGCCGAGATCGAGCGGTACGGCGCGCAGACCCGCGGCGGCGTCGGCGTCTCCTTCCCCGCCACGGTCTGAGCCCGCCCACGCGGCGCGCCGCTACGGTGCCCGGGTGGTGGAATCGAGCACCCATCGGCTCGCTGCGGTCGGTCGGCACGACACCGGACGCGTGCTCGCCTTCCTCGCGGCGCACGCCGTGCCGGGCGTGGAGGCGTGGGACGGCACCCGCTGGACGACGTCCCTGCGCCTGCCCGGTGGTGCGGGCGTGGCGTCGGTGCAGGCCGCCGTCGACGGGGGCACGCCGGGTGTTGAGGTGCGGCTGCACCTAACCGATTCGGCCGACGAAGGCGTTGCGCTGCAACGACTGCGACTCGCCCTCGCCCTCGATACGGACGTCGAGGACGCCGAGTCCGCCCTGGCGGCGGACCCCCGGCTGCGGCCGATGGTCGAGCGGCGACGGGGACTGCACGTGCCGGGGACGACGGATCCGTGGGAGACCCTCGTCCGCACCGTCGTCGGGCAGCAGGTCTCGGTGGCTGGTGCCCGCACGGTGACCGCGGCGCTGGTGAAGGCCGTCGACGACCGGCTGCCCGCCGAGCTGGTGGCGGCGACGCCGTGTGTCACGCATCTCTTCCCCGCGCCGCAGGCAGTGGCCACGCTGCCACCCGACACCCAGGCCCTGCGGATGCCGCGCAGCCGGGCCCGAGCCGTCGTCGCCGCGGCCGAGCTCGTCGCGGCCACGGCCCTACCGTCTGCCTTACCGTCTGCCCTGCCGTCGCGCGAGCAGCTGCTGGCGCTGCCCGGCGTCGGGCCCTGGACCGCCGACTACTTCGACCTCCGGGCCCGTGGTGACCGCGACGTCCTGCTGGCCACGGACCTCGCGGTGCGTCGGGCGGTCGAGCGGCTCGGGTGCGACGGCTCACCGGCGGCGGTGCGCGAGCTCGGACGCCGCTGGGCGCCGTACCGGTCGCTCGCCATGGTTCACCTCTGGGCCGAGTACCTGTCGCTGTAATGGCGCCGACTCGTGGCACCGAGCGTCCGGCGAGCCGCCGAAATCCCGTCGCCGGCGCGCGCCTGGGCGGTGAGGTTCGGCCTGTGCGGTCGCTCGCGGACGCGGTGGACGAGACGGCGGAGCGCACCGGGTTCTCCGGCGTGGTCCGCGTCGACCGCGCCGGCCGCACCGAGCTGTGTTCGGCTTTCGGGTGGGCGGACCGCGCCCACCACGTGCCCCACACGGTGCACACGCAGCTGGCGATCGCGAGTGGTTCCAAGGGTTTCACGGCACTGGTCGTGATGAGCCTGCTCGAGCGAGGGCTGCTCGATCTGGGGACGACGGCGCGCTCGCTGCTGGCCGACGACCTCGCGCTCATCGCCCCTGACGTCACCGTCGAGCACCTGCTCCGTTCGGGCATCGGTGACTACCTCGACGAGCACGACCTGGAGGTCACTGACTACGTGCTGACGCTGCCGGTGCACCAGCTCGACTCCACCGAGCAGTACCTGCCCGTGCTCGAGGGGCACGAGACGGCGTTCGCCGCGGGCGCCCGCTTCGCGTACAACAACGGCGGCTACGTCGTGCTGGCGCTGCTCGCCGAGCGAGCGAGTGGCGTGGCCTTCCACGAGCTCGTCCGCACCCTGGTCTGCGAACCCGCGGGGATGGTCGACACCGCCTTCCTCCGGTCCGACGAGCTGCCTGGCCGGGCAGCCCGCGGCTACCTGCACCGCCACGGTCTGCGCACCAACGTGCTGCACCTGCCCGTGGTCGGCAGCGGCGACGGTGGCGCGTACTCGACCGCGGCCGACCTGGCCGAGTTCTGGAAGGCGCTGTTCGCCGGTCGGATCGTCTCGCGGGCGAGCGTCGCGGCCATGCTGGACCCCCGCAGCGACTGGCCAGAGGAGCACCAGCGGTTCGGTCTGGGGTTCCATCTGCGGGCGAGCGGCGACGGAGTGTGGCTCGAGGGCTACGACGCCGGGGTCTCCTTCGTGAGCGCGCACGACCCGGCCACGACCACGACGTGCACGGTGATGGCCAACTGGACGGACGGCGCCTGGCTGATGGTCCGTCTGCTCGAGGAGCAGTTCGGCCTCTGACCGCTGCCGCAGTGCCGCCAGTAGCGCTACATAGGATTGCTATGTAATACTCCTGCGGTGACGTCAGAACCCGACCTCGCCGACCTGGGCGCCCAGCTCATCGCCGTCAGCTCGCGCCTGATCCGCTTCGCGGCGCGCGAGAGCACGTCGTCGGTGCCGCGCGCCCTCGCCCGCGCGCTCGCCGTCATCGTCGACCTCGGCGAGCCCCGCATCAGCGACATCGCGGCAGCCGACCGCACCTCCCAACCCACCGCGACCAACCTCGTGCAGAAGCTCGAGGAGCGCGGGTGGGTCGAGCGGACGCCGGACCCCACCGACGCCCGCGCCGTGCGCATCCGCATCACCGACGCCGGCCGCGCCGCCCAGCTGCAGTTCCGCCGCGACGCCGCCTCGGCCCTCACCCCGCGCCTGGCCACCCTCGACACCGCCCAGCTCACCGCGCTGGCCGACGGCGTCCAGGCCCTCAAGGCCGTGCTCCAGCACACCCCCACGCTCAACCCCACCGACGAGGAGAACGCATGACCGCCGCCCCGCCCACCGAGACGCTGGAACGCCCCAGCATCCTGCACCAGCCCCGCGCGGTGTGGGCGGTGGCGTTCGCCTGCGTCATCGCGTTCATGGGCATCGGCCTGGTCGACCCGATCCTCAAGCCCATCGCCGACCAGCTGGACGCCTCGCCGTCGCAGGTCTCGCTGCTGTTCACCAGCTACATGGCCGTCATGGGCGTGGCGATGCTCATCACCGGCGCGGTCTCGAGCCGGCTCGGTGCCAAGCGCACGCTGCTGGCCGGCCTGGCCATCATCGTCGTGTTCAGCGCCTTGGCCGGCTCGAGCAGCACGGTGGGCCAGATCGTCGGCTTCCGCGGTGGGTGGGGCCTGGGTAACGCCCTGTTCATCGCGACGGCGCTCGCGACCATCGTGGGTGCGGCCAGCGGTGGCGTCGCGAGCTCGATCATCTTGTACGAGGCGGCGCTCGGCATCGGGATCGCGACGGGTCCGCTCGTGGGCGGCGTCCTCGGCGACATCTCGTGGCGCGGCCCGTTCTTCGGCGTGGCGGTGCTCATGGCCGTCGCCTTCGTGTCGATCATGGTGTTCCTTCCGGCCACACCGAAGGTGGCCCGACCGACGAGCCTGCTCGATCCCTTCCGGGCCCTGCGGCACCGCAGCCTGCTCACCGTCGGCATCACCGCGCTGCTCTACAACTTCGGCTTCTTCACGCTGCTCGCCTACACGCCCTTCCCCCTGGGCATGGGTCCGCACGCCATCGGCTTCATCTTCTTCGGGTGGGGCATCTGCCTGGCCGTCACGTCGGTGTTCGTGGCGCCGGTGCTGCAGCGGCGCTTCGGCACGCTGCCGGTGATCTCGGCGGCGCTCGTGGCGTTCGCGGCCGACCTCGCGGTGATGGCGCTGTTCACCGAGCACCGGCCGGTGCTGGTGGTGGGTGTGATCGCGGCCGGCGCGTTCCTCGGCATCAACAACACCCTCATCACCGAGGCCGTCATGCTCGCCGCCCCGGTCGAGCGCGGCACGGCCAGCGCGGCGTACAGCTTCGTGCGGTTCGGCGGAGGTGCGGTGGCACCGTGGCTGGCCGGCAAGCTGGGCGAGTCGGTGAGCCCGCACCTGCCCTTCTGGGTCGGCGCCGCCGCGACGGCGCTGGGCGTCGTCGTCCTGTCGACCGGACGCCGCGTGCTGGCTCACGTCGACGAGCACGAGCCGGCGTCGCACAGCCGCGACGAGGCTGAGGTGCTGTCCGCCGCCGACGCCTGAGGACACCCCTCCCGGCCCCGCCCCTCCCAACCCGGCCCCGCCCCTCCAACCCCGCCCGTGATCATGCACGTCAGCGCACCCGGTGGCGCTGGCGTGCATGATCACGCCGGGAAGGGGTGGGCGAGGAGGGGGTGGGCGAGGAGGGGGTGGGCGAGGAGGCGGGAGGTCAGGCGGCCACGCGCATGAGGTCGGCGGCGGGCATGGGCCGGCCCAGGTGGTACCCCTGCACCATGTCGCAGCGCATGCGCCGCAACGCCTCCAGCTGCTCCGCCGTCTCGACGCCCTCGGCCACGACGGTGAGGTCGTGGGCGTGCGCCAGCTCGATCACCGCCTGCACGATCGAGGCAGCTCGCCGGTCGGTGCACACGTCGGCGACGAAGGAGCGGTCGATCTTCATGAAGTCCAGGTCGAAGCGCCGCAGGTAGCTGAGCGCGCTGTAGCCGGTGCCGAAGTCGTCGAGCCCGATCCGGCCGCCCAGCTCGCGCAGGCCACGCAGGTTCTCGACGAGCGTCGAGGTGGGCTCGGCCAGGCAGCTCTCGGTGATCTCGAACCGCAGCGCGGTGCCCGAGCGGGCACGCGAGCCCAGCACGCCGCGCACGCGGTCGGCGAGCCCCGGCACCTGCAGGGAGCGCGGTGAGAGGTTGACGGCGAGCCCGAAGCCGGCGTGCGGTGGCGTCGTCGCCACCTGCCGCACGGCCTCGGCGAACACGGCGACGTCGAGGTCGACGATCAGCCCCGTCTCCTCCGCCACGTCGATGAACTCCACCGGTGGCACCAGCCGGCCGTCGCGGCTCAGCCGGGCGAGCGCCTCGCAGCCGGTGACCCGGTCACCTGTGACGTCGGCGCCGAGCGACACCAGTGGCTGGTAGAGCGGCTGCAGCGACCCGTCGCTGAGGGCGAGCCGCAGCCGGTCCTCCATCTCCAGGCGGGTCACCGTGCGGGCCCGCAGCGCACCGTCGAACACGACGACGTCGTCGCCGCCGGACGCCTTGGCCGCTGCCGCCGCCAGGTCGGCCTGGTGGTAGAGCTCGGACGGCGTGAGCCGGCCGGACGCCGGGGCCACGACGACCCCCACGCTGAACCCCACCACCACGGGCTCGCGCACCCCCGGCAGGTCGTAGGGCTGGCTGAGCCGGGCGTGCAGGTCGCGGGCGGCCCGCTCAGCGCGCACCGGATCGGTGCGCCTGAGCACCAGGCCGAACTCGTCCGCGCCGAGGCGGGTCGGCGTGCAGTCCGAGTCCGTGCAGTGCGCGAGCCGGCGTCCGACGGCCACGAGCAGCGCGTCACCGACGGGGTGCCCGTAGCGCGAGTTCACCGAGTGGAACCGGTCGACGTCGACCAGCAGCAACCCCGTGGTGCCCGTGCTGGTGTGAGCGAGCAGGTCGGCCAGGCGGTCCTCGGCCTGGGCGCGGTTGGCCAGGCCGGTGAGCGGGTCGGTCATGGTGAGGCGGCGGACGGCGGCCTCGGCCTCACGCCGGTCGGTCACCTCCTGGGTGGTGCCCCACAGACCGGTGACCTGGCCGTCGTCGCCGACCACCGACTCGGCCCACATGTGCCAGTGCCGCCACCCGCCCTCCCAGCGGTACCGCACGTCGACCTCGTCCGCGCCGGGCTCGCTGAGCAGCCGCGCGAAGAGCTCGTCGTGGGCGGCGCGGTCGTCGGGGTGGATCCCGTCGAGATACTGCTGCAGGGTGCGCTGCTGGTCGGTGCCGAGGCCGCGGTCGTCACCGTCGAGCCACTCCACGCCGGGGGCGCCGACGGTGTAGCGCCACACGCTGAGCCGGGCCATGCGCTGGGCGACACCCAGCAGGTGGTCGCGATCGCGCAGCGCGGCCAGGGCGGCGTCGTCGTCCGGCGGCGTGAGCACCGCCACCACGGCCCGGGGTGCGAGGACGTCCGCGGCGTCGTCGACGCCATGCTGGGGGAGGGGGACGGCGCGCACCGTGAGCCAGCGCACGGAGCCGTCGACGCCGCGCACCCCCACCACGCGCTGCGCCGGGCGTCCGGTGACCAGGGCGACCCGCAGGGGGTTCTCCACCTCGCCGACGGGTCGGCCCGTGGGGCCGAGCAGGGACGACCAGACCGCCAGGCCCTGCTCGCCGACGAGGTCGTCGCGCGAGAGCAGGTCGTGAGCCGCGCGGTTGGCGCGCTCGACGCGGCCGTCGGCGCCGTGCAGCACCACGCCCTCGGTGAGCAGGTCGATGACGTCCGGCGGCCACGTCGAGGCCAGCTGCCGGCGCGGGGTCGTCGAACTCGTCACCTGGACTGGATCGGCACTGGCGGCCACCGGCTGAAGGAATCCCACTTACCGCCTGACCTGGCGCGATGCAAGCCTCGTGTCCGGCGGCGCGCCGTGGCAGAGTCGGGCCATGAAGAGCACGATGCAGCCCGTCCCGCTGCTCATCTCGCAGATCCTCGAGTACGGCGCCCGCGCCCACGGCACCTCAGAGGTGGTCACCTGGACGCCGGAGGGGCCGCGCCGCTCGTCCTACGCCGACGTCGGTCGAGACTGCCGGCGCCTGGCGAACGCGCTGCGCGGGCTCGGCGTCGACGCCGACCAGCGCGTGGCGACGTTCATGTGGAACAACGAGGAGCACCTCGAGCTGTACCTGGCCGTGCCGAGCATGGGCGCGGTGCTGCACGCGATCAACATCCGGCTCTTCCCCGAGCAGCTGATCTACGTCGCCAACCACGCCGAGGATCTCGTCGTCGTGGTCGACAACTCCCTGGCGGCGCCGTTCAGCCAGCTGCTGCCGCACCTGAAGACGGTGCGGCACGTGGTGGTCAACGGGCCGGTGCCGGACGACGTCCGGGCGGCTCTCGGGGCCGACGGCCGCACGGTGCACGACTACCGCGAGCTGCTCGACGCCCAGCCCGACACCTTCGAGTGGCCCGAGCTGGACGAGAACAGCGGCGCCGCGATGTGCTACACCTCCGGCACCACCGGCAACCCCAAGGGCGTCGTCTACAGCCACCGCTCGAACTACCTGCACACGATGCAGGTGTGCATGAACAGCGCCATGGCGATGAGCGAGGCCCAGCGGATGCTCTCGATCGTCCCGCTGTTCCACGCCAACGCCTGGGGCATCCCGTACGGCGCCCTGATGTCGGGGGCGACGCTGGTCATGCCCGACCGGTTCCTCCAGGCCGAGCCGCTGGCCCAGATGATCCAGACCCTCGGCGTGACCCACAGCGCCGCGGTGCCGACGATCTGGAACGACCTGCTGCAGTACCTCGACTCCCACCCCGACGCCGACGTCTCGACGCTGCAGTCGTGCATCGTCGGTGGGTCGGCCTGCCCGCCAGCGCTGATGAAGGCGTTCGAGGACCGCTACGGCATCGACGTCGTCCACGCGTGGGGCATGACCGAGACCTCGCCGCTGGGTTCGGTCGCGGTGCCGCCCGCCGACTCCGAGGGCGAGGAGCGCTGGGCCTACCGGCAGTCGCAGGGCCGGCTCTCGCCGCTCGTGCAGGGCCGGCTCGTCGGGCCCGACGGCCGCGAGGTGGCCTGGGACGGTGAGCAGGTCGGTGAGCTCGAGGTGCGCGGGCCGTGGGTGACCGGCTCGTACTACCGGGACGACGACCCCGCCAAGTTCGACGGCGGCTGGCTGCGCACGGGCGACGTCGGCTCGCTGTCCCCCAACGGCTACCTGCGGCTGACCGACCGCGCGAAGGACGTCATCAAGTCCGGCGGCGAGTGGATCTCGTCGGTCGAGCTCGAGAACGTGCTCATGGCCCACCCGAAGGTCAAGGAAGCCAGCGTCGTCGGCGTCCCCGACGAGCGGTGGGGCGAGCGCCCGCTCGCCACCGTGGTCGTCGCGGAGGGCCAGAGCGTTGACGCCGAGGAGCTGCGCGACCACCTCGCCCAGCACTTCGCCAAGTGGCAGCTGCCTGAGCGGTGGGCCTTCATCGACGAGGTGCCGAAGACCAGCGTCGGCAAGTTCGACAAGAAGGTGCTGCGCAAGTCCTACGCCGAAGGTGCGCTCGAGGTGCAGACGATCGGCTGAGTCGCGGCCGCTCCGGCGTCAGCAGACGTCGGAGAGGTTCTGCGCCTCCTTGCTGTCGGTGGCTCCAGGCTTCTGCGTGGTCGCTGCGGGGGTGGTCGGCGCCGGGGTGGTCGGAGCCGGAGTGCTGGCCGTGGTCTTCGAGGACTTCGACTTCGACGACGCCCGCTTGGGCGCGAGGGCATCGGCGACGTAGCTGCGGATGGCCTCGAAGTCGGGGTTGGCGCTGTTGATGACCTTGTTCGTCAGGGGCAGCGAGTTGATCCGCGCCTTCTTCATCCGGTCGGCCAGCACCACCCAGGCCTGCAGGTCGTCCTGCTGGATGTCGGTGGTGAGGTTGTTCTTCAGCACGTCGGCCAGCTGCGCGTACCGGTTGAGCACACGCACCGGGTTGACCTGGTTGACGAGGTCGCCGACGAGGCAGCGCTGACGGCGCATGCGGTCGTAGTCGTCGGTGCTCGAGCGAGACCGCGCGAACCACATGGCCCGCTCGCCGAACAGGCGCTGCCGGCCGGGTTCGATCCAGCCCGTGATCGGGCGCGGGCGCGGATCGCTGGCGCTGATCTTGCCGCCGCCGATGGGCAGCCTCTGGTGGACGTTGACGACGACGCCGCCCATGGCGTCCACGAGCTCGCGGAAGCCGGCGATGTCGATGGTGACCACGTTGTCGATCGACAGGCCCGTGACCTCGCTGATGGCGTCTCGGGTGGTCGTGAGGCCCGGGTTCGGGTCGCCCGGGAAGAGGTCCTTGTGCTGGACCGCCTGGGTCCAGACGGCGTTGAGCAGGCACTCTGAGCCGCAGTCGAAGCCGTTCGGCCACAGCTGGTGCAGCGGGTTCGACTCGGGGAACGGCACGTTCTGCAGGTTGCGCGGCAGGCCGATGAGCGTGGCGTTGCCGGTCTTGGTGTCGATGCTGACCACCATCATCGAGTCGGTGCGCACGCCGGTGCGGTCGGAGCCGGAGTCGGAGCCGAGCAGCAGCAGGTTGACCCGCGGGATGCCCTTCCAGGGGTTGCGGGCCCTGGAGTTCGGGTTGGCGGCGCCCTTCGCCGAGTGCGTGCTGCCGTCGAACAGCGACCCGACGAGGTCGCGTTGCACCAGCGCCAGCTGGGCGCCCTTCGCGCTGGGCAGGGCCACGGTGCTGCACAGAGCGCCCACCAGCACCAGACCGACGACGGCCTGGAACGGTGTCGGGCGGTGAGGTCGCGCCCGCCAGGCGGTGATGAGGATGGTCGCGCACCACACCACGCCGACCACCACGATGACGGCGGCGATCGCGAGCAGGCGACCCCGGCTGACGGCGACCGCGAGCGCGCGCTGGATGACGTCGCCGGTCAGCGCCGCCGCGGCGAGCACGGCCAGCCCCACGCCGGCTACCAGGAGCAGCAGCGCGCCGAGGCGTCGTCGGCCGGTGGCGACCAGGCCCGCGCCGGGCAGCAGCGCCAGCGTGGCCAGGACCGCGAAGCGCCCGAACCCGTCGCCGTAGTCGCTGACGTGCCGGCCCCGCTGTCGGGCGGTGCCGCCGGAACGCGGGGCGCGGTGCTTGGGGGAGGCCGGCCGCATGTGCATCGGGCGTGGACTCCTCGGGGCGGACTGGACGGCGTGGACGCGGGGGCGTGCGACGACGGCAGGCACTCGATCGGTTCGGGGCCGGCCCCCAGACGCACCCCCGCACCCCTATTTCACCATCCCGCCGGCCGGGGTTCACCACGCCAGGCGGTCAGTGTGCCGAGATGTCGTGAGAGATTCGTGAAGGCACCGGTGCGGGGCTGGCTTTGGCCGGGCGCCGCCGTCCCGGTAGGCTGATCCGGCTCGCGCGGCTCGCCGCCTGGGCACTGCTCGGATCCACCGGGAGGCGTCGCATAGTGGCCTAGTGCGCCCGCCTGCTAAGCGGGTTGAGGATAAAACCTCTCGCGGGTTCAAATCCCGCCGCCTCCGCCGACGGCCCCGGCGCCCTCGTGGGTGTCGGGGCCTTCGCCTCCCCGCCGCACCTCTCCCCAGGTTTGGCGCGGTGGCACCCCGCTGCCTTCCTATGGCAGCTGGGGCACCCAGTGACCACGAGCGAAGGCAGTGATCCTCCCCAGTTCGGCGCCGCGAGTCCGAAGTGGACGATATTGGCCCGGTACGCGAGGGTGCTCCCATGCTGCACGGACGTCGACGAGCTGGGGTCGCGGCCGCTGCCGTGCTGGCGCTCGCGGCCTGCGCGTCACCCACCGGCGGCGCGGCGGCGCGGCCGTCCGGCTCGACCTCGTCCGCTCACGACGCGGCGGCGAACGGGTCCAGCGCCCCGTCGCCGACCGAGTCACCGTCCGAGTCGCGGTCCGAGTCGCCGTCCCCGTCTTCGTCGCCGTCCCCGACCACCGCCCAGCTGCCTCGCGGGGGGACGACGCTGTTCCCCCACTACCGCCTGGTCGGCTACGCCGGCGGCGCGGGCTCGGCCGCCTTCGGACGCCTCGGCGTCGGCGACATCGACGCGCGGGCCCGCGAGATCGAACGGCGGGCGCAGGCGCTCGCCGGCGGCCGCACCCCCTTGCCGGTCTTCGAGCTGATCACGGTCGTGGTGCACGACACCCCCGGCCGCAACGGCCTCTACAACAGCCGGGTGAGTGACGCCGTCATCGCCCGTTACCTTGCTGCCGCCCGCCGCCACCGGGCGCTCCTGCTGCTCGACATCCAACCGGGCCGTCAGGACTTCCTGCCGTTGGTGAAGGGTCTGGCGCGGTGGCTCGAGCAGCCGGACGTCGGCCTCGCCCTCGACCCGGAGTGGGCCGTGGAGCCGGGTGACGTCCCCGGCCAGACGTTCGGCCGCATGACGGGCCGCGAGCTCGACTCGGTGGCGGCGTACGTCGACGCTCTGGTGCGCCGCCACCACCTGCCGCAGAAGCCGCTGGTGTTCCACCAGGTGGCGGCGAGCGTCGTCGTCGGTCAGTCCGCGCTGAGGGAGCGGGCCGGCGTCGTGGTGATCAAGAGCGTCGACGGCATCGGCTCACGCCGGTTGAAGACGGCGACGTGGACGACCCTCGTGAAGCACCTGCCCGCCCCGATCCACACCGGCTTCAAGCTGTTCTTCGACGAGGACCGTCGCCACGGCCCGATGATGACGCCCCAGCAGGTGCTGGCGCTCCGGCCGCAGCCGGAGTACGTCCTCTACGAGTGAGCCGCAGTCAGCCGTTCAGCTCGCGCAAGAAGCGCGCAGCTACCGGCCCGGCCACCGTGCCGCCGCTCTTGCCCTCCTCGACGAACGCCGTGAAGGCGATGTCGCCCTGCCAGCCGGTCATCCACGCCCGCGTCTTCGGTGGGACCTCGGTGCCGAACTCCGCCGTGCCGGTCTTGGCGTGCACGGGGCCGCCGGGCACCGACTTCAGCGCCTCACCCGTGCCGTTGGTGACGACCTCGCGCATGAGCGACTGCAGCGTCTGCACCGCCGCCGCGGGCAACGCCGACGGCTCCGCCGAGGGCTTGCTGTCGGCGAGCACGAGCGACGGCGGCACGTAGCTGCCCCGGGCCACCGACGCCGTGCCGACGGCCAGCGCGAGCGGCGACACCTCGACGCGGCCCTGTCCGAACGAGGCTGCCGCCTTGTCGACGTCGGAGGTGTTGACCGGCACGCTGCCCGAGAACGCGCTGGTGCCGAGGTCCCACTTCGCGCCGATGCCGAGGCTCTTGGCGGCTGCGGCGAGGTCGTCGTCGCCGAGCCGCTTCGACAGGCCGACGAAGGCGGTGTTGCACGACTTGGCGAAGTCGACGTGGAAGGGCACCGGCCCGAACTTCTCGCTCTCGTAGTTCTTGAACGTGCGCCCGCTGACGGTCGCGGTCGGGGGGCACGGCACGGTGTCGGAGGGCTTGAGGCCCTTCTCCAGCAGCGCGAGCGTGGTGACCACCTTGAACGTCGACCCCGGCGGGTACTTGCCCACCATCGCCCGGTTGAGCCCGGTAGCCGGGCTGTTCGCCACCGCCAGTACCGCGCCGGTGCGCACGTCGACGGCCACGAGCGCGCTCGGCTGCGACAGACCCTGCAGCGCGGTGTCCGCGGCTTCCTGGACGTCGCGCCGCAGCGTCAGCTTGAGCGGTGTGCCGGGCACGGCGTCCTTCGAGAAGAGCGTGCGCGGCTCGGCGCTGTCGTCCACCGACACCGCCTCGACGGTGACGCCGGGCGTGCCGGCCAGCTGCTCGTCGTACTGGCGCTGGAGGCCCGACAAGCCCGCGACGTCACCGGCGACGTAGCGGCCCTTGCTCTCCTTCACGATGTCGCCGGTGACCGGCCCGACCGTGCCGAGCAGCGCCCGGGCGAACTCGCGGGTCGGGGCGAGCGACTGCTGCCGCTCACGGAACACCGCGCCGGGGATCGGGCGCAGCTGGTCGCGCACCGCGTTGTAGTCGCTGCGCCGCAACGTGATGACGTCGACGAACGCCTTGGGGTCAGCCGCCTGCACGCGCTTGATCAGCGGCGCGGCGTCGACCCCGACGATCCCGGCGACCTTCGTGACGGTCTGCGGCACCGAGCCCTTGATGCGGCTGGGCTGGATGCCGACGTCGACGACGTCGCCGAGCGACACCAGCGCCTTGCCGTCACCGCCCAGGATGTCGGCGCGAGGGGGCGTCGTGCGGCGCAGCCGGAGCTTCTCGCCGTCGCGCAGATCAGGGTGCACGAGCTGCTGCGACGCCGGCACGCGCCAGGCGTCGGCGTCGTGCGTCAGTGTGAGCGGCAGCTCGTATGACCACTCGACGTCACCGCCGAGCGTGCGGGTCACGGCGATGACGGCGCGCGCTGAGTCACCGTCGCGCGTCGTCGAGGTCACCTTCGCGGACGTCGGCCGCGTGGCCAGGTTGCCGACCGCCGTCGCGTAGGCCTTCTGCGCGGCCGCACCATCGGTGCCGGCGAACGCGACGCCGCTGACGTCGTTCTTCGCCAGAGCAGCCGCGACCTGGGCCGCGGCCGCCCGGGCCGCGTCGTCAGCGGCCCGCTGCTGCTGCTGACGCCAGATCAGTCCCCCACCGGCCACCAACGCCACGACGACGACGGCAGCGAGCACCCAGATCAACGGTCGGTTTCGACGCATTGGTCCATCCAACACCGAAGGACCCACAGCCGAGGCCGTGGGTCCTTCGGGTCGTGTGCAGGTGCTGCGAAGGTGAAGACCGGTGAAGACCGCTCGGGTCAGACCAGGCCGAGGCGCGCCTTGAGGCCGTCGAGCTCGGTCCAGAGCGTCGTCGGCAGGTTGTCGCCGAACTTCTCGAACCACTCCTGGATCTGCGGGATCTCGGCCTTCCACTCCTCGGTGTCGACCGTGAGGCAGGTGGCGAGCTCCTCGGCGCTCATGTCGAGGCCCTCGGTGTCGAGCGACTCGGCGGTCGGCACGTGGCCGATCGGCGTCTCGACGGCGGCAGCGCGGCCCTCGATGCGCTCGATCGCCCACTTGAGCACGCGCGCGTTCTCGGCGAAGCCGGGCCACACGAAGTGGCCGTCGGCGTCGCGGCGGAACCAGTTGACGTAGAAGATCTTCGGCAGCTTGGTGGCGTCAGCGCTCTTGCCGACGTCGAGCCAGTGCTGGAAGTAGTCGCCGGCGTTGTAGCCGATGAACGGCAGCATGGCCATGGGGTCGCGGCGCACGACACCGACCTGGCCGGTCGCCGCCGCGGTGGTCTCCGACGACAGCGTGGCGCCCATGAACGTCCCGTGCACCCAGTCGCGCGCCTCGGTGACGAGCGGGATGGTCGAGGCCCGGCGTCCGCCGAAAAAGATGGCCGAGATCGGCACGCCCTTGGGGTCGTCGTACTCGGGCGCCAGGATCGGGCACTGGTTGATCGGCGTGCAGTAGCGGCTGTTGGGGTGGCTCGACAGCTCGCCCGACTCCGGCGTCCACTCCTCGTGCTTCCACGACGTCGCGTGGGCCGGCTGGTTCTCCATGCCCTCCCACCAGATGTCGCCGTCGTCGGTGAGGGCGACGTTGGTGAAGATGGAGTTGCCGCGCTCGAGGGTGCGCATGGCGTTGGGGTTGGTCTTCTCGTTGGTGCCCGGGGCGACGCCGAAGAAGCCGAACTCGGGGTTGACGGCGTAGAGGCGGCCGTCCTCACCGAAGCGCATCCAGGCGATGTCGTCGCCGAGGGTCTCGACCTTCCAGCCGGGGATGCTCGGCTCGAGCATGGCCAGGTTGGTCTTGCCGCAGGCGCTCGGGAAGGCCGCCGCGACGTAGTAGGTCTGCTGCTCGGGGCTGGTGAGCTTGAGGATCAGCATGTGCTCGGCGAGCCAGCCCTCGTCGCGCGCCATGACGCTGGCGATGCGCAGGCTGTAGCACTTCTTGCCGAGCAGGGCGTTGCCGCCGTAGCCGGAGCCGTAGCTCCAGATCATCCGCTCCTCGGGGAACTGCACGATGTACTTGGTGTCGCTGCACGGCCACGCGACGTCGGCCTGGCCGGGCTCGAGCGGAGCGCCCACGGAGTGCAGGGCCGGCACGAAGTCGGCGTCGAGCTCCTCGATGCGACGCAGCACGCTCGTGCCCATGCGGGCCATGATCCGCATGGACGCGACGACGTAGGCGGAGTCGGTGATCTCGACGCCGAACATCGGCTGCTCGGCGTCCAGGTGGCCCATCACGAACGGGATGACGTACATCGTGCGGCCACGCATCGACCCGCGGTACAGGTCGGTCATGATGGCCTTCATCTCGTCCGGCGCCATCCAGTTGTTGGTGGGCCCGCAGTCCTTCTCGTCGACGCTGCAGATGAAGGTGCGGTCCTCGACGCGCGCGACGTCGGTGGGGTCGGAGGCGGCCCAGAACGAGTTCGGCTTCTTGTCGTCGTTCAGGCGCACGAAGGTGCCGGAGGCGACCAGGTCGTCGGTGACCTGCGCCCACTCCTCGTCCGAGCCGGTGCACCAGTGGATGCGGTCGGGCTGGGTCAGCTCGGCGACCTGCGACACCCAGGCCTGCAGCCGGGCGTGGGTGGTGGGTGCGGTCTCGGCCGGCGCAGCCGGCTCGACGCTCAGATCGCTCGTGGTGGAGGAGGTATCGGCAGTCATGGCGCTGGCTGTCCCTTCGCGCGGTCATCGTCGACCTGGTTCGACCGTCGGCTTCTCCAACGGTCACCTCGCGGATCGTCAAGGGCGATCCGTTGCAGAGGCTGCGTTGCCAAGCACCGTAGCCCCACATCTCACGTCGTGGTACGCCGAGAAGAGTGACCCGCTCGTGAAATCACTCACAAGCGCGGCGCTTCTTGCGGACTTCTTGCGGCGTCTTGCGGCGTCCTTGCGAGATCCGGCAGGGGCGTTGTGTGAGAGCGCGTCCACGCTGGCGCCCGGTGGGGGGTGCCTTGGTGGTGCCTCCGCGGCTCAGGCCGCGGCCGGCTGGCGGAAAGCGGTTGGGCTGGCGGAAGGGGGTTTGGGTGGCAGCAGGGGGGGTGGGCCTCGATTTCAGGGGCACGCGCGGTGTCCGCTACTATCGACGCGGCCAGTTGGCCGGGCGCCCGTAGCTCAACGGATAGAGCATCTGACTACGGATCAGAAGGTTAGGGGTTCGAATCCCTTCGGGCGCGCGCAGTTGAGACAGCATCACCCAGCAGCCCCGGAGATGTCCGGGGCTGCTGTCGTTTCCGGGTTCTGCGGCTCCCCCAGCGCCCGCCGTCCCACGTGGTGGACCGTTCGCCGACGTCCTTGCGCCCCGCCCGCGGCGCTGCCTAGCCTCCTGATCACGGTCATGAGCGCCAGCGCCAAGCCCCGGCTCGCTGGCCGGCAACCCTCCTGCGCGGCGGGGTGCTCCGGGTGAGGACCAGGCGACGACGGACGCCCCGTCGCCGCAAGCGCGGACTCCGCACAGGGTCCTGATGAGAAGGGGAACCGTGGCCGGATCCCGCACCGCAGGCTCGGCGCACGCCGCCCTGGTTCTGGTGTCGCGTCGCCACGTCGACCTCCAGCGCGTGTCCAGCGCCACCTGTTGCTGCTGAGCGGCCAGCTCTAGCACTCCCTCGACGCCGCTCGTCGGCGTCCCCATCTCGACGTGCCCTCATGCCCGCACGCCGCCCCGTGGCGGTGGGCCGAGCCGGCGCGCGTCCCCGTGCTCCCGAGGAGAGACGTTGACTGCCACCCCACTGCGGGCGAGATCGGCCCTGAGCCACCTCGACCTGCTCGAGTCCGAGGCCGTGCACATCCTGCGCGAGGTCGCAGGTGAGCTCGACCGCCCCGTGCTGCTGTTCTCCGGCGGCAAGGACTCGATCGTCATGTTGCACCTGGCCGCCAAGGCGTTCTGGCCCGGGCGCATCCCCTTCCCGGTGATGCACGTCGACACCGGGCACAACTTCGAGGAGGTCATCGCGTTCCGCGACCGCCGGGTCGGCGAGCTCGGCGTCCGGCTGGTCGTCGCGAGCGTCGAGGACTCCATCGCTCGCGGTCGAGTGCACGAGCGGCCGGGCGGCAGCCGCAACCCGTTGCAGACCGTCACGCTGCTCGATGCCATCGCCGAGCACCGCTTCGACGCCGTCTTCGGCGGTGCGAGACGCGACGAGGAGAAGGCGCGCGCGAAAGAGCGCGTGTTCAGCCTGCGTGATGAGCTCGGCCAGTGGGACCCCCGCGCGCAGCGGCCCGAGCTGTGGGACCTCTACAACGGCCGCCACCGCCCGGGTGAGCACGTGCGGGTCTTCCCGCTGTCGAACTGGACCGAGCTCGACGTGTGGGAGTACATCGAGCGCGAGCGGCTGGAGGTGCCGTCGCTCTACTTCGCCCACGAGCGGGCGGTGTTCCGCCGCGAGGGCATGTGGCTCGCCGACTCACCTCACCTGCCGCGCCGGGCCGGCGAGGTGCTGGAGCAGCGCAGGGTGCGCTACCGCACCATCGGCGACGTCACCTGCACCGGCGCGGTGGAGTCGAGGGCTCGCACGGTGGCCGAGGTCGTGGCCGAGGTCGCCGTCACGCGCGTCACCGAGCGGGGGGCCACTCGCGCAGACGACCGGGCCGGTGAGGCCGCCATGGAGGACCGCAAGCGCGAGGGGTACTTCTGATGACCAGCACGCTGCTGCGCGTCGCCACCGCCGGCTCGGTAGACGACGGCAAGTCCACGCTGCTCGGCCGGCTCCTGCACGACGCCAAGGGCGTGCTGGAGGACCAGCTCGCGTCGGTGGCCGACGCGAGCGAGCGCCGAGGCACCGAGCTCGACCTGTCGCTGCTCACCGACGGCCTGCGAGCCGAGCGGGAGCAGGGCATCACGATCGACGTCGCCTACCGGTACTTCGCGACGCCGGCCCGCACCTTCGTCCTCGCGGACACGCCAGGGCACGTGCAGTACACGCGCAACATGGTCACCGGTGCCTCCACGGCCGACGTCGCGGTCGTGCTGGTGGACGTCCGGCACGGCATCAGCGAGCAGTCACGCCGGCACGCGGCGGTGGCGGCGCTGCTGCGCGTCCCGCACGTGGTGCTGGTGGTCAACAAGATGGACCTCGTCGGGTGGAGCGAGGCGGCCTTCGAGCGGGTGGTCCGTGAGTTCCGTTCGCACGTCACGGGTCTGGGCTTCGATGACGTGCTGGCCGTGCCGGTGTCGGCCCTGCACGGTGACAACGTCGTGCACCGCTCGGTCCGGGCGCCGTGGTATGTCGGACCAACCGTGCTGGAGCACCTCGAGCAGGTCGAGGCAGCGGCGACGGTGCCGGTGAGCGGGCTGCGCTTCGCGGTGCAGTACGTCGTGCGGGCGGCCGACCGCGACTACCGCGGGTACGCCGGCCGCGTCGCCGGCGGCACCGTGAGCCCCGGCGACGACGTCGTCGTCCTCCCCTCGGGGGTGCGCACGACCGTGGCGGCCGTCGAGACGTACGACGGACCCGTCGGCCGTGGGGTGGAGGGCCAGTCCGTGGTGGTGCGCCTCGCCGACGACGTCGACGTGAGCCGCGGGTGCGTCATCGCCGATGTCGACGACGCACCGCCGGTCGTGCGGCAGCTGGAGGCCACGGTCTGCTGGCTGGCCGAGCAGCCCCTGGTGCCCGGGCGCTACCTGCTCAAGCACGGGACCCGCACCACCCGCGCCGAGGTGCGCGCCACGGGCGTCCTCGACGTGACGTCGGCCCAGCTGCGACCCGCGAACTCGTTGGCGCTCAACGACATCGGCCGCGTCGCGGTGCGGACCGCCGAGCCGCTGCCGCTCGACGACTACGCGCGCAACCGTCGTACCGGGGCCTTTGTGCTGATCGACGAGCTGAGCGGTGCCACCGTCGCGGCGGGGATGGCCGGGCGCCTGCCCTGGGGCGCCGGGTGACGGCGGAGCCGACGGCTCCGCTGGTGCTCGCCGGGGTGCTGGTCGGCCTGCTCGTGGGGCTGACCGGGATGGGTGGGGGTGCCCTGCTCACGCCGCTGCTCGTGCTCGGCTTCGGGATGCCGCCGCTGACCGCTGTGTCGAGCGACCTGGTGACGTCGCTGGTCATGAAGCCGGTCGGTGCGGCCGTGCACCTGCGGGCCGGGACGGTCGACTGGCTCCTGGTGCGCCGACTGTGCTTGGGCGCTGTGCCGATGGCGTTCGGCAGCGTCCTCGTGCTGGGCGCCGTGGGGGCCGGTGCAGCGGTGCAGGAGCACCTGCGGGTCGTGACGGGTGGCGTTTTGCTGGCCTCGCTGGCGGCGATGGCCGCGAGCCGGTTGTTGCGTCAGGCTCCGGCGACCACCCGACCAGCCGCCCCGGCCTGGAGCACGGTCGCGGTGGGAGCGGTCGGCGGAACCTGCGTCGGGTTGACCTCGGTCGGCGCCGGCTCGGTCATCCTGGCGCTGCTGCTCGCGACGCAGCCGGCGCTGCGGGCGAACCGGCTGGTCGGCACCGACCTGGTGCAGGCCGTGCCCGTCGTCGCGGCGGCTGCGCTGGGGCACGCGATCTTCGGGGACGTCCGGCTGTCGGTGGCTGCGGCTCTCGTGGTCGGAGCGGTTCCGGCCACCTACGTCGGTGCCCGGCTGTCTGCGCGGGCGCCGGTGGGCGTCCTGCGTGGCGCGGTGGTCGTGCTGGTGTGGACGTCGGCGCTGGCGTTGGTGCGCGTCCCGCCGGTGGCCGCGCTGGTGGTGACGGGTCTGCTCGTGCTGGGGTGGTGGGCGAGCCGACGGCTGATGACGTTTGTCATGCCCAGGTCGTGACGGACGGTCGGGGCCCGGGGCGCGTCCGGTCGGCACAGTCGGTGGCATGACGCTCCCAGCTCCCCTGCGTGCCGGGCTTCGGGCGGCTGTCGACGTACCGGCCCTGCACCTGGCGGCGGTCACCAAGTCGTTCGGTGACGTCCAGGCCGTGACGCCAGCAAGATCATGCTGGCGCACAGGGCCCCGTGCGCTGGCCGCGAGCAAGGGTCGCGCCTACTCTGGGCCGATGGTCCGAGTCCGCACGAAGATGCCCTGGAGTGCGGTCCCCGCATGAGCCCGTCGCCGACGGTGGGGAACTGGCGAGGCGATCAGTTCGCTCACGAGGCGTTCGTCTACGACAGCGACGAGGCGGTTCGGCGACGGTGCCTGCCGTACGTCGAAGAGGGGCTCGACCTGGGGCAGGCCGTCGTGCTGGTCGCCTCGCGCCCCGTGCGCGAGATGCTGGTGGCCGCGTTGGGCGAGCGGCTGGTCGAGCGCGTGGCGATGCAAGCGGCCGAGGCGGCGTGGCACGGAGCGCCGGCCACGCTGGCGGCCTACCAGGAGTCGATGCGCCCGCTGCTCGAGGCGGGCGAGCCGTGGCGCCTCATCGGCGAGCCGGTGTGGCTGGCCTACCCGGGCGGCGAGCGGTGGTCGCGCTACGAGGCGGTAGCCAACGTCGCCTTCGCGCACTACCCGTACTACAGCCTGTGCCTGCACGACTCCCGCCACGTGCCCGCCGAGCGCATCGAGCACCAGCTGCGCACCCACCCGCTCATCTGGGACGGCGAGCCCGAGCCGAACGCCGACTACCTGTCGCCGACGGCCTACCTGCGCTCGGTGGAGCCACCGTGGACGCCCGCCCCGGCCTCGGCGTCGGTCATCGTCGTGTCACGCCCGCGGGCGGCGCTCGCGCAGCTGCAGGAGGTGGTGGCGTCGGTGATGCAGCCGAGCCGCCAGCCCGATGTGCTGCTCGGCATCTACGAGGTGGTGACCAACGCCTTGAAGCAAGGCGTCCCGGCCGAGGTGATGCACTGGCGCGACGGGCGAACGACGGTGTGGCAGGTCAGCGACGCCGGCCCTGGCCTGCACGACTCGCTCGCGGGCTACGCACCGCCCGGCCCTGAGCTGAACTCCGGCCGCGGCCTGTGGATCGCCCGCGGCATCGCTGACGACCTGTCGGTCCGCCCCACGGGCCCGGGCACCGCCGTCCGGCTCTACTTCGAGGACGCGCAGCTCACCGCCTCGGCCTGACGGCTGCGTCCCTGACGCGCTACTTCTCGCGGTGGGCGTCGAGACGCTCCAGGAGCGTGTCGGCCTCCTTGGCGACCGCGTCGTGGTCGTTCTGCGCCGCGCGCTGCTTGGCGTGGATGAGCGCCGCGCGGTTGACCTTGCGGAAGTCGCCGAACGGGAAGCCGTAGCGGTCCTTCGTCTCGTCGTTGGCCTCGGTGTCGAGCGCCAGGTGCCACTCGCCGTAGCCGTCGTAGCCGTGCTTGTCGATGTAGTGGTTCTCGTCGTCGGCGGACGGCGCGGCGTCCGACCACTCGGTGGAGTCGTCGTACTTCCCGGCGTCGATGAGCTCGCGGGCCTTGGCGGCGCCGGCCTTGTTCACGCGGTAGGTGGTCATACCTGACACCTACTCGCTTCTCGGGCGCTCGCAACTGGAGACGATGGCGGTCACGGCCTCGACGAGCTCGCTGACGGACCACTCCATGGTCGCCGGCCCCACGGTGAACTCGGTGGTCGACCAGCCCGGGACGTCGGCAGCGCCGACCCGTCCGATCACCCAGTCGTGGCTGCGCTCGGCGTGGGTGAGGGCTGCCTCGGTGAGGGCTTCGGCTTCGGCCTCGGCGTAGAGGACGAAGGCGTTGGTGTGCGGCGGCTGGGGGTGCACCCGCAGCCCGGGGACGGCGCCCAGCGCCACCGCCAGCTCACGGGCGCGCACGGCGTAGGCCTGGAAGTCCTCCAGGCGCTCGAGGCCCCGGCGCGCCGCCACGACGTACGGGTACTGGCCGAAGAGCGTGCCGCCGTGACGGTGCTGCCAGTGCCGTGCGGCGTCGATGACGTCCTGCGGGCCGGCGAGCGCCGCCCCGGCGATGCCGCCGAGCCCCTTGTAGAACGACACGTAGACGGTGTCGGCCAGGTCGGCGATCTCGGCGAGGCCGCGGTCGTAGAACGGCTGGCTCTCCCACAGCCGGGCGCCGTCGAGATGCACCGGGATGTCCTGGTCGCGCGCGGCAGCGCACAGGTCGACGAGGTCCTCCCACGACGGCAGGAGGTAGCCGGCGTCGCGCAGGGGCAGCTCGACGCAGAGCGCGGCGTAGGGGCCGGGCGCCGTGACGAGGTCCTCGACGGTGAGCGGGCGGTGCTCGCGGGCGATCGGCTCGAGCCGGATCCGGTGCAGCACCTCGAGGGCGTCCTCCTCGTGCACCACCAGGTGCGAGAGGGCGTGCACCGCGACGGCGTCACGCGACGTGCGGTCGGCCCAGACGCGCAGCGCGCACTGCTGGGCCATCGTGCCGCTCGGCATGAAGACGGCGGCCGGCTTGCCGAGGACCTGCGCGACCTCGCGCTCCAGCCCGTCGAGGTCGCCACCTTCGCCGTAGAGGTCGGGTAGCGGGCTCTCGGCGGCATCAGCGAGCGCCCGCAGCCGGTCGGCCACGGGGACGACGGCGGCACCTTGGGCGAAGCGCCGGGCGGTGGCGATGGCGCGCTCGCGGCGCTCACGGTCGTGCGCTGAGGTCATGGGCGCATTCTGCCGCTTCGGGGCGGGGGCAGCGCCGTGCGCGGGCGGCAAAGACCTGGGCCGAGCAGCCGCGAGCGCGTAGCGTCCGCCCATGGACGACCTCATGCCACTGCTCCAGCGCGCCGTCGAGCACGCTGTCGCCTACCGCACCTCGCTGCCGGAGCGCCGCGTCCGCGCTGAGCTGGACGTCGACGCGCTGGCCGCCGCCTTCGACGGCCCGCTGCAGGCGCAGGCGCTGCCGCCGGGTGAGGTGCTCGACCAGCTCGCTGCGGCGGCCGAGCCGGGGCTGGTCGCGACGGCGGGCCCGCGCTTCTTCGGCTTCGTCATCGGCGGGGCGCTGCCGGCGGCCACTGCGGCCGACGTGCTGGCGTCCGGCTGGGACCAGGTGGCGTTCAACAACGTCGCCTCGCCGGCGGGGGCGGCCGCCGAGCGCGCGGCCGGCACGTGGCTGAAGCTGCTGCTCGGCCTGCCGGACCTGGCGTCGGTCGGCTTCGTCACCGGCGCCCAGGCCGCCAACACCGTCGGCCTGGCCGCCGGTCGACACCACCAGCTGGGTGCGGCCGGGTGGGACGTCGAGCGCAGGGGTCTGGCCGGTGCGCCGCGGCTGCGGGTCATCGCGAGCGAGGAACGGCACGCCACCGTCGACCGGTCACTGCGCCTGCTCGGTCTGGGGTCCGACGTCGTCGAGCCCGTGCGGGCCGACGCGGGCGGCGCGATGGACGTCGACGACCTGGCCCGCGTGCTCGCCGCGGCCGAGCCCGGCCCGACGCTGCTGTGCCTGCAGGCGGGTAACGTCAACACCGGCGCGTGCGACGACGTCCGGCGGGCCGTGCAGGTGGCGCGGCGCCACGGGCCGGCGTGGGTGCACGTCGACGGCGCCTTCGGCCTGTGGGCAGCGGCCAGCCCTCGCACCCGGCACCTGCTCGACGGCCTCGAGCTCGCCGACTCGTGGGGCTGCGACGGGCACAAGTGGCTCAACGTGCCGTACGACTCGGCCTTCGCCTTCTGCGCCCACCCCGACGTGCACGTGGCGGCCATGTCGTACACCGCGTCGTACCTCACCGGCTCCGGTGGAGCGCCGGGCCCCGCTGACCTCACGGCCGAGTCATCGCGCCGGGCGCGGGGGTTCGCCGTCTGGGCGGCGCTGAAGGAGCTGGGCCGCGACGGTGTCACCGACCTCGTCGACCGCACCTGCGCCCTCGCCCGCCGGTTCGCCGACGCGCTGCGCGAGGCCGGTTTCGAGATCGCCAACGACGTGGTGCTCAACCAGGTGCTCGTCGCGTTCGGCTCTGACCAGCACACCGACGCCGTCGTCGAGGCGGTGCAGCGCGACGGCACCTGCTGGATGGGTGCCACCACCTGGCGCGGCCGACGGTACATGCGCATCTCGGTGTCGAACCACGCGACGAGCGAGGCCGACGTCGACCGGTCGGTGGCGGCGATCATCAGACTGGCTCAGGAGGTTTCGGCCTGAGCCGTCGGGGTAAGCACCACCAAGCCAGGATCCAGGCCGCCCCCAACTCACCGGAGGTCATCATGAGCGACGCCGCTACCGACCGCGCGAAGGCCGCGCAGCTGCCCGAAGGTGACGTCATCCGCATCCTGCTCGAGCAGCACGCCCGCATCCGCGACCTGTTCGCCGAGGTGCAGTCGGAGTCGGGCGAGCACCGCCAGCACGCGTTCGACGAGCTGCGAGCCCTGCTGGCCGTGCACGAGACGGCCGAGGAGATGGTGCTGCGTCCGGTGTCGAAGGACGTCGCCGGCGCGGCCGTCGTCGACGCCCGCAACCACGAGGAGGAGGAAGCCACGAAGGCCCTCTACGAGATCGAGAAGCTGGACGTCGACTCGACCGAGTTCCTCAGCCGCATCGCCGACCTCGAGCAGGCGGTGAGCAACCACGCCGAGCACGAGGAGCGCGAGGAGTTCCCCCTCATCATCGCCGAGTGCGACGAGGACAAGCGCCGCGCCATGGGCACCAAGGTGAAGGTCGCCGAGAAGGTCGCGCCGACGCACCCGCATCCCAGCGCCGCCGGATCGCCGGTCGCTCAGTACGTCCTGGGCCCGTTCGCCTCGCTGCTCGACCGCAGCCGCGACGCCCTCAGCGCGAAGCACTGACGGCCATGGCGACGTCGTACGAGGCAGTGGTGCGCTTCGTCATCACGGACGCGGTGGACGACGCCGACGCGGTGGCGGAGCGGATCAACGCCGAGCTCCCCACGCCCGCGGTGGTGACGTTCGAGCGCGTGGCACGCGACCTGGCGGCCGACGTCCGGATGCTGCTGGACGCGAACGACGCCTCGCAGGTGCAGCTCGCCGCTCGCGAGCGGTGCCAGCAGGCACTGGAACGCGCCGGTCTGGCCGACCGGGTGCCCGAGCTCAGCGACGTCGACGTCCGCACCGCCAGCTGACCCCCCTCCCCGCCCGTGATCATGCACGCCAGCGCACCTCACGGCTGGTCGGGCGGGGCGTGCCACAGCAGCGTGTGGCGCAGGTCGCTGCCCGGCCGCTCGACGGTGTTGTTGCGGCGCGGCCGCGACGTGCGCCCGACGTGGTCGTCGCCGAACCACGCCGGCAGCCCGAACGGCAGGTCACGGGGCGGCACCGGCGCGTAGTCGCTCTCGCGGAACGACGTGCCGTAGTTGGGGGCCGAGTGGTCGCCGTCGGCGTCCGGCGTGACCACGGCCCGCAGGGACGTGACGGCGTCGTTCCACGCGCTGAGCAGGCGTTTGGCGTCCCGGCTCGACGGGTGCGGCACCTCGAGCAGCGGGACGTCGGGACGGGTGTCCCACAGGGCGGCCGCCGCCTGCGCCTGGGCGCCGAACGCCACCACGGCCTGCAGCTTCGGCCCGGTGATCTTGTCGAGCAGGGCGTTGCGCCAGGCGAGGTGGTCGGGCTCGGCGAGCATCGGCGTCGCCTTCTGCGCCTTCGACGGCAGCAGTGCGTAGGCGAAGGCGTTCACCAGCACGTAGCTGCGCGTCAGGCCGAGCTTGGTGAGGAAGCCCTGCACGCGCTGGCCGGCGTCGCCGACGAGCGTGCGGCACGCGATGCGCTCGGTGGGTCCGGGGTCCGAGGCGATGCACAGCAGCCGGGCCGAGCGGTCGAGCCGGCCGCGGTAGAAGACCGGCCCCCAGTCGTACCAGAACAGCTCACGGTGCGGCGCGTACGTCGGCAGCGCAGCCAGGTGCTTCGCGAGGGTCTTGCTGGGGCCGGCGTCGAAGTCGGCGGTGACGGTCATGGCTGCTCCTGAGGGGATCCCGAGGTCCGGCTGGTCTGCGTCACGCCTGCTCGGCCAGCACCGTGGCGCAGAAGGCGTAGAGGTCCGTGTTGCCGTGCAACAGGTCGTCGCGGGTCATGGCGTAGGGGATGCCGGTGATGCCGAGGTCCTCGATCGGCACGCCGTCCGCCCGCCCCGACCGGATCGCCCGCCGGATCGCGACGGTGAATCCCACGCCCGCCGGGGGAACGGCGAACTGGTGGGGAGTGCCAGCCAGCGCGTCGCGCAGCTGCTCACCGGTCCAGACGTTCGCGCCGCCGGCGCCCGTGGCCTCGCCGACGCACACCAGCGGCCCGACCTCGTTGTCGACCCACCCGGCGGCGAACAGGTCGCCCGACGAGTACGTGTTCGGGTCGACCACGGCGACCGCCGCCCCGGGGTAGACGCGACCGCGGTCGTTGCACCACTCGGGATCGGTGAGCGGCAACGGTTGCGAGTACTGCTCGCCCGTCGACACGGCGTCGTCGAGCGACTCGGCCCACTGCTCGAGCTCCAGACGGTTGAACGGGCTGGCTGCCATCTCCCGCGTCAGCGGTGACGCCACCAGCTGGAACCGCGTCGGGGCGATGCGGTGGTCGGTGAACAGCTGCAGCATGCGCTCGGCCGCCCACACCAGCCCGCCCGGGTTGGCGCGCAGGTCGACCACGAGTCCCTTCTGCGGCAGCAGGCGCAGCAGCCGGGTCACCTCGTCGAGGAACGCGTTGTCGTCCCCGACGTCGAACGACCAGATCCGCAGGTACCCCAGGTCGCGGGTGAGCGCGCGGGCGGCGAGGTTGTCCTGGAAGCTCGTCGGCAGGTCCGCGCCGACGGCCCGCCGGCTGTCGGCGGCGGCGCGCTGCTGCGGCACGGCTGCCGCAGACGGCTCAGACTCCGTGGCCCACAGGTGCGGCGCGAACAGCAGCTTCTTGGCGCGCCGCACCGCTTCTGCCGCAGGGTTCGTGGCCTGCTTGAGCTGGGCTCGCGAGCCGGGCTGCGCGGCCGTGTCGGCCCGGCCCGGCTCCAGGAGCCGCCAGGGCAGCCGGATCTCCTTGGCCGCGCCGCGCTTGCTGCGGTATCCGATGATGACCCACTGCTCGTCGGGCGGTGGGCCGTAGTCCAGCGCGCGGAACGTCAACGACTCCAAGGCCCTGGCCCGCCGGGCGTCGGGCCGGCCACCCGTCTCGCGGTCAGCGTGCAGGTCGACGGCCCGGGCGAAGGGGACGCCGTTCCACCACTCGAGCCGGACGCCGGGTACGAACGTGCCGTCGCCGACGACGTCAGGCGCGGTCTTCGTCACGAGGAACTGCGGGTCGTCGTACGCGCCGTACTGCTCGACGAGGAACGGCAGTGCTGCGACGCGCCCGCGCAGCGCCACCGGCCCGATGTAGCGCGTGTGGGCGTCCCGCAAGCGGGTGACGACGCCGCTGACCGCAAGGTGGAACTCGGCGTCGCTGAGGTCGGTGACCCGTCGTCGCAGCAGCGTGAGCTCCTGCACGGGATCGAGCGCGTACGCCGCCCGCTTCGCCGGGAGGTGCGCGTACGCGCCGCCCAGCACCGCGATCAGGGTGTCGACCACCTGCTGGCGCTGGCCGCCGTCCAGCATCGCGGTGGTGGCGGAGACCACCTCGGGTGCGGCCGCGATCGGTCGCCCGCGCTGTGCCGCCACGAGATCGGGCGCGTTCAGTGTGGTCATGGCACTCACATCGTCAGTCGTAGTAGTGAGCGAGCTGGTCGAGCAGCCCGCCGTGAAAGCCTCTGCCCTGCAACGACTCCAGCCAGGCCGCATCGTGCGTCAGTGACTGCAGCGGC
The DNA here is from genome assembly GCF_001426435.1 of Angustibacter sp. Root456. Taxonomy (NCBI): domain Bacteria; kingdom Bacillati; phylum Actinomycetota; class Actinomycetes; order Kineosporiales; family Kineosporiaceae; genus Angustibacter; species Angustibacter sp. Root456. The sequence continues at coordinate 226,892 of NZ_LMER01000020.1, read as the reverse complement.
GGCACGTCGACGTCGCCGAGGTCCTTGGGCAGCCCACCGATCGGGCCGAGGCCGGTCGGCATGTCGAGCGCCAGGCGCAGTGGCGCCTCGCGGTCGTCGAGGTGGCCCGCCCAGGCGGCCAGGCGGCCCTGTGCCGCACGGATCTCACCGGCGGGATCAGCGCGCACCTCCTCCAGCCGGTCGACGACGGCGCCCCACTCCCAGCCGGCGGTGGCGTCGTCCGGCCGGGTGAGAGCGAGGGACATCCGGCGCGCCGCCACCGTGACGTGAGTGACCGGCTGCGCCCCGGCCGCCTGCATGAGCTCCGGCGTGCCGTACCGCGGCCGGCCGTCGATCACCACCAGCTCGACGTCCGCCTCAGTGGCCGCCAGCACGCGCGCGTACGGTCGGGCCCGCGGCTTCGCCGAGATCACCAGGACGTCCGCGATCGCACCGGGCTGCAGGCGCCCGACCTGGCGGTTCCACGCGCGGGCCAGGACGTCGCCGGGATCGCAGGTCATCATCGCCACCAGGTCGGCGTCCGACAGGTCCCAGCCCTGCGCGTCGGCCACCAGCCGCGCGGCCTTGGCCTCGCCGAGCACGTGCTTGGTGCCGGACGGCGCCCAGTCCGACCCCAGGCAGACGGTGACGCCCTGGGCCCGCGCGGCGGGGACGTCGGTGGTCTCGCCGTACAGCCACAGGTTCGAGAACGGCGACCACGCGATGGCACCCGGCTCGCGCCACCCGGCGTACACCGCCGGGTCGACCGCGCCGGTGTGCACCGCGACGAAGCGGGTCTGCAGGCAGCCGGCGTGGGCGGCGTCAGTCCACTCACGTGCCACGATCGTGCCGCGCCGTCCCTCGGCGCAGTGGTAGACGAACAGCGAGCCCGCGCGCATGCGGTTGGCCCGGTCGGCGAGCAGCGACGGCTTGGCGGTGAGCGTCGAGGCGTACACCAGGTCGCTGTCACCCGTGCCGAAGGTCTCGTCCTCGACGTTGCGCACCAGCCACCCGTCGCGGGGCCGGTTGCTCGGCGGTGAGCCCTGCACGGTGGTGGTGCCGCCGACGATCGCCTTGGTCTCGACGTAGGCCAGCAGCTCGGCCGGGCACGCGGTGATGAGCGCGTACGCCGGCCAGGTGGTCGATCGCGCGTAGGTTCGGGCGCGCGGCCACGAGCTGTGGTGCAGGAACGGTGTCTGCTGCGTCGGCTCGGTCCACAGCGGCAACGTGTTGTAGGCCAGGTGGTTGTGCAGGTCGACCAGACCGGGCATGACGATCGACGAGCCGACGTCGACCACGGGCGCCGACTCGAAGCCCGCGGGCGGATGGGCCCGGCTGCGCGTCACCGCGGCGACGCGGCCGTCGTCACCGATCCAGACCGTGCCCGCGAACGCGCCGGAGGCCGTCCGCGGGACCGCAGGGTCGTCCGCCATCGCGAGGACGTGCCCCTTGATCGCCCACATGCGCACCGCCGCAGGTCAGCGCAGGGGAGCGCGCCACCTGCGACGTCCGCCTGCAGTCAGGCCCATGATGGCCCTGCCGGCCGGCGCTGGGAAGGGCCCTTCAGCCGGCGAGGTCGCAGGGGTCGGTGTTGGCTCCGCAGAGCACCACGGCCACCGACTCGCCGGACGCGGGCTGGTACGCGCCTTCCAGCAGGGCCGCCAACGCCGTCGCCGCACCGTGCTCCACGACGAGCCGGCAGTCCTGCCAGAGCCTGCGACGGGCCGCGACGATCTCGTCGTCGCTGACGAGGACGCTCTGCACCCCGCACCGCGCCGCGACGTCGAACGCGATGTCGCCCAGCCGTCGCGCGCCGAGGGAGTCGGCGGCCACGCCCGACACCGCCACGTCCACGGGCTCACCCGCCGCCAGCGCCCGGTGCAGCGTGGGGATCGACGTCGGCTCGACGCCGACCACGCGCGCGCGACCCTCCAGCGCCGCCGCCACGCCGGCCATGAGGCCGCCGCCGCCGCCCACGAGCACGGTGTCGACGTCCGGGGCCTGCTCGGTGAGCTCGAGCGCGAGCGTGCCCTGGCCGGCGCAGATCTCCGCCTGGTCGTAGGCGTGGCAGAAGAGCGCACCGCCCGCGTCCGCCCGCTCGCGCGCGGCCTCGTAGGCGTCCACGTACTCGCGGCCCACCTGGCGCACGGTGGCGCCGAGCGCGGCGAGCCGCGCGACCTTCACGGCCGGTGCCGTCGCCGGTACGAACACCTCGGCAGCGGCGCCCACGGTGGCCGCCGCGTACGCGACCGCGAGCCCGGCGTTGCCCCCGGACGCCGCCACGACCCCCACCGGGGTCAGCTCACCGCGTTCGCGGGCGGCGAGCACGCGGTTGAACGCCCCGCGTGCCTTGAACGAGCCCGTGTGCTGCAGGTGCTCGAGCTTGAGGGCCAGCGGGCCCGGCGTCCCGAAGGCGCCCGCCTCGATGACGGCGAGGGGCGTCCGGCGCACGTGCGCGCCGATGCGGGTGGCGGCCTGCTCGACGTCCTCGCGCGTGATGCTCACCCCGCGAACCTACCCACGCACCTCTCCCGTCTTCTGGCGCGGGGGCACCCTGTCGCCAACCTATGGCAGCAGGGTGCCCCAGTGGCCGGGAGCGAATGCAGTGATCCTCCCCAGTGCGCGGCTACGGGACGTTGAGGAACTCGTCGTCCAGCACGGTGTCGACCCGCTGCCCCGGCAGCTCGCGCACGGACGTCGACCGCTCGCGCTCCCCGACCGCCGCCGTCTGCTCGCGGGCCAGGAAGCTGCCGAGCTCGCCGATGGTGCTCATGAGCGGCGCGGGGAACACGACCGTCGTGTTCTTGTCGACGCCGAGCTCGACGAGCGTCTGCAGGTTCCGCAGCTGCAGCGCCAGGGGGTGGGCCATCATGATGTCGGACGCCTCGCCGAGCTTGGCCGCGGCGAGGTGCTCGCCCTCGGCGTTGATGATCTTCGCTCGCTTCTCGCGCTCGGCCTCGGCCTGGCGCGCCATCGCGCGCTTCATGGTGTCGGGCAGCTGGATGTCCTTGAGCTCGACGAGCGTCACCTGCACGCCCCACTCGGTGGTGGTGACGTCGAGGATCTCGCGGATGTCGGCGTTGATGCGGTCGGTCTCAGCCAGCGTCTCGTCGAGAGTGTGCTGGCCCACGACCTTGCGCAGCGTCGTCTGGGCGATCTGGTTGATGGCGGCGTGCACGTTCTCGATGGCGAGCACCGAGCGCACCGGGTCGACGACCCGGAAGTAGGCCACCGCCGACACGTCGACGCTCACGTTGTCGCGCGTGATGATGCCCTGCGACTGGATCGGCATCGTCACGATGCGCAGCGACACGCGGTGCAGCACGTCGACCACCGGCACGATGAGCCGAAGTCCCGGCTCGCGCGTGCCGTGCAGGCGACCGAACCGCAAGACGACGCCCCGCTCGTACTGCTTCACCACTCTCACCGCGAGCCCCAGCAGGGTCACGACCAGCAGGCCGAGCACGATCGCGGTCGTCGTCCAGGCGCTCATGGCGTCCACCTCCCGCCGACCGGCAGGCCCCGGCGGTCTGCTGGCCGGTCAGTTCCACGCTACGCCGGGCACGAGCCCCAAGCGGGCTTCAACTCAAACCCAAGTGGACGGCGGCACGGTGGTGTGCGACGGCCGAGGAGGCCACAACCAGAGGAGCACCCGATGAGCACCACCGAGTCCACCCAGGCAGGCCAGCACCACGGCGTCGACACCCGCGACATGGTCACCGTGCACCGCTTCCTGCGCCGGGAGTTCCGGCTCCTGCCGGACGTCGTCCGCAACGTCACCCCGGGCGACACCGCGCGCGTGAGCGTCGTCGCCGACCACCTGGACTTCCTGACGACCTTCCTGCACCACCACCACACCGCCGAGGACAACAACCTCTGGCCGATCATGCTCGAGCGCGTGCCGGACGAGCTGGCTCCGCTCGTGGAGCTCATGGAGTCCCAGCACCACCGCGTCGACGAGCTGCTGCAGACCGTGGGCCGCATCGTGCCGCAGTGGCGGACGTCGGTCGACGCGGCGCAGCGGGACGAGCTGGTCGGCCTGCTGGCCGAGCTGAGCGCGGCGCTCGACGAGCACATGGAGGCCGAGGAGGACCACATCCTCCCGCTCGCCGCACGCACCGTCACCGAGGCCGAGTGGGACGCCATCGGCGCCGAGGCCAGTGCGCACCACGACAAGAGCGTGATGCCGCTGCTGCTCGGGATGATCCGTTACGAGGGCGATCCGGAGGTGATCGCCGAGATGCTGTCGAAGGCCCCGCGGCTCATCCGCGTGCTGGCTCCCGCGTTGTCGGGGCGCGCGTTCCGCAAGTACGCGCTTGCCGTCCACGGCACCGGTACGCCGCCGCGCATCGGCCTGCGCGCCTGAGGGACGCGTGCTGGCGTGCATGATCACGGGCGGACCTCGGGCCGGGCCCCGGCGTTGAGCATGCGCGTCGGCGCCGGGCCTCTGAGAATCGACTCAGAAAGGGCCGTTACGGTCGGGCGGTCCCCTGGATCGAGTGGTCGGAGGTTCGGTGCCAACGTCTCGTCGTGGCTTCCTGGTCGGCGCCGCTGTCGCGGGTCTGGGAGCCGAGGCGCTGGCGGCGTGCACCGAACCCTCCGCCCCGCCCGAGCGGTCCGGGGCCGCGTCGAGTGATCCCGGCGGGGCCCCGGCACCGTCGTCCCCCACGCCGTCACCAACACCGACCGCCAAGGCCACGCCGGTCGACCACTCCGACCTCGTGCACGGGCCCCGCACGACCGCGGCGGTCGCCCTGACGTTCCACGGCGCCGGCGACCCGCGACTCACGCGCCAGGTGCTCGCCGAGGCCCGATCGGCCGGCGCCCACCTCACCGTGCTGGCGGTCGGCTCCTGGCTGGACGCCAACCCCTCGCTCGCGAAAGCGATCCTGGACGGCGGCCACGAGCTCGGCAACCACACCTGGGCTCACCTGCCGATGCGCCGGCTGTCGGCGTCCAAGGCGCGCAGCGAGGTGCAGCGCGGTGCGGACGTGCTGCACCGGCTCACCGGGTCGCGCGGCCGGTGGTTCCGCCCGAGCGGCACGCCCTCGAGCACCCCGACGATCCGCGCCGCTGCCCTGGCGGCGGGCTACGAGCGCTGCCTCGCCTACGACGTCGACCCCCGTGACTACCAGGATCCAGGCAGCGACGTGGTGGTGTCGCGCCTGGAGAAGACCGTGCGCGCAGGGTCGATCGTCAGCCTGCACCTCGGACACGCCGGCACGGTGGCGGCTCTGCCTCGCGTCTTCGAGCTGCTCCACCGCAAGGAGTTGCGCGCGGTCACCGTCTCCGGTCTCGTGGGGGCATGACGATGCGTCGCCGCCTTCCCGTGATCGTTGCTGCCCTGGCGCTGCCCACAGCCCTCGCGGCCTGCTCCGGCGCCAGCCCGACCAGCTCGAGCGCCCCCTCCAGCGCCGCTTCGGCCGGGCCGTCGTCGTCGGCGACCGCCTCGTCGACGGCGACCGGCACCGGCTCGGCATCCGCGCTGCACGTCTACTCCCACACGGGGAAGAACCAGCTAACGGGCGCCGCCGTGGGTGCGAAGCCGCAGATCTACGTGCCCGACACGCTGTCGAACCGCGTCGACGTCATCGACCCGACGACCTACCGGGTGATTCGCAGCTTCCCGGTGGGGCGTGAGCCGCAGCACGTCGTGCCGTCGTGGGACCTCAAGACGCTCTGGGTCAACGACGACAAGGGCAACGACCTCGTGCCCATCGACGCCCGCACCGGCAAGGTCGGACGCCCCGTGCCCGTGGCCGACCCCTACAACCTGTACTTCACCCCTGACGGCAAGCACGCGCTGGTGATGGCCGAGCGGCTGCGGCGCATCGACGTCCGCGACCCGCACACGATGAAGCTGCAGCGCTCGATGCCGGTGCCCTGCTACGGCGTCAACCACGCCGACTACACCGCCGACGGGTCGGTGATGGTGGCCAGCTGCGAGTTCAGCGGCAAGCTGCTCGTGATCCCGACGACCTTCACCAAGGTGGCGCGGGTCATCGACCTCAACAAGACGAAGACCCCCGGAGCCACCGACCCGAAGATGGCCAAGCACATGGGTGGTCCCATGGCCGGGATCCGCCCGGGTGCGTCCTCGATGCCCCAGGACGTGCGCCTCACCGACGACGGCCGCACCTTCCTGGTGGCGGACATGATGCGCAACGGCGTCTGGAAGGTCGACGCGAAGTCGTTGCGGCTCAGCGGATTTCTGCACACCGGTAAGGGTGCGCACGGCATCTACCCCAGCCGCGACGCGACCCGGATCTTCGTCAGCAACCGCGACGCCGGGTCAGTGAGCGTGCTCGACGCCACCGGGGCGCGGGTGCTGAAGACGTGGCCGCTGTCGAAGGGAGCGTCGCCCGACATGGGTGGCGTGACCGCCGACGGCACGCAGCTGTGGCTTGCCGGCCGCTACGACTCCGAGGTGTACGTCATCGACACCGCGACCGGCAAGCTGCTGCACCGGATCAAGGTGGGCAACGGGCCGCACGGCCTCGCGGTCTGGCCGCAGCCGGGGCGGTTCTCGTTGGGACACACCGGCAACATGCGCTGAGCCCCTCCAGCGGATGCGTGTCGGTCAGGTGGCCAGGCGCGCGGCGTCGGCCATGACCACCACCGGGTGGTCCTGCGGCGTGAGGCTGCGCAGCAGAGCGACCATCCCCTCGCGCGGCACCGACACGCAGCCGTGCGTGGGGCCCTCGTGGTCGACGTGCAGCCAGATGCCGCCGCCGAGCTCGTCGCCCTGCGGGTGCACCGGGTCGCGGGGCGAGACACCGGTGCGCCGGTTGTAGTCGATCGCGATGACGTAGTCGAAGCTGCCTTCAAGGGAGTCACCGAAGACGCTGGAGCCGCTCGGCACGAACTTCGACGAGTGGTCGTACGGCAGCGCGGTGCCGGGATCGGGCAGCCGGCCGCCGGCGTCGGAGAGGGTGAAGGTGCCGACGGGTGTGCTGAGGTCGCCCTCGCGATGGCTCGTCGTCCAACCGCGGGCGCCGACGTGACCAGGCCAGGCGGCGACGCGCCGCCAGGTGCCGCCGTCCACCGCGTAGAGCTCGATGCGCGTCGTCGCCGACTCGGCGCCGTCACCGCGCACCACCACGACCTTGCGGGCGGCGGTCGGCACGGTGGCGAGGGTCTTCGGTCCGAGATGGGCGAGGACACCCAGCCGCTCCCGCGCCGCGAGGTCTCGCGCGGGTTGTCGAGTGCTCGCCGAGGTGCGGCTGGACGTCGCACCGGTCGTCGCCGGCGTGGCCCCGGCCCCCGACCCGGCCGCGCTCATCGGCTGCTCGGCCTCGGCGTCGGCACCCGGGCCGTCGTGCGTGAGGGCCACGACGAGCCAGGTCGTGAGCGTGAGCAGCAGCGCGGCGGCGAAGGTGCGTCGGCGCCGCACGCGCGGCGACGGGCCGCGCCGGCGGTGGGCCGGGCGGCGAGGTGGGTGCGTGGCGGCGCGGCCAGCGTGCGGGCCGACGGGACCACGACGGGACGGCTCGGCGATGGGCTGCGCCTCCTCGGTTGCCTCGGTGACCACCCTAGGCCAGGACTCTGCGCCGACCCTGGGAGGCGCGCAGGCGGCACGACGGCTCAGCCGTCGGCGACGTCGCGCAGCGAGCGCGTCGGCCGCAGCCAGGCGCCCTCGGGCGGCAGGGCGTCCAGACGCACCCGCTCGAGCGGGGTGATGAAGGCGCCAGGGACGTCCTCGAGGTCGACGAACGTCAGCAGGTCGGACTCGAGCGCGTAGCCCGCGACCTCGCTGAACGACAGCACGACCACCTGCACGCCGGCGCGAGCGAGGTCCTCGAGCGGTTCGAGGAAGTTGCGCCCGTCACCGCTGGCCACGATGAGCCGCACCAGGCGGTGGGTGCGTGCGCGATCGGAGATGTGGGCGAGCATGTCGAGGTCGACGTCGTCGTCGGAGTGGATCTTCGGCTTGGCGAACACCGCGTAGCCGAAGGAGCGCAGCGCCTCGATCCAGCCGCGCATCGTCGTGGCCGCCGCGGGCGGGATGTTGGCGAAGACGCTGCCCTCGACGTCGCGGTCGCCAGCGGCTTGGACGAGCCAGCGGGCGATCGCGTCGAAGCGGGGACGCGAGGTGGGCGACGGCTTGGCCCCGATGACGTTCGACAGCGTCATGTCGATGTTGGGGGCGTCCCAGACCAGCAGGTCGAGCTCGGGGCGCTCGGTGCTCGGCGCCTCGGCGTCGGTGGAGGCGGGCGCGTGCGTGCCGTCGTCGCTCATGGCAGCATCGTGGCAGACGGGCGAACTTACTCTGAGTAGGTTACGCTCTCGGGCACCGGGGTGGACCCACGTCATGAGTTGTCGTCATGAGCTGTCGAGAGGTGACCACCGTGAGTGCAGAGCACCAGCCAGAGAACGAGCAGCAGCACCAGCGGGACGCCGGCGCGGCCCTGCTGCTGGGCGCCGTCGTCGTCGCGCTGCTGATGATCGGCTACATGTACCTGCGCGGGTGAGCCGCGCGCCTGACGCCCGCTGCCGCTGAGCGCGGGGCCGGGGTGGCGGCTAGCGTCGGGGCCATGCAGTTGCGCATCTTCACCGAGCCCCAGCAGGGCGCGACGTACGACGACCTGCTGGCCGTCGCCCGCGCCACCGAGGACCTCGGCTTCGACGCGTTCTTCCGGTCCGACCACTACCTCGCCATGGGGGACGGCGACGGGCGGCCTGGCCCGACGGACGCGTGGGTGACGCTCGCCGGCCTGGCGCGCGACACCACGCGCGTGCGCCTCGGCACCCTGGTGAGCTCGGCGACGTTCCGGCAGCCCGGCCCGCTCGCCGTCGCGGTCGCGCAGGTCGACCAGATGAGCGGCGGTCGCGTCGAGCTCGGTCTCGGCACCGGCTGGTTCGAGGAGGAGCACGAGGCGTTCGGCATCCCCTTCCCGCCGCTGGGCGAGCGGTTCGACCGGCTCGAGGAGCAGCTGCAGGTCCTGCGGGGCCTGTGGGAGGCGCCGCCGCCGTTCAGCTTCGAAGGCAAGCACTATCGCCTCCTCGACAACCCCGTGCTCGCGCGCCCGGCCCAGCACCGGCTTCCGGTGATCGTCGGCGGCGGTGGAGCTCGCCGCACCCCACGCCTGGCGGCCACGTACGCCGACGAGTTCAACATGCCGTTCGCGTCGCTCGACGACACGGCTGCGCAGTTCGCCCGCGTCAAGAACGCCTGCGCCGCAACGGGTCGAGAGCTGGTGTACTCGGCTGCGCAGGTGCTGTGCGTGGGCCGCGACGAGGCGGAGATCGCCCGTCGCGCCGCGGCCATCGGGCGCGAGGTCGACGAGCTGCGGCAGAACGGCCTCGCCGGCACACCCGACGAGGTGGCTGAGAAGGCGTCACGGTTCGCGGCGGCGGGCGCGTCGTGCCTGTACCTGCAGGTGCTCGACCTGCACGACCTCGAGCACCTCGAGCTCGTCGCGAGCAAGGTCGCGCCCCAGCTCGCGTGACGCAACACACCTCAGGTCGTCTCGTCGCATCCGCACACGTGGCGGTGGTCTTCCCCTAGGTTGCGGGGGTATGAAGATCGCCGTACCTGCGGAGACCCGTCCCGGCGAGCGTCGCGTCGCGGCGGTGCCCGACACGGTGGCCGCCCTCGTGCGCCAGGGGGCGCAGGTCGTGGTCCAGGCCGGTGCCGGTCGGGCGGCTCTGGTGTCGGACGACGCCTACCGCGAGGCCGGTGCCACGGTGGTCGACGGCGACGTGCTCGCCGACGCCGACGTCGTCCTGCACGTGCGCCCACTGCTGCCGCAGGACGTCGCCCGGCTGCGACGCGGTGCGGTCACCGTGGGGTTCCTGGCACCGTCCGCTGAGCCGGACGGCGTCCGGGCGCTGCGCGACGCCGGTGTCACCGCCTTCGCCGTCGAGCTGGTGCCGCGCATCTCGCGCGCGCAGTCGATGGACGCGCTCACGTCGCAGGCGCTCATCGCCGGTTACCGCTGCGCGCTCGAGGCGGCCATGCGGCTGCCGCGGTTCTTCCCGCTGTTCATGACCGCGGCAGGCACGGTGCCACCCGCGAAGGTGCTGGTGCTCGGCGCTGGAGTCGCTGGGCTGCAGGCGATCGCGACCGCTCGGCGGCTCGGGGCGGTGGTCGAGGCGTACGACGTCCGGCCGGCGTCCGCGGACGAGGTGCGGTCGATGGGCGCGACGTTCGTGCAGCTCGAGCTCGAGGCCATCGAGGGCTCCGGCGGCTACGCGCGCGAGATGGGTGAGGACCGCGCCGCCCGGCAGCGCGAGCTGCTCGCGCCCTACGTCGCCAAGTCCGACGTCCTCATCACGACGGCTGCGGTGCCCGGACGCCCGGCGCCGCTGCTGGTGACGCGCGACATGGTGGCGCCGATGAAACCCGGCTCGGTCGTCGTCGACCTCGCCGCCGAGAGCGGCGGCAACGTCGAGGGGTCGGTGGCGGGCGAGGAGGTGAGCGTCGGCGAGGTGACGCTCGTCGGCATGCGCGACGCGGCCTCGACCATGCCCGTCGACGCCAGCCGCCTCTACGCCAAGAACCTCACGAACCTTTTGGCGCTCATGGTGTCCGACGACGGCGAGGTCGCTCTCGACTTCGACGACGAGGTGCTGGCCGGCGCCTGCGTCACGCACGCTGGCGAGGTCAGGCACGAGCCGACACGACTGCAGCTGGGAGGGGAGGCCTGATGGACGCCATGACGCTGCTGACGTTCTTCGTCCTGTCGGTGTTCGTGGGCTTCGAAGTCGTCTCGAAGGTCTCGACCACGCTGCACACCCCGCTGATGAGCGGCGCCAACGCGATCCACGGCGTGATCCTCGTCGGCGCGATCATCGTCACCGGGCGCTCGGACTCGACGCTGGCGCTGGTGCTCGGGCTCGTCGCCGTCGTCCTCGCGACGGTCAACATGGTCGGCGGCTTCGTGGTCACCGACCGCATGCTCGAGATGTTCAAGGGCCGCTCGAGACCGGCCGGTCGTGGCGGCGGCGACGCCGGGGGTGCCCGGTGAACCTGCTGTCGCCCACCTGGACGGCGCTCGGCTACCTCGTCGCCGCGGTCTGCTTCATCCTCGCCCTCAAGGGCCTGTCGTCACCGGCCTCGGCCCGCCGCGGCAACCTCATCGGGGCGGGCGGCGCGACGCTCGCGGTCGTCGTCGCGTTCCTGTCGGAGGACCTGCACCACGAGGTGGCCATCATCGCCGCGATCGTCGTCGGCAGCGTCGTGGGTGTCCCCGCCGCTCGCCGCGTCGCCATGACGCAGATGCCGCAGCTGGTGGCGCTCTTCAACGGAGTCGGCGGGGCGGCGGCGGCTCTCGTCGCGGGCCTCGAGCTCACTCAGCACGCCAGCCAGGGCGCGGTGTCGGCGGCGGCCGGCGCGTTCACGGTGCTCGTCGGCTGCGTCTCCTTCGCCGGCTCGTGCATCACCTTCGCGAAGCTGCAGGAGCTCATGACCGGGCGACCGGTCACGTTCCCCGGCGGGCAGTACCTGTTCGGCGGTGGCCTGGCCGTGGCCGTGGCGCTCGCCGCGTGGGTCGTGGTGCAGGGCGCCGACGGCCGCCCGTCCGGTGCCGTGCTGGGTCTGCTGGCGCTGGTGTCGCTCGGCGTGGGGGTGCTGTTCGTGCTGCCGGTGGGCGGGGCCGACGTCCCGATCGTCATCTCGCTGCTCAACGCCTTCACGGGCCTCACCGTCGCGGCGTCCGGCTACGTGCTGTCGAACACCCTGCTGCTCGTTGCCGGCACGCTCGTGGGGGCGAGCGGCACGATCCTCACCCGGCTGATGGCGGCGGCCATGGGCCGGTCGATCTCGTCGATCCTGTTCGGAGCGTTCAAGGGGTCGACGGCGGGAACGGCCGGGCCCAGCAGCGACCGGCCGGTGCGCTCGGGCAGCCCGGAGGACGTGGCGATCCTGCTCGGCTACGCGCGCAAGGTCGTCATCGTGCCCGGCTACGGCCTCGCAGTCGCCCAGGCGCAGCACACGATCCGCGAGCTCGCCGAGCTGCTCGAGGCCCGCGGCGTCGAGGTGATCTACGGCATCCACCCGGTGGCCGGCCGCATGCCCGGCCACATGAACGTGCTGCTCGCCGAGGCCAACGTGCCGTACGAGGCGCTCAAGGAGATGGACGAGGTCAACCCCGAGCTCAAGACGGCCGACGTCGCCCTCGTGGTCGGGGCGAACGACGTCGTCAACCCGGCGGCCAAGACAACCCCGGGCGCGCCGATCTACGGCATGCCGATCCTCGAGGTCGACCAGGCCCAGCAGGTGGTGTTCCTCAAGCGCTCCATGCGCCCGGGCTTCGCGGGGATCGAGAACGACCTGCTCTACGACCCCAAGACGATGCTGCTGTTCGGCGACGCCAAGGACTCCCTCACCAAGGTCGTCTCCGCCGTCAAGAGCCTCTGACGTCGGTGGCCCTGTCGCGCAGGGCCGTCTCGGCCCGCCGTCGCAGGCTCTTCCACGACCACACCTCGTCGGTGGTGCCGGCCGAGAAGGCCTTCGCCAGCTCAGACCACGCCACGGGCGGCACGACGAGGTCGGTGTTGCCGAAGACCTCGGCGCGCCCCGGACCGAACGTCTCGAAGCGCAGCAGGCCCTCGACCAGCACTCGGCGTCCCCGCAGGTCGAACCCCACCGGCAGGGCCGGCGAGCGCCAGTCCACGACGCCGGCGACGAAGTGCGTGTAGGCACCCGACCCGGACGTCTTCAGCCCGCGCACCTGGAGGACCGCGAGGTCGCCTCCCTTGAGCGGGACGGCGAACAGGTCGCCCAGCTCGAGATCCGCCGTCGTCCGGGGAACCAGCGGGTATCGACGCACCGGGCGAGCGTACCTAGCGCCTGGGTACGACGGTGCCGACCACTGCCGGCAGCGCCCCCCGGCACCGTCCCCTAGGGTTCATGTCGTGGCCGATCTCGTGTACCCGCCCGTCATCGCGACCTGTCGCCTGGCGTTCAAGCTGCTCGGCATGAAGGTCGAGGTCACCGGCGCCGAGCACGTGCCGGCCACCGGCGGCGCGGTACTCGCCAGCAACCACGTGAGCTACCTGGACTTCATCTTCGCCGGCCTGGCCGGGGTCGAGGCGGGCCGGCTGCCGCGCTTCATGGCCAAGGACTCGGTGTTCCGCGACCGCATCGGCGGCCCGCTGATGCGCGGCATGCACCACATCCCCGTCGACCGCGACGCCGGCTCGGCGTCCTTCCGGCAGGCGCTCGGTGCCCTCAAGGCCGGCGAGGTCGTCGGCATCTTCCCCGAGGCCACGATCAGCCGGTCGTTCACCGTGAAGGAGTGCAAGTCCGGTGCCGTGCGCCTGGCCCAGGCCTCGGGGACGCCGCTGCTGCCCGTCGCGGTCTGGGGTGGCCAGCGGATGTTCACCAAGGGCCGCAAGAAGGACCTCACCTCCCGGGGCCGGCACGTGCTGATCAGCGTCGGCGAGCCGATCGCGGCCCCCAAGGGCGCTGACGGCGACGAGCTGACCCGCACGCTGCGCACACGCCTGCAGGAGCTGCTCGACGACCTGCAGCGCCGCACGCCCGAGCAGCCGCAACCGGGCGAGGACGCCTGGTGGCACCCCGCGCACCTGGGCGGCGCCGCGCCCACGCCCGAGCAGGCCGAGGCCCTGGACGCCGCTGACCGCGAGGCCCGGGGCCGTCGTCCGGAGCCACCCACCGACTGACGGGCAGGGGCGCAGAGGCGGGTCAGTCGTCGAAGCGGGGGCGGAACCGCCGGCTCGACACGATGCCGCGCGGGCCGAAGAGCTCCTCGGACAGCACGGCGAAGAGGAACTGCGAGCGGCCCAGGAAGCTCACCGAGTGCAGCGCCTGCTCCTGCCCCGCGGACTCGAACACGAACTCGCCGTAGCCCAGCAGCCGGCCGAGCACCGAGACGTTGTACGACATGTCGGTGACCTTGGTGAGCGGCATGATCGCGACGCGCCGCGTGATGATGCCGTAGGTGAGCAGCAGCCGCTCGTCGGTCACCACGAACCAGTCGCGGCGGTACTCGTAGAGCCGCCAGAGCATGCGCAGCAGGACGGCGACCGCGGCGAGCGTGATGACGTTGACCAGGAACGGGAACGCGTCCCCTACCTGGACGACGCCCCAGCCCGCGAGCAGCACCGCCAGCACGGACGACGCCACCGGCTCGGCGATCATCGCCCAGTGCCTGCGGGTCGCGATCACCGCGCGCTCCGAGGGCAGCAGGTAGCGCTCGACTTGGCGCAGGCCGGCCGGTGAGACCGCGCTCAGGCGACCGTCGTCCGGTTCGACCGGCTGCACGGCGAGTCCTGCGCTAGCCGGCGAGCAGCGCGTCGAAGAAGTGCCCGACGGCACGCGCGCCGTCGCCGAGGCCGGCCCAGCCGCCCTTCACGATGCTCGCGGCCTGGTCAGGCGACTTGAAGACGGCGTAGACGAAGAAGGCGATGACGATCCACAGCAGCGGCTTGCGCAGCCTGCCCACGCTCATCACCTCCGGTCAGCTCGACGCCTGCTGCAGGGCGCGGATCGCCACAGCACGGCACGGTCCGGATCATCCTGGCGTACCGAGTGCGCCGAACGGGTGAGGCGCGCCGCCCGGCGTGGCGACGCAGCGTCACCACGCCGGGTCAGACGACGCCGTAGAGCCGGTCACCTGCGTCGCCCAGGCCGGGCACGATGTAGCCGAGCTCGTTGAGGTGGCTGTCCATCGCGGCCGTGACGACGGAGACCGGCACCTGCAGCTCGCTCAGCTCGGACTCGAGGCGCGCGACGCCCTCGGGCGCGCTGAGCAGGCAGATGGCCGTGATGTCGTCGGCCCCGCGGTCGACGAGGAAGCGGATCGCCGCCGCGAGCGTGCCGCCGGTGGCGAGCATGGGGTCGAGCACGTAGCACTGGCGGCCGGAGAGGTCGTCGGGCAGGCGCGTGGCGTACGTCGTGGCCGTGAGCGTCTCCTCGTCGCGCACCATGCCGAGGAACCCGACCTCTGCGGTGGGCAGCAGCCGCACCATGCCGTCGAGCATGCCGAGGCCGGCGCGAAGGATCGGAACCACGAGCGGCTTCGGGGTGCTGAGCCGCACGCCCGTCGTCGGCGCCACCGGCGTCTCGATGTCGACCGGCTGCACGCGTACGTCGCGCGTCGCCTCGTAGGCGAGCAGCGTCACGAGCTCGTCGGCCAGTCGGCGGAACGTGGGGGAGTCGGTGTGCTTGTCGCGCAGCGCCGTGAGCTTGTGGGCGATGAGCGGGTGATCGGCGACGTGGACGCGCATACCCCAGAACGTACCGGTCGCCGGGCTCCGCGCGGACCACAACCCGTGAGCACGTGATGACCGCCTGCAGACCCATGACGGCGGCGCGCGTTCATGCCACGATGGGCGCGTGTCGTACTTCTCCGCCGTGATCTGCCGCAACGGTTCCGGCTGGCGTGCGCTCGACGTCGACCTCGAGGACCTCGAGTCCCTGGACGAGGTCGGTGACCACTTGCGGGCCGTGGCCAAGGGGGGCCCGGTGCTCGCCGTCCTGGAGCGCGAGGACGAGTGGTTCGCGCTGATCCGCGTCGACGACGACAACGAGCCGCGCGTGTTTGTCAGCGACCTGGACGCCACGCAGCGCAGCCACTACGCCGAGATGCTCGCGCCCGTGGGTGACGTCGAGCTCGAGGAGTACGCCGACCTGCGCAACCCCAGCGCGTCGACGTCCACGCCGTCGGACCTCGGTGACGACACGGCCGACGACCCGGTCGACGTCGAGGAGCACGACGACACCGAACCTGACCCGCTCCTGTCCGGCGCGGACGACGACCTCGCAGCCGCGGCCATCGACCCCGAGCTGCCGCCGGCCTGGGCCGGTGACCCGGGACTCCTCGAGGACGTCGGCGTCGACGCGACCGAGTTGGTCGACCTCGTGCTCGCGGCCCCGAGCGACCCCGGCTCGGTGGTGGCCGACCTCGGCGAGCGCTGCGGCTTCGACGAGCTCATCGAGGCCCTGCGATAGCCGCGGCCTGGGCTGCCGACCCCGCCGACGAGCGCTGGATGGGGTTGGCGCTCGAGCAGGCGCGCGTGGCGGTCGGCTCGGGCGACGTGCCCGTCGGGGCCGTGGTCGTCGACGCCGCCGGAGAGGTGATCGGCACGGGCATCAACCGGCGCGAGGCGGACGGCGACCCCACCGCCCATGCGGAGGTGCTGGCCCTGCGCGCGGCGGCTCGGGCGCGCGGCGAGTGGCGGCTCGACGGCTGCACGCTCGTCGTCACCCTCGAGCCGTGCCTGATGTGCGCCGGCGCGCTGGTGCTCGCCCGGGTGAGCCGGCTGGTGCTCGGCGCATGGGACCCCAAGGCCGGTGCGACGGGGTCGGTCTGGGACGTCGTCCGCGACCGGCACGTCAACCACCGGGTCGAGGTGGTGGGTGGCGTCCGCGAGCGCGAGTGCGCGCAGGTGCTGCTCGACTTCTTCGCCGAGCGGCGCGACGACTAGCCCGCGCCGAAGGCGAAGCCCGCGAGCACCATGAGCGCCGCGAGGGTCACGACCGTCGCGACGGCCAGGGCGATGCGCAGGACGATCGCGTCGTCCCGATGACTCAGGACGGCGGCTCCGCCCGTCCCGAACGCCGCGAGGCACAGGGCCAGCGCCACGAGCGTCATGATGACGCCGGACCCCACGACGTTCTGCAAGCCACCCCACCACGCGGGGACGGCGATGACGACGAGCAGCAGGACCAGCGCAGCCCAGCCGATCGGGTGGGCCGGCAGCGCGCGGCGAGGCGTGCCGTGGGTGGGTGCGGTGCGGGACATCGCGACCTCCTGCGTCAGCGAGTGGTCCCAGGGCACCTCGCCGTCCGGGCCAGGGGAAGGGTGGAAGGTCCTGCGGCCCCGGATTTCCTGACCACCCGCAGCCTCTAGTAGCCTCTTCGGCGGTGGCGTGTCCGAGCGGCCTAAGGAGCACGCCTCGAAAGCGTGTGTGGGGGTAACTCCACCGTGGGTTCAAATCCCACCGCCACCGCCATGTGATGTCTCAGGACATCTGCAAGGCCCGAACCCACGGAAGTGGGTTCGGGCCTTCGTCATTTCCGGGGTTGGTAGTCCTTGCTGGTGTCGATGGTGAGCTCGCGCAGGAGCTCGCGAGACACCGGTCCCGGATGTCCTGAGCCAGGACACCACCGCCACCGCCATGGGCTGGTGACCACGGGGTTGGACGTTCCGCTGCCTGGATCGGGACAGCGGGAAACCGGTGCGCGCCTGCGGCTGTCGGTGGCATCCTGCCGCCGATGGGAGGAGGCCGCGATGGCCAGGGCCACGATGGTGACGGGGATCTGCTCCGCGGTCGGGGGAGCAGCGTGGACGGCGGCGTGCATCGTGCACGATCAGCAGCCGACGGGCTGCATCGGCGACGGGTGTCTCGACCACGCCATGCGCGATGCGTCCCCGGCGGACGCCGCGCTCATGGCCGTCGCCGGCCTGCTGCTCGCCGTGAGCTGCCTGAGGTTGCTGCTGCTCGCACGGGCCGCAGGCGGATTCGGCCGGGTCGGCACGGCTGCGGCCGCCACCGGTGCCGCGGGCTTCGCCCTCCTGGCCGGCGCCGCGGTCGCCATGACGATCGACGGGAACTGGGACGGCATGCCCGCGCTGGTGGTGCCCGGCGTCGTCCTGCTCGCGGTAGGGATCGTGCTGGTCGCCTGGCTGGTGCTGCGCGCGAGGCTGCTACCGACCGCGCTGGCTGCCCTGCTGCTGGCCACCGCAGCGCTCCTGCCGTTCGCGAACGAGCAGACCTCCCGGGTGCTGCTGGCCGTGCCGTTCGGACTCGCCTGGCTGGCGGCGGGGATCGTCCTTCTCGCGAGTCCGGTAGCTCGCCGGCCGGCCCCGGCTACGGGGGTGCAGTGACCCGGCGACGTCCGGCCCTGGCGGAGACGGGGGACGCCACCTCGGCGTCGGCGTCCGACGTGCGTGCGGGCGCGCGGCTGCTGATCTCGGGCGAGGCTGTGGCGTCGTCCGGGGCGGACGGCCCCTGGCTCGCCTGGGGATGCGGGTTCACGCGGCGCTACTCCGCCGCCGAGGCGGGGCGCTGGGTGCAGGCAGCCGCTTCGCGGTAGTCGCTGGGCCGAACGGGTGAACGGCGTAACCTCCGGCAAATCGCTTCGTTAGTTGGTCAACATGACTTTTGCTTGACCGACCGAGGAGCCACCCATGACCCACCCCGTCCTCCCCTCCTCCCGCACCTCGCAGCGCGCCGCGACCCGGCCGGCGCTGAGGGCGGCCGCCGCCTTCGGCCTCACCGCGGCGCTCGCCGTCACCGGCGCCGGCGGCGCGTTCGCCTCGTCCGGCCACTCCGGCCACTCCGGCCAGTCGGGCCACTCCGGCCAGCCGGGCCACTCCGGCCAGCGCGACAACGGCCACTCCGGCCAGCGAGACAACGCCCACGCGGCGTCGAGCTCTCCCCGCCAGAGCCAGGGGCCGAGCCGGACGGCGAAGCCCGCGGCCCAGCACCACCGCTCGAGCTCGCACGCGAAGACCGCGACGCACCCCGCGCGCCACCCGGCGTCCGACACCTCGTCGACGCGGGCGCAGCGCAGCCACGACCCGCGCGGCAACAACGGCACCATCAAGATCGACGGACCGGCCTACGACACCGGCGTCGACAACGAGCCGCATCCCGGCTGCGCCTTCCGCGTGACCTTCTTCGGCTTCGACGCCGGTCAGACCGCCGACATCACCGTCACCGGCATCGCCCCCACCGGCGGCGGCGTGCTGCTGCACGACACGGCCGTGCCCACGAGCAACGACGCCGCCGGCGGTGCAGCGAAGGACTACGACGGCGCCACCCGGGTGTACACCGTTGACGACCTCGGCCTCAGCGCCGTGACGCCGCACCCCAAGCAGGGCTACCACCTCAAGGTGATGGTCGACTCCCGCGAGGCGCCGGGCGGCGCGAAGCAGAAGGTGCTGTGGCTGGCGCCTTGCGAGCAGCAGCCCTCGCTGGCTGCGGGGGCCCCGCTCTCGCCGTCGGGCACCGTGAGCGCTCCTGGCACCGCGAGCGTGGCCGGTGACACGGCCACCATCGCGGTCGTCGGTTCCGACGTGGCTGGTTCCGACGTCGCTGGTTCCGAGGTCGCTGGTTCCGACGTGGCCGGTTCCGAGGTCGCCGGTTCCGACGTCGCCGGCGCCTCCGCCGACTCGCGGCCGGCCGAGCGCTCACCGCAGGCCGCCGACCAGGTGCTCGGGGCGTCGTACGCGCAGGCGCCGGCCGGCACCACCCTGCGCACCCAGGCGGCGAGCGCCCTGCCCGCCGTCGCCGGCGCCGCGCTGACGTCGCTGGCCTTCACGGGTGCGTCCGGCGTCGCGCTGCTGCTGGCCCTCGGCCTCGGTGCGGTGGCGCTCGGCGTCGCGCTGCGGCTGGCTGGCCGCCGCCGCGCCGTGACCCGCGCCTGACCGTCCAGATCGCAGAAGTGGCCCACCGGATGACCACCGGATGGGCCACTTCTGTGTTCTCGCTGCGTCACTGCCTCCGCAGCAGCGGCACCTGGGCGAGCTCGCGCAGCGTGGCGTGCAGGTGCGCGAGAGGCCGCACGAGCGGGTCGAGGTCGTCCGGCAGGCGCTCGGCGAACAGCGCCTGGTCGGCGCGCTGCAGCGCCGGCGCCGCGGCGGTCACCGGCACGTCGCGCCTCGCCCCGGCCAGCGTGGACGACGACTCGGCCAGCTCGCGGCAGACCTGCGCCACCACAGGGTGCCGGGTGGGGCAGCGGTAGGACGCCACGGTGAGCGCGCGGGCCTGCACTGCCGTCGAGACCAGCAAGGCCAGGCGGTGGCGGGTCTGCTGGCTCTCGTGGCGCCACGGGGACGAGCGGATGAGCGGTCGGGTCACCAGTCGCAGCCGGCGCACCTGGTCGTCGAGCGTGCGCGAGCGCGCATCCAGGTCGGAGCCGGGGGCGCCGCCCGCCACCGCACTGAGCAGGTCGGCCAGGCTGTGCAGCAGGGCGCTCGCCGCGCTGCGCACCGTGTCGCGGGTCGACAGGGGCGTCACCACCACCGCCACGACGATGCCGGCCGCCGCACCGACCGCCGTCTCCTCCAGGCGCAGGACGAGCAGCGCGTCGCTGAAGGTGTGCAGCACCGTGTACATCTGGCCGACCATGATCGTGATGAAGAAGATCATCGCCGCGTACGAGACGCGCACCAGGTAGAAGCCGAAGAACACGCAGAGCAGGATCGTCAGCACGATGGCCGCCGGGTGCCCGTCGGTGAGGTGCGCGACGAGCACTGCCGCCACCAGTCCCACCAGCGTGCCGACCACGCGGTTGACGCCCTTGGTCAGCGAGTCGACGCGCGTGCCGGTGCCGGTGAACGTCACGAACGCCGCGATGACCGCCCAGTAGTAGCGCGTCGGGTCGAGGAAGCGCCCGAGCACGATGGCCAGCGCACCCGCGAGTGCCACCTGCACCGCCTGCCGGCTGGTCAGGTCGAGGCGGGCCAGCGGGTTCCAGCGCGTGCCGCGTGCCGGCACGTCGCGGGCCACGGCTGGTGATCCCGGCAGGTTGCCGAGGAACAGGGCGGTCGTCGGAGTGAACTCGTCCTCGCCGGGCGCCACCTCGGGTGGCTCGCTCGCGTGAGCCGTGAGGTCGAGCAGCTCGAGGGTGCCCACCGACAGCTGGCGGGCCGCGGCAGCAGCGCGCGTCTGGCCGCGCCGGGCGTCACCGAGGTCGCTCAGGTGGACGGCGGCCTCGCGGGCCGCAGCGTCTTGGCGGCGGGCGACGAGGTCGAGCACCGTGTGGGCCGCGTCGCGCAGCGGGGACCGGACGTCGACGAGGTCGACGCTGGCCTGCGCGATGCGCTCCACGGCTTGCTGGGTCTCGAGCAGGCGTCGGCGCAGCGCTGGGGGCGACCAGCCGTCGGGGAGCGCGCCGGCGTCGTCCGACCAGCTCTCAGCCATGAGGGCGGTCTCGGCCAGGCCGGCGTGCCGTGCGCTGATCTGGCGCACCGCGCGGTCGCGACGGTTGCCGCGCCCGGCCGACACCTCGAGCAGGTCGGCGCACTCGCCGACGACCCAGCGCGCCCGGCTGTCGAAGGCGCGCAGCGTGGACCGCATGACCGAGCGAGGGTTGGTGCGCAACACCGTGATCGAGAGGAGGAGCACCCACGCCGAGCCGACCACGACGGCGACCATGAGGTGAGGGATCATCGCTGGCCTCGTCTTGAGGAACGACGCGAAGAAGTAGCCCATCCAGAGCATGAAGCCGTAGAAGAAGAACGGCGTGCCGAAGCGCCGGACGAAGACCGCGACGAATATGACCGCGACGAAGACCGCGAGCATCAGGTCGGTGTGGGCGCCCACCAGCGTGCCGAGGGCGAGCCCCAGGCCGATGGCGACGGGGAAGAGCGCGGCGACCTTGACCTTGCCCCAGACCTCCGGGCCGATGAGGGCGTTCGAGCCCATCATCGCGACGACCGCGCCCAGGATCATCGCGACGAGCGTGCCCTTGCTGTCGGCGCCGCCCAGCCGCGCGACGCCGTACTCCACCACCAGGGCGGTGCCGACCGACACCGCCACCGCCGTCGCCTGCCGCAGCCGTCCCAGGCCGGGATCGGAGGCACGCGCTCGGTCGAGTCCCTCGGCGAGCGTCCCGCGGATCCCTCGCCAGTCCACGGTGCTGCTCCTCACCCTTCCTGGCAGTCGGCCCCGCGCCAGGGTAGTCACCAGGGGGTGATCCGGCGCCAGGTGACCCGCTCGGTCGTAGGCTCGCGCGCATGGCCCGCTACTTCGACGTCCACCCGCAGGACCCGCAGCCACGCAGCATCGGCCAGGTCGTGCAGATGCTGCGGGACGACGCGCTGGTGGCCTACCCCACCGACTCCTGCTACGCGCTCGGCTGCCAGATCGGGAGCCAGACCGGGCCCGACCGGATCCGCCGCATCCGCCACCTCGACGACCGGCACCACTTCACGCTCGTCTGCTCGGACTTCAGCCAGCTCGGCCAGCTCGTGCACCTGGACAACGCGGCGTTCCGGGCCATCAAGGCCGCGACGCCGGGGCCGTACACGTTCATCCTCCCGGCCACGCGCGAGGTGCCGCGCCGCCTCGCGCACCCGAAGAAGCGCACGGTCGGCGTCCGCATCCCTGACCACCCCGTGGTGCGCGCGCTGCTGCGCGAGCTGGGCGAGCCCATGCTGTCGAGCACCCTGCTGCTGCCCGACCACGACGACCCGATGACGGACGGCTGGCAGATCAAGGAGGAGCTCGACCACGTGGTCGACGCGGTGATCGACGCCGGAGACTGCGGTGTCGAGCCCACGACGGTGGTCGACTGGTCGGAGGGCTACCCCGAGGTCGTCCGCGTGGGCGCCGGAGACCCGAGCCGCTTCGCCTGATCCGGCCGGTCCGCCGTCGGCGGAACGGCGTGGTGCCAGCCCGGGCCGTGGTGTGATGATCAAGCCCGGGGAGGTAGTCCATGCTCATCAGCATCCTGCGCACGTACCTGCGCCCCTACCGGCGTGCCCTGCTCGGCGTCGTCGGGCTGCAGCTGGTGGGCACGATCGCCTCGCTCTACCTGCCGAGCCTGAACGCCCGGATCATCGACCAGGGCATCGCGCGCGGCGACAGCGGCTACATCGTGCGCACCGGCGGGTGGATGCTCGGCGTCAGCCTCGTGCAGATCGCGTGCACGATCGCTGCGGTCTACCTCGGCGCCCGCACGGCGATGGCGTTCGGCCGCGACGTGCGCTCCGGCGTCTTCGCGAGGGTCGGCACGTTCTCGGCCCGGGAGGTGAACCAGTTCGGCGCGCCGTCGCTCATCACCCGCAACACCAACGACGTCCAGCAGGTGCAGATGCTCGTGCTGATGACCTGCACGATGATGATCGCCGCCCCGATCATGTGCGTCGGCGGCATCGTCATGGCCCTGCGCGAGGACGTCGGCCTGTCGTGGCTGATGGTGGTGGCGATCCCGGTGCTGGTCGTGGCCATCGGGTCGATCGTGCGGCAGATGGTGCCGGGCTTCCGCCTGATGCAGAAACGGATCGACGAGGTCAACCGGGTGCTCCGCGAGCAGATCACCGGCGTGCGGGTGGTGCGCGCGTTCGTGCGCGAGCCGCACGAGACCCAGCGCTTCGAGCGGGCCAACACCGACCTCACTGACGTCGCCCTGCGCGTCGGCCGGCTGATGATCCTCATCTTCCCGACCGTGATGCTGATCCTGAACGCCTCGAGCGTCGCCGTGTTGTGGTTCGGTGGTCACCGAGTCGACGAGGGCGCCATGCAGGTGGGATCGCTGACGGCGTTCCTGCAGTACCTCATGCAGATCCTCATGTCGGTGATGATGGCCACCTTCATGGCGATCATGGTGCCGCGCGCGTCGGTGTGCGCCGACCGGATCGGTGAGGTCATGGGAACCAGCTCGTCGGTCGTCCCACCGAGCCAGCCCGTCCGCGAGACCACCGCGCCGGCGTCCGTCGAGCTTCGGGACGCCGGATTCACCTACCCCGGCGCGGATTCGCCTGTGCTGGAGGGGATCTCGTTCACTGCGCAGCCAGGTCAAGTGACCGCCGTGATCGGAAGCACGGGCTCGGGCAAGACGACGCTGCTCGGGCTCGTGGCGCGCCTGATCGACCCGACGGTCGGCAGCGTGCGCATCGCCGACGTCGACGTGCGTGACCTCGATCCCGAGCTGCTCTGGCACCGCATCGGGCTGGTGCCGCAACGGCCGTACCTGTTCTCGGGCACCGTCGCCAGCAATCTGCGCTATGGCAACCCCGACGCCTCGGACGACGAGCTGTGGGCGGCGCTCGACGTCGCCCAGGCGTCTGACTTCGTCCGCGAGGCGGGCGGACTCGAGGCGCCGATCGCCCAAGGCGGCACCAACGTCAGCGGCGGTCAGCGTCAGCGGCTGTGCATCGCCCGCGCCCTGGTGGTGCGTCCGGACGTCTACCTCTTCGACGACGCGTTCTCGGCCCTCGACCTGGCCACGGACGCACGGCTCAGACGCGCGCTGCAACCCATCACCGGGGAAGCCACCGTCATCGTGGTGGCGCAACGGGTCTCGACCATCATCGACGCCGACCAGGTCGTCGTCCTCGACTCCGGCCGCGTCGTCGGTATCGGCCGGCACGACGAGCTGCTCGAGACCTGCCCGACGTACGCCGAGATCGTCGAGTCCCAGGCCGCAGCGCAGGAGGCGGCATGAGCGCCACCGGCCCCGGACGCCAGGTGCCGCAGCGGATCAACCGCCCCGGCGCGGCTCGTGGCCCGCACTTCGGTGGCATGGGGATGCCGACCGAGCGCTCGATCGACTTCGGCCCGTCGGCGAAGCGGCTCATGGGACGCCTACGCCCGCACCGCAGCCGCGTGGTGCTGGTCATCGCGCTCGCCGTAGTGAGCGTCGGGCTGAGCGTGCTCGGCCCCAAGGTGATGGGCCGTGCCATCGACATCATCTTCGCCGGCGTCGCCGGCCGGCGGCTGCCGGTCGGGTCGTCGCTCGATCAGGTCGTCGCCTCACTGCGCGCCCGGGGCGAGGGCGGCATGGCCGACATGCTGGCGCGACTGCACGTCGTACCCGGCGCCGGCGTCGACTTCGGTGCGCTGGCGCGGGTGCTGATCGCCGTTCTCGTGATCTACCTGGCGTCGTCGGTGTTCTCCTGGCTCCAGGGCTACATCCTCACCGGCGTCGTGCAGCACACCGTGCAGCGGCTGCGCAGCGACGTCGAGACCAAGCTCAACCGGCTGCCCCTCGGCTACTTCGACGGCCAGCCGCGCGGCGAGCTGCTGAGCCGGGTCACCAACGACATCGACAACATCCAGCAGTCGCTGCAGCAGACGCTGAGCCAGTTGCTGACGTCGCTGCTCACCGTGGTGGGCGTGCTCGTGATGATGGTGGTCGTCTCGCCGTTGCTGGCGGTCATCGCACTCGTCGCGGTGCCCCTGTCTGTCGTCGTCACCCAGCAGATCGCCAAGCGGTCGCAACCGCTGTTCGTCGACCAGTGGCGGCACACGGGCGAGCTCAACGCGCAGATCGAGGAGGCGTTCACCGGGCACGAGCTGGTGAAGGTCTTCGGCCGCTCGCGCGAGGTCGAGGCCGCCTTCGACGCGAAGAACGACGAGCTGTTCGAGGCCAGCTTCGGCGCGCAGTTCGTGAGCGGCATCATCATGCCGACGATGATGTTCATCGGGAACCTCAGCTACGTCGCGGTGGCCGTGGTGGGCGGGCTGCGGGTGGCGTCCGGCGCGATCAGCCTCGGTGACGTCACTGCCTTCATCCAGTACTCGCGGCAGTTCACCCAGCCGCTCACGCAGGTGGCCTCGATGGCCAACCTGCTGCAGTCGGGCGTCGCGTCGGCCGAGCGGGTGTTCGACCTGCTCGACGCCGCGGAGGAGGTGCCGGACGCGGCGGTGCCGGCGCAGGTGGTCGAGCCGCGCGGCCGCGTCGAGTTCGAGCACGTGTCGTTCCGGTACAAGCCTGACGCGCCCCTCATCGACGACCTCTCGCTCGTCGCCGAGCCCGGCCACACCGTGGCCATCGTCGGCCCCACCGGCGCGGGCAAGACCACGCTGGTCAACCTCGTGATGCGCTTCTACGACATCGCATCGGGGCGCATCACCCTCGACGGCGTCGACATCTCCCAGCTGGCCCGCGACGACCTGCGCGGCCGCATCGGGATGGTGCTGCAGGACGCGTGGCTGTTCGGCGGCACGATCCGCGACAACATCGCCTACGGCAACCTCGGGGCCACCGAGGAGCAGGTGCTCGCGGCGGCCCGAGCGACGTACGTCGACCGATTCGTCCGCGCCCTGCCGAACGGCTACGACACGGTGATCGACGAAGAAGGCAGCAACGTCAGCGCGGGTGAGAAGCAGCTCATCACGATCGCGCGCGCCTTCCTGGCCGACCCGTCGCTGCTGATCCTCGACGAGGCGACCAGCTCGGTCGACACCCGCACCGAGGTGCTGGTGCAGCAGGCGATGCACGCGCTGCGCCTCGACCGCACGAGCTTCGTCATCGCCCACCGGCTGTCGACGATCCGCGACGCCGACCTGATCCTGGTCATGGAGTCGGGCCGCATCGTGGAGCAGGGCACGCACGCCGAGCTGCTGGAGCGGCACGGCGCCTACTACCGGCTGTACTCTGCGCAGTTCCGTGGCGCCCACGTGGACGCCGACGACCTGGTGCGGGAGGGCTGAGCCGATGACGGTCGACGTGCTGACCGGCGTCACCGTGGTCTCACTGGCGGTCAACGTGCCCGGACCCGTTGCGGTGGCTCGCTTGCAGGCGCTCGGTGCCGACGTCACGAAGATCGAGCCACCCTCCGGCGACCCGCTGCGACTGGCGAGCGAGGCGTGGTACTCCGCGGTCACGCGCGGGCAGCGGGTGCGGGTGGTCGACCTGAAGACGGTTGAGGGGCGGTCGGCGCTCGACGACGCACTCGCCGGTGCCGACGTCATCGTGACGTCGTCTCGAACCGCTGCGCTGCAACGGCTCGGGCTCGACTGGCCATCGCTCCACCGGGAGTTCCCGCAGCTGTGCCACCTCGAGATCGTCGGCGACGTCGACTCGGCGCACGCCGGCCACGACCTCACGTACCAGGCCGCCAACGGCATGGTGCGGCCCCCGCAGCTGCCGACGGTGCTCGTCGCCGACCTCGCGGGAGCCGAGCGGGCGGTGGCCGAGGTGCTCGCCGCGCTGCTGCTGCGGGTGCGCGAAGGAGTCGGCGTGCACCGGGTGGTCGCGCTCGCCGACGTCGCGCGCGACCTGGCCGCGGCCGCGCGCTACGGCCTGACGACCGAGGGCGGTGCGCTCGGGGGTGCGCTACCGGCGTACGGGCTCTACGAGGCCCGCGAGGGCTGGGTCGCCGTCGCCGCGCTCGAGCCGCACTTCTGGCGGCGGCTGTGCACCGAGCTCGGCGTCGACGGCACGCGTGAGGACCTCGAGGCCGCCTTCGCGCAGCGCCCGGCCCGTGACTGGGAGGTCTGGGCGCGCGAGCACGACCTGCCGCTCGTGGCCGTCTCCCACCCCGCCTGACCGGGCCGTCAGGACGTAGGGCGCGCCGTGGCGGTCGCGGTGCCCGTGCCCGTCGCGGTGCCCGCTCCCGTCGGCGAGGGCGTGACCGGCCGGCAGGTGGGCGTGCCCGTCGGCGTCGGCGTGCTGGACGCCACGGGCTTCAGGCCCCGGTACTTCGCCCCGAGCACGAGGTCGACCACTGCCGTGCGCCGGGCGTCCTTGACCAGCTTGGCTCCCGAGAGCTGGGCCGCCACGAGCTTCGCGGCCGCGGTGCCCTTGGCGCCGTAGCGGATCTCGGCCGCACCGGGGATCTTCGCGTGCTTGGGGTCGTTCGCGATGGCTGCCACGTTGAACGTCCGCAGGTCGAGCGCTGTGGCGACCTTCGCGGCCAGGCCGTTGCGAGCGGTGCCGTTGTAGACGTTCACCGTGACTTTGTCCGGCGTCAGCACGGGCGCCGCCGGCGTGGACGTCGGGCATGGCGGCAGCGCGGCGATGTTGACCTCCTCGGGCCCACCGAGGGCACCGGAGTAGAAGCCGTAGGCCACCGCGCCCGCTCCGACGAGCAGCACCACGACGACCCCGAGCGTGATCCACTGGCGGCGCCGGCGGCGCGTGCGCCAGGACGACGCTTCCTGGATGTACGCCATGGCGCCCCCTCGGTCAGTCCTCGATGACGAGCACCCGCGCATGGAGCACGGGCCGTTGCTGCAGCGCGGCCCGCAGCGCGCGGTGCAGGCCGTCCTCGAGGTAGAGGGTGCCCTGGTACTCCACCACGTGCGCGAACAGGTCGCCGTAGAACGTCGAGTCCTCCGAGAGCAGCGCGTCGAGGTCGAGGGTGCGCTTGGTGGTGACCAGCTCGTCGAGGCGCACCTGGCGCGGCGGCACGTCCGACCAGTCCCGGGGCGTGGTGAGCCCGTGGTCCGGGTACGGTCGCGAGTCCCCGACGGCCTTGAAGATCACCCCCCGATCCTACGGGGACTTGGCCGCTACGCTCGGGCGACGACCGGGGCGGCCCGGGCGTGGCGCGCCCGCCGGCCGCCATGACGCTGCGACCGCGTGGAGGACCCATGGCCGAGACGGCGAACGACCAGCTGGAGCAGATTCGTGCCGGCTACGGCGTGTCGGGTCCTGCGCTCGACCTCGGTGCCGCCGTCAGCGACGGCACGGCGCACGCCGACGCACCGGTGCGGATCCCGCTGTCGTCGCTGAACCGGCACGGCCTGGTGGCAGGTGCCACGGGCACCGGCAAGACCAAGACCCTGCAGGTCATGGCCGAGCAGCTGTCGGCCCAGGGCGTGCCGGTGTTCCTCGCTGACATCAAGGGCGACCTGTCGGGCATCGCGACGCCGGGCGCCACGAACGACAAGATCACGGCGCGCGCCACCGAGGTCGGCCAGGACTGGACGCCCACCGCGTTCCCCACCGAGTTCCTCTCGCTCGGCGGCCAGGGGTCGGGGGTGCCCGTGCGCGCCACCATCACCAGCTTCGGGCCGACGCTGCTGGCCAAGGTGCTGGGGCTCAACGAGGTGCAGGAATCCAGCCTCGCTCTCGTCTTCCACTACGCCGACAAGAACGGCCTGTCGCTGCTCGACCTCGCCGACCTGCGGGCCGTCGTCCAGCACCTGACGTCCGACGAGGGGAAGGCCGAGCTGAAGGAGCTCGGGGGCCTCTCGGCGGCGACGGCGGGCGTGATCCTGCGCGAGCTCATCACGTTCGCGGACGCCGGCGCCGACGTCTTCTTCGGCGAGCCGGAGTTCGACACCGCCGACCTCATGCGCACGACGAGCGACGGCAAGGGCATGGTCACGTGTCTGGAGCTGCCGGGTGTGCAGGACAAGCCGCAGCTGTTCTCGACCTTCCTGATGTGGTTGCTCGCCGACCTCTTCCACGACCTGCCTGAGGTGGGCGACCTCGACAAGCCCAAGCTGGTGTTCTTCTTCGACGAGGCCCACCTGCTGTTCTCGGGTGCCAGCAAGGACTTCGTCGCGGCGATCGAGCAGACCGTGCGGCTGATCCGCAGCAAGGGCGTGGGCGTGTTCTTCGTGACGCAGACGCCGAAGGACGTGCCGTCCGGCGTCCTCGCGCAGCTCGGCAACCGGGTGCAGCACGCGCTGCGGGCCTACACCCCGGACGACGCCAAGGCGCTCAAGGCGACGGTGTCGACGTTCCCGAAGTCGGGCTACGACCTCGAGGAGCTGCTGACCCAGCTCGGCACCGGCGAGGCCGTGGTGACCGTGCTGTCCGAGCGCGGCGCGCCGACGCCGGTCGCGTGGACCCGCCTGCGCGCGCCGATGTCGCTCATGGCGCCCTCGGACGCCGCGCTCGTCACCGCCGCCGTCGAGGCGAGCCCGCTGAAGGCCCGCTACGGCCAGGCCGTCGACCGCGAGTCGGCCTACGAGCTGCTCAACGCCCGGCTGGCCCAGGCGCCGGCCGCCGATCCCGCTTCACCCGCGCCCGCGCCCGCCCCGACACCCGCGCCGCGCGAGGAGGCGCCCCGTGCACCCCGCCCTCAGGCGCAGGAGGAGTCGATGGTGGAGAAGGTCGTGACGTCGTCCGCCTTCAAGTCGGCGCTGCGCTCGGCCGGCACGGTGCTGGGTCGCGAGATCACCCGCAGCCTCTTCGGCACCGCCCGCCGCCGCCGCTGACGAGAGCAGAGCAGTGGGGCACTGCACGGCCTCGCCGTGCCCCACTTCTCTGCTCTCGGCTTCTCGGCACTCGATTTCTCGGACCTCGGTGCCCGCTGACGCGCGAAGGGCCCGGACGTCGTCCGGGCCCTTCGCGGCTGGCGGAGGATAGGGGATTTGAACCCCTGAGGGTGATTAACCCAACACGATTTCCAATCGTGCGCACTAGGCCACTATGCGAATCCTCCGCGGGCGAGAATACCGGAGCCGCGCGTCACCCTCGACCACGCCGTCTTCACGGCGAGGTCGTGGTCGGAGTGGAGGCCCGGCTCCTTGTAGAGTGGATGCCGACCCCTCGTGCGGCGTCATCTCGCTGAACCCCCCCAGGGCCGGAAGGCAGCAAGGGCAGGCGGGCTCTGGCGGGTGCGCGAGGGGTCGCTGCTGTCCGCCCCTGCTCGCTGTCGGGAGGGCGGGCTAGGGTCGACCCGTGTCGACCGCCCTGTACCGCCGCTACCGGCCTGAGACCTTCGCCGACGTCATCGGGCAGGAGCACGTCACCGAGCCGCTGAGCCAGGCGCTGCGCACCGGCCGGGTGAGCCACGCCTACCTGTTCAGCGGCCCTCGGGGGTGCGGCAAGACGACGTCCGCGCGCATCCTCGCGCGGTGCCTCAACTGCGAGCAGGGCCCCACTGACAACCCGTGCGGCGAGTGCACCTCGTGCGTCGGGCTGGCCCGCGGCGGCCCCGGCACGGTCGACGTCATCGAGATCGACGCCGCGAGCCACGGTGGTGTGGACGACGCCCGCGACCTGCGCGAGAAGGCGTCCTTCGGGCCGGCGGTGAGCCGCTACAAGATCTACATCATCGACGAGGCGCACATGGTGACCTCGGCGGGCTTCAACGCGCTGCTCAAGGTCGTCGAGGAGCCGCCGCCGCACGTGAAGTTCGTCTTCGCGACCACCGAGCCCGAGAAGGTCATCGGCACGATCCGCTCGCGCACGCACCACTACCCGTTCCGGCTCGTACCGCCCGTGCGGTTGCAGGACTACCTGGGCGAGCTGTGCCAGCGCGAGCAGGTGCAGGTGGCCAAGGGCGTGCTGCCGTTGGTGGTGCGGGCAGGTGGTGGGTCGGTGCGCGACTCGCTGTCGGTGCTCGACCAGCTCATCGCGGGCTCGTCCGACGACGGGATCACCTACGAGCGGGCGGTGTCGCTGCTCGGCTACACGGACTCTGCGCTGCTCGACGCCGTGGTCGACGCCTTCGCGGCCGGTGACGGGGCGACGGTGTTCCGGGTGGTCGACCGCGTCATCGAGTCCGGGCACGAGCCGCGCCGCTTCGTCGAGGACCTGCTCGAGCGCTTGCGCGACCTCGTGGTGATCAGCGCGGTGCCCGAGGGCGCGGGTGCGATCTTGCGCGGCACGCCCGAGGACCAGCTCGACCGGATGCGCGACCAGGCCGCCCGGTACGGCGCCGCCGAGCTCTCGCGCGCGGCGGACGTCGTCAACACCGGCCTCACCGAGCTGACCGGGGCGACCGCCCCGCGCCTGCAGCTCGAGCTGCTGTGCGCCCGAGTGCTGCTGCCGGCGGCCGACGGCGCCGCCGGCTACGGCGCGCGGCTCGACCGGATCGAGCGGCGGCTGTCGGTCGCCGCACCGGCACCGGTGCCAGCGGCCGCGGCGCCCGATCGTGGTGCCCCCGCATCACCTGTGATGCCCACGCACCACGCTCAGCCGGTGGCCGCGGCACCCGAGGCCGAGCCGGCGTCCGAGCCCGAGCCCGAGCCGACCCAAGAGCAGCCGCCCGAGCCGGCGCCCGAGCAGTCGCCGGGTCCGCCGGCCAGGCCCACCACACCGCCCGCCCCCGCGCCGACGCCGGGCGCGCTCGACGTCGAGGCGATCCGGCACGCGTGGCCGGACGTCGCCACGCGCCTGTTCAGCATGAAGAAGGTGACCTTCATGATGGTCAAGGACGCCCAGGTGCTGGCGTTCGACGGCCGTCGGGTCACGTTGGGCATCGCCTCCGAGGGAGCCGCCGCGAACTTCCGGGCCGGCGCGCACGGTGAGTTCGTGCGGCAGGCGCTCATCGACGTCCTGGCGCTCGACGCCCAGGTCGAGGCGGTGCACGGCGACACGGTGCCCTCCCGGCCCGGTGCTCAGGCCACCGCACCGAGCGCACCAGCGCCCGCTCGCCCACCCGCCGACGAGTCCGGCGAGCCCGCCGGCTGGGGACGGGCGCCCGCGCCGGCAGCGCCCTCGTCCGAGCGTCCCGCCCAGCAGGCCGCTGCGCCGCCCGCTGGCGAGCGGCCGGCGCCGTCGTCCGAGAGGCCCCAGCGGTCGGACGCCACACCGCCGCAGCGTCCGGCACCCTCCGACGCGCGCGAGGCCGGTGCGCGCCCGCCGCGCGAGGCGCCCAGCCCTCCGGCAGCACCGGCTGCGCCGATCCCTCCCCGGGTCGCGCCGCAGGACGACCATCCCAGCGTCGACGATGACGACGCCGATGACAGCGACCTCGTCGGGCGGCCGGTCGTCGAGCGGCTGCTCGGGGGCGTCGTCATCGACGAGAGCGACGGCTGAGGGCGAGTCACCGCGCGTCGTACGCCGCCGAAGCAACCGCTGTCAGCCCGAGGACGTAGGGTGCTGGTGTGTACGAAGGCGTGGTGCAAGACCTCATCGACGAGCTCGGGCGGCTGCCCGGGGTCGGGCCGAAGAGCGCCCAGCGCATCGCCTTCCACCTGCTCGCGGCCGAGCCCGCCGACGTCCGTCGCCTCGTGCAGGCGCTGACCGAGGTCAAGGAGAAGGTCCGGTTCTGCGCCACCTGCGGCAACGTGTCGCAGGACGAGCTGTGCCGCATCTGCCGCGACCCGCGCCGCGACCTCGCCGTGCTGTGCGTGGTCGAGGAGCCGAAGGACGTCGTGGCGATCGAGAAGACGCGCGAGTTCCGCGGCCGCTACCACGTGCTGGGTGGCGCCATCAGCCCGATCGACGGCGTGGGCCCGGACGACCTGCGCACCCGCGAGCTCATGACGCGGCTCGCCGACGGCGTCGTCACCGAGGTCATCATCGCCACCGACCCCAACCTCGAGGGCGAGGCCACGGCCACCTACCTCGCCCGCCTGCTGCGCCCGATGGGCCTGCGGATCACCCGCATCGCCTCGGGTCTGCCGGTGGGTGGCGACCTCGAGTACGCCGACGAGATCACGCTGGGACGAGCCTTCGAGGGACGGAGACTGCTGGATGTCTGAGCCACCCCGCACCGAGGCAGACGTCGACCTGCGCGACGACGAGAACGCACCTGCGGAGACTGAGCGCCGCGAGCTGGTGCGGCTCGCCGCCGACACCGCGATCGACGTGCGGGCCTACCTCGAGGCGACCACCACGGTGGCCAGCGGCACCAGCCCGGACGTCGCCCTGCCCATCGTCCTGCTGGCCGTGAGCCAGGTGCTCGTGGCCGGCGCGCGGCTGGGGGCCATCGGCGACGTCGTCCCCACCGAGCGCTTCGAGCCCGACCCGGGCCCCGACACCGACGTCGACCCGCTTCACGGGGCGCTGGCCAACGTCCTCGAGGGGCTGGACGACTACGCCGACGTCGTCGACCCCATCGTGTCGGGCGAGGTCGTC
This sequence comes from Angustibacter sp. Root456, assembly GCF_001426435.1. Taxonomy (NCBI): domain Bacteria; kingdom Bacillati; phylum Actinomycetota; class Actinomycetes; order Kineosporiales; family Kineosporiaceae; genus Angustibacter; species Angustibacter sp. Root456. Next base: position 193,777 of record NZ_LMER01000020.1, on the reverse strand, counting down.
TCGGGCTCGCTGTCCGGCGACCTGGCCACGGTGGCCGCCGACCTCTCGCACGGCCTGCGCCATTTCGAGAGCGGGCGGGTCGACGAGGCGCTGTGGTGGTGGCAGTTCTCCTACCTGTCGAGCTGGGGCGCCCGGGCCGCGGCGGCGCTGCGCGTGGTCCAGTCGATCCTCGCCCACCTGCGCCTGGACGCCGACGACGAGATCGTGGCCGACGCCGAGTTCGACGCGCTGCACCCGCCCCGCTGACGCAGGACGCTCCGGACTCTCAGGGCTCGCCGGACGTCGCACCGGCAGCGGCCGCGGCGTCTCGCGATCCGAGCGCCCGCGGTCACCCACCGGACGCTCGGTAGACTCGAGCAGGGAGCGCACGCGGCGTCGCACCGTGCTGGCGCCGTCGCACCCGGAGGAGGGTCACCGTGGGCTTGGTCGTGCAGAAGTACGGGGGTTCCTCCGTCGCGGACGCCGAGAGCATCAAGCGGGTGGCCCGCCGCATCGTCGACACGACGAAGGGCGGCAACCAGGTCGTCGTGGTCGTCTCGGCCATGGGCGACACCACCGACGACCTGCGCGACCTCGCCCAGCAGGTCTCCCCGCTGCCGCCGGCGCGCGAGCTCGACATGCTGCTCACCGCGGGCGAGCGCATCTCGATGGCGCTGCTGGCCATGGCGATCCACGACCTCGGCCACACCGCACGCTCGTACACCGGCAGCCAGGCCGGCGTCATCACCGACTCGGTGCACGGCAAGGCGCGGATCATCGACATCACCCCCGGCCGCATCCGCCAGGCCCTGGACGACGGCGCCATCGCGATCGTCGCGGGCTTCCAGGGCGTGAGTCAGGACACCAAGGAGATCACCACCCTCGGCCGTGGCGCATCCGACACCACGGCGGTCGCCTTGGCGGCGGCGCTCGGCGCCGACGTCTGCGAGATCTACACCGACGTCGACGGCGTCTTCACCGCCGACCCGCGCATCGTGCCCAGCGCCCGCCGCATCGCCCGCATCACCAGCGAGGAGATGCTCGAGATGGCGGCCTGCGGCACCAAGGTGCTGCACCTGCGGTGCGTCGAGTACGCCCGCCGCTACCAGATGCCCGTCCACGTGCGTTCGTCCTTCAGCACGCGCGAGGGCACCTGGGTCATCGACACGCCCCCGGACGACAAGGACGGTCAGACCATGGAGCAGGCCATCATCTCGGGCGTCTCGCACGACCGCAGCGAGGCCAAGATCACCGTCGTCGGCGTCCCCGACCTGCCGGGCAAGGCCGCCGCGATCTTCCAGGCGGTCGCCCGCGCCGAGATCAACATCGACATGATCGTGCAGAACGTCTCGGCCGCGGCCACCGCCCTCACCGACGTGTCGTTCACGCTGCCGAAGACCGACGGCGTCATCGCGATGTCGACGCTCGAGGGCATCAAGGACGCCGTCGGGTTCCAGTCGCTGCAGTACGACGACCAGATCGGCAAGGTGTCGCTCGTCGGCGCCGGCATGCGCACGCACCCGGGTGTCTCGGCCACCTTCTTCGAGGCGCTCGCGGACGCCGGGGTCAACATCGAGATGATCTCGACGTCCGAGATCCGCATCTCGGTCGTGACGCGTGCGGCGGACGTCGACGCCGCCGTCCGCGCGGTGCACACGGCGTTCGGCCTCGACGCCGAGGAGACCGAGGCGGTTGTTTACGGCGGCACCGGCCGCTGAGCCGAACTCGAGCGGCACGAGGGTCGGCTGATGCGCGCGCCGTCCCCGGCAGCGCTCGACGCCGCGGCGAAGGCGCTCGCGGACGTCGACCCTGCGGCGCGTGAGGTCTTCGACGTCCGCGTCGAGCGCTGGTGGGGCGACCTGCACGCCGCGCTGCGCACGGTGTACCCCGCAGGGGCCGACACGTTGGCCGCGCGACTCGTCGGGCTCGCCGCGGCGGCCTATAGCGAACGCGATCCCGACCTGCGCCGGCTCGACCTGGCGCGCACCCTGCGTCCGGGGTGGTTCCAGGACCCCGCCATGCTCGGTTACGCCGCCTACACCGAGCGCTTCGCGGGCGACCTGGCCGGCGTCCGAGAGCGCATCGGCTACCTGCGCGAGCTCGGCGTCACCTACCTGCACCTCATGCCGCTGCTGCTGCCGCGCGACGGTGACAACGACGGTGGCTACGCCGTCGCGGACTACCGCACCGTGCGGCCGGACCTCGGCACCGTTGACGACCTCGCTGCCCTCACCCGCGACCTGCGCGCCCACGGCATCAGCCTCGTGCTCGACCTGGTGCTCAACCACGTCGCCCGCGAGCACCGCTGGGCGGCCGCGGCGCGCCAGGGCGACCCGCGCTACCGCCGCTACTTCCACGTCTTCGCCGACCGCACTGAGCCGGACGCCTACGAGCGCACGCTGCCGGAGGTGTTCCCCGACTTCGCCCCCGGCAGCTTCACCTACGACGACGAGCTCGGCGGGTGGGTCTGGACGACCTTCAACGCCTGGCAGTGGGACCTCGACTGGTCGAACCCCGAGGTGCTGCTGGAGTTCGCGGACATCGTGCTCTACCTCGCCAACCAGGGGGTCGAGGTCTTCCGGCTCGACGCCATCGCGTTCCTGTGGAAGCGCCTGCGCACGACGTGCCAGAACCAGCCCGAGGTGCACGCCATCACCCAGGCCCTGCGTGCGGTGGCCCGGATCGCTTGTCCCGCAGTGGTTTTCAAGGCTGAGGCGATCGTCGGGCCGGACGACCTGCTCGCCTACCTCGGCGAGCGCGAGCACCACGGCAAGGTGAGCGACCTGGCCTACCACAACAGCCTCATGGTGCAGGTGTGGTCGATGCTCGCCGCGCAGGACGTGCGCCTCGCCGCGGCGGCGCTGGGCTCTCTGCCGCCGGCGCCGTCCACCACCGCCTGGATCACGTACGTGCGCTGCCACGACGACATCGGCTGGGCGATCGACGACCGCGACGCCGAGGCTGCCGGCGTCACCGGCCCGGGGCACCGGGCCTTCCTGTCGGACTTCTACGCCGGTGAGTTCCCCGGCTCCACCGCGAGGGGTCTGGTGTTCCAGGCCAACCCGGCCACCGGCGACCGGCGGATCAGCGGGACGGCGGCCAGCCTGGTGGGGCTCGAGGCGGCCCGCGAGGCCGCGCACGACGCCGTCGACGACCCCGCGGTGCGGACGGCGGTGAGCCGGCTGCTGCTCGCCCACGCAGTGGTCCTGGGCTGGGGTGGGATCCCGGTGATCTGGTCGGGCGACGAGCTCGCGCAGCCCAACGACCCGCTCTGGGCCGATGAACCGGGCCACGAGGGCGACAACCGCTGGGCGCACCGGCCCCGGCTCGACTGGGCGGCTGCCGAGCGGCGGCACGACCTGGCCACGGTCGAGGGTCGGGTCTTCGAGGGGCTGCGCCACCTGGCTCGCGTGCGCGCCGGCCTGTCGCACCTGGACGCCGCCGTCCCGGCGGAGGTGATCGACCTCGACGACCCGGTGGTGCTCGCGGTGGTGCGGCGCCATCCGGTCGGCCCGATGGTGGGCCTCTACAACGTCAGCGCGCGGCCGGCGCGGTTCGGTGCCTGGCGCCTGGCCGAGCTGGGTCTGGCGGCCGCCCACGACGCGATCAGCGGGGTCGACGTCCGGCCAGACGCTCACGGTGACCTCTGGCTGAGCCCCTACCAGGCGCTGTGGCTGGTCGAGCCCGGGGCGGGTGAGTCGGCCTGACCGAACTCGGTTGTGCCCCGGCCAGGGCAGGGCCAAGATCGGCGCCATCAGCAGCGAAGAGGGAAGGACCGTCATGGCGACGAAGCTCAACCCGTATCTCAACTTCCAGGGCACCACCCGCGAGGCGATGGAGTTCTACCGCGACGTCTTCGGCGGCGAGCTCACGCTGTCGACGTTCGGCGACTTCCAGGCGAGCCAGGACCCCGCCGAGCAGGACAAGATCATGCACGCCCAGCTCGTGAGCCCCGGTGGCCTCACGCTGATGGCCGCGGACTCGCCGAACGCCATGCCGTACACGCCGGGCAACAACTACTCGGTGTCGCTCAGCGGCGACGACGAGAGCGAGCTGCACGGCTACTGGGGCCGGCTCAGCGATGGCGGCACGGTCGTCATGCCGCTCGACAAGGCCCCCTGGGGTGACGCCTTCGGCATGTGCGTCGATCGCTTCGGCGTCTCCTGGCTCGTCAACATCGCGGGCAGCGCCGCCTGAGCGTGTGCGCGGTGCCTAGAAGAGCGTGAGCTCGGGCTCCGGCTCAAGCGCCTTCTGGGCGGGCACGACCACCGGCTCGACGAGGCGAGCCGGTGGCACGTCGTCCTGCTCGGCGATCGAAGCCCAGCTCTCGCTGCCCGGGGGCGCCGCGCCGGTGAGCGCCCACAGGGAGGGGCCGAGCCGGATGTCGCGCGTGGCCAGTCCGGCGTGCAGCCGCGGCACGTCCATCGGCACGCGCATGCTCATCAGGTCGGGTAGCGGCAGGTCGTGCCGCATCGCCATGAGCCGCAGGTTGCGCTCGACGTTCGCGCGGGCGGCCGGCTCGGCCAGGCGGCGGGTGGCGGCGCGCCCGACGACGGCCTCGACCTCACCGGCCCGGCCGGCGTCGATCGCGGCGTAGACCTCGGCCACGCCGGCGAAGGCGGCCAGCAGCTTGGCGGCCGTCTTGGCGCCGATGCCCCGCGCGCCCGGCAGGTTGTCGGACGTGTCACCGCGCAGCGCCGCGAAGTCGCGGTACTGGCCCGCCGCGACACCACACAGCGCGGGCAGCCGCGCGGGTGTGAGCAGCGGCGAGGCGTCGATGCCTCCGGTGATGAGCCGCAGCACCGCGGTGGAATCGTCGATGAGCGCGAAGGAGTCGCGGTCGCTCGTGACCACCGCGCAGCGCCACCCCGAGCGTCGGGCCAGCGCGGCCGACGAGCACAGCACGTCGTCCGCCTCCCACCCCTCGTGCTGGACGACGGCGAAGCCGGCCTCGCGCAGCAGCCCCGGTGCGCTCGCGAGCTGGTCGACGAGCTCGGGCTCCTTCTCACGGCGTCCGGCCTTGTACTCCGGGTACTCGTCGCGGCGGCGCGAGGCCACGGAGCAGTCGAAGCCGACGACCACGGCGTCCGGCGTGAGTCGAGCCGCCGCACCGGCGATCGAGGTGACCAGGCCGCGCAGGCCCCACACCGGTCGGCCGTCGGGGTCGCGGTGGCCGCTGTAAGCGTGCGCGTGGTGCGCGCGGTGCAGCAGGCTGTTGCCGTCGACCGCGAGCAGCAGCGGCGCTGTGGGCGGCACGGACGGCGCGAAGGTCACCGTCACACGCTAACCCGCGGGGGTGACTTCCGGCCCTGCCGCCCTCCCGGCGTGGCGGTGATCATGACCGCATGGATGACGTCCTGCACCGCGCGCAGCCGACGTCTGCGGCCGCCGAAGAGGTGGCGCTGCTCGAGCGGTGGGTGGCGGCCGGGTACATCAGCCGCAGCCAGGCCGAGCTGATCCGCGAGGCCGAGCGCGGGGAGACGCCGCCGGCCGCCGTCGAGCCGCACCCGTCCGAGCACGCGACGTCCCTGGTGCTGGAGGCGCTTGGCTACCTCGGCGGTGTCCTCATGGTCACGGCGTCCGCGCTGCTGGTGGGGCAGTTCTGGGACGAGCTCTCGCGCGGCGTCCGCACCGGGCTGATGCTCGCCGTGTGGATGGTGCTGGTCGGGGCGGGGCTCGCCGTTCCTCAGTGGCTGGGACGGCAGGGGTCCCGCGTGCGCTCGGTGCTGTGGCTCGCCGGTGCGATCGCGTTGGCCGTCGCGTTCGGTCTGGTCGCCGGCGAGTGGTGGCACTGGGGTGAGTCGAGCGTGGCGTCGTGGGTGGCCTGCGGCGTCACCGGGCAGCTCGCGGTGCTGTGGTGGCGCGAGCGGTCAGCGTTGCTGCAGGCAGGGTTGGTCGTCGGGGTCGTGGCGTCAGTGCTCGCGCTGCTGACGCGGTTCACCACCCTCGAGGGCCCGGGGCTCGGCGTGGCCGTGGGGTTGGTCGGTCTCGCGTGGTGGGTGCTCGGCGCTCGCGGGCTGGTCACCCCCCGGCGCGCCGCGACCGTGCTGGGGCCGGCGGTCACCGTGCTCGGTGCGGTCATGGCCTCGATGGCGGATTGGGGGCTGTGGCTCGGTTTGGCCACCGTCGCCGGCCTGGTCGTGCTTGCCGTCCGCTGGCGCGACCTGTGGCTGCTCGTGATCGCCGGTGCCGGCTCGCTCGAGCTCGTGCCGCGCGTGGTGGAGGAGTGGTTCCCCGGACGGCTCGCGGTGCCGGTGATCCTGCTGGTGACCGGGCTCGTGATGGTGCTGGCCGCCGTCCGGATCGCGCGCCGGGCCGCTACCCCTGCGGCAGGTGTCGCGCCGCGAAGTCGAGCTCGACGCGCATCTGGCGCACGCGCTCGTCGTTGACCAGCGAGCCGTGGCCGGCGTCGTAGCGGTAGACCTCGTGCGGCACCCCGCGTTCGGTCAGCCGCGCGAGGTAGTTCTCGATCTGGCGGATCGGGCAGCGCGGGTCGTTCTCGCCTGCCAGCACCAGCACGGGCACGCTGACCTGGTCGACGTAGGTGATCGGGCTGGAGTCGGCGTAGCGGTCGGGGACGTCGTCCGGTGAGCCGCCGAACAGCGAGCGGTCGAACGCCTTGAGGCCCTCCATCTCGTCCTCGTAGGCGGCGACGTAGTCGGCCACGGGGACGCCGGCGAGCCCGAGGGCCCAGGCGTCGGGCTGGGTGCCGAGGCCGAGCAGCGTGATGAAGCCGCCCCAGGACGCGCCCGCGAGCACGACGCGACGCGGGTCGGCGACGCCGGTGCCGACGAGGTGGTCGCGGACGGCGACGACGTCCTCGAGCTCGACGTGGCCGACGCGTTCCTCCAGGGCGTCGCGCCACGCCGAGCCGTAGCCCGTCGAGCCGCGGTAGTTGACCTGCACGACGGCGAAGCCGTGGTCGACCCAGGCGCTGGGGTAGGCCATGAAGGCGTCGATGTCGTGGTGCGTCGGTCCACCGTGCACCTCGACCACCAGCGGGAGGGGGCCGGGCGCGGCGTCGGCCGGACGGCGCAGCAGGGCGTGGATGCGGCCGCCGCGGCCCTCGACCCAGACGTCCTCGACCGCGACGGACGGCGGCGCCGCCGGCCCGGGCGGGGCCAGCAGCAGCTCGCCCTCGTCGGCGCGGTCAGGGTGCAGCACGCGCACGGACGACGGGCTCGCGGCGGACGACCAGGTGGCCCAGATGCTGCCGTCGTCGCGCACGGTGGCGGACGTGACCGTGCCGGTGGTCGGCCCGAACGGCTGCGTCGCAAGGGTTTCGAGGTCGACACGCACGAGCCGGGTGCGGGCTTCGTGCGACACGGCGACGACGACGGCGGTGGCGTCCGACCACCACTCGGCGTCCTCGACCTCGCCGGGGGCGTCGATGGCCAGTGGCGTCTCGGCGCCCGTGAGCGGGTCCCAGACCAGCAGCGCGGGGACGCCGTCGCGCTCGTGCACCACCAGCAGACGCTGGTCGCCGGCGACGGGGGAGAAGGCGGCGGGGTGCAGGCCCTTGCCCTCGCCGTCCCACAGCTCGGCGACCGTCGAGGCGTCGTCGACGCGCAGCACCCGCAGGGCGGGGTGGCGCGAGTCGCCGTGCTCGCTGTGGGCCAGGACGACGAGCGACTCGTCGCGCGACAGGTCGCCGACGTACGCCTCCTCCTCGTGCTCGTAGAGCAGGCGCGCGGGTGCGTCGGGGCCGGCGTCCGGGTCGACGACGTGCACGCGGACGCCGTAGCCGTCGTCCGTGCTGCCGACGACGGCCGTGCGGACTCCGAGCGCCAGGCCGCTGCTGTAGGCGGCGGGCAGGCTCGTGGCGGTGGTGTGGCTGCCGGGCGCGGAGCCGTACGGCTGGCGGCGCCACACGCCCTTCTCGTCACCCTTGCGGTCGTCGAACCACCACAGCTGCTCGCCGGTGGGGTCGAGCGTGCCGTCGCTGGTGCCCTCGGGGCGGTCGGTGGCCTGGATCAGGCCGTCGGCGCCGACGGTCCACCAGTGCAGCTCGATCGTGCCGTCGTCCGTGGTGGCGACGGCGACGGTGCGCTCGTCGCGGTCGCGGGCGAAGTCGGGCAGGCCGAGGCGGCGGGCGCGAAAGCGCGCCTCCCAGGCGGGCAGGTCGGTCATGGCCGAGAGCCTGCCACGCCAGCCAGACCGGCCGGTGGCCGGATGCCTCAGTGCAAGCCGAACGCGAGGAGGTCAGGGACACCGCCGGACAGCGCGCCGTTGGTCACGAGCATGGTGTCGGCGTCCGGGAAGAGCACCTGGGTCGGGTACGACAGGCCGTCCGAACGACCGGCCAGGTCGGTGAGCCGCCGCGTCGTGAGGTCGACGCGCCACAGGCGGTTGCTGCGGTTGACGGTGACGTACAGGCCGCCGTCCGGGCCGAAGGAGACGCCGTCGGCGCTGGCGAGCTGCTGCTGCTCGACGACCGCCGTGACGGTGCATCCGGTCGCGGTCGTGGTGATGCGCACGACGCGGCCGAAGTCCGACACCACGCCGTACAGGGCGCCGTCCGGGCCGAACGTGATGCCGTTGACGCCGAAGCCGTAATGGCCGGGCTTCAGCAGGTCGTCCGCGCACCAGGTGGCGACCGTGCCGGTGTCCGTCGACACCGTGCGGATCACGCCGGCAGCGGAGTCGGCGACGTAGATGCGACCGCCACGGGCGGCCAGCCCGTTGGGGAACCCGCCGTCGTCGGACAACGTCACCCAGGGCTGCGGCGCGACGTCCGAGGCGGTCACCGGCACGCGGTAGAGGTAGGACGGCCCGCCGGCGAAGGGAGCCCGCGCGACGTAGGCGTACCCGCCGCGAACGACGACGCCCGTGAGCAGCGAGGTGCCCTCGAGGTCGACGGTGGCGACGCTGCTCACCTGGCTGCCCGTCACCCGCACCAGCTCACCGGCGAAGCCGAGGGTGACCAGCTCGCTGCCCCCGGACAGGGCCATGGACTCGGGGAAGGAACCTGGTGCGAACCGGACGAGGGGCCCGGGGCCGTTCGGGCCGCCCGGCACGCCGGCTGCGGCGCCCAGGGGAGCGAGTCCGATGATCGCGGCCGCTACGGCCACCGACCTGAGCGCAGTGCGGAACATGTCGAACCCCCTCGGTGTCGAACTGGTCGTCGACACCCTGCTCTCGTGCGTCCAGCCCGCGACAGGGCCGCAGGTCCCGTGGACGAGTGAACGAGACCTGGCAGGCAGCAGGCGCATCAGCGGCAACCGGCGCGATGGTCGAACGTCTGGTTGGTCGGGGTAACGGTGTCCTGGCTCAGGACGTCTCACGACATCTGCAAGGGCGTGGTCGGTCATGCTCGCACGTGTCGAGAGCGAGGCTGGTCATGACCGCCGTCATCAGCCAGGGCCTGAGCCAGGCCGAGGCCGCCAGGACCTACCGGGTCTCCGAGGCCACGGTCAGCCGGCTGATGGCCCTACCGGCCGACGGCGAAGCCGCGTCGACCCGCGCCCGCGAGCCCCTCCGCGAGCTCACCATCGACACCACCAGGGACTACCAACCCCGAACCCAGAAATGACGAACGCCCGAACCTGCATCCTGCAGGTTCGGGCGTCCGGGATGTCCTGAGACATCACATTGGTCGGGGTGACAGGATTTGAACCTGCGGCCTCTTCGTCCCGAACGAAGCGCGCTACCAAGCTGCGCCACACCCCGTGGCTGCTCGCCGCCGTCCCTGCGGACGGCGAAGCCACGCCATCGTAGCCGAGGCCAGCCGCAAGTCTGAAACCGGATCCCCCGGCACCCACCCCCTCCCGCCACTCAGCCCGCCTTCCGCCGTCCGGGCCGGTTTGGCGCCGCCACATCCGGCCTGAGTAGCGCAAGCCCGTGGTGCCTGCGCCAACCAGACCGCTCCCTGGCCGCGCAAAGCGGCCTGGGTGGCGCAAAGCGATGGCGGGAAGGGTCAGGGGGCGGTGAGGGTGAGCAGGCTGGCCTCGGGGCGGCAGTTGAAGCGCACCGGGGTGTACGGCGAGGTGCCGAGGCCCGCGCTCACGTGCAGCCACGCGGCATCCGGCGGCGGGGGCGCCTGCGGCGGCTGGTGGGCGGCGCCGTCCCACCAGCGGCTGACGCCGCGCGCGCGGTGCCGGTCGAGGTCGCAGTTGGTGACGATCGTGCCGTAGCCGGGCAGGCGCAGCTGGCCGCCGTGCGTGTGCCCGGCGAGCAGCAGCGAGGCGCCGTCGCGCACCATGGCGTCGAGCACCCGCGTGTACGGCGCGTGGCTGACACCGATCGCCAGGGCGGCAGGTGCGGTGTGGTCCGGCGCGGGAAACCGGTCGTACCCGAGGTGCGGGTCGTCGACCCCCACGAACGACAGGTCGACGCCGGCGACGCGCAGCTGCCCGCGGGTGTTGGTGAGATCGAGCCAACCCTGCGCGGTCAGGCCTTCGACGAGCCGGTCGGTGGGCAGGCGGCGGCCGGCGATGCGCCGCCTGCCGCCATCGGGCAGCAGGTAGCGAGCGGGGTTCTTCGGCTTGGGCGCGAAGTAGTCGTTCGAACCCAGCACGAAGGCGCCCGGGCGCTCCAGCAGTGGCTCGAGGGCGCGCAGGACGTTCGGCACCGCGTCGAGGTGCGCGAGGTTGTCGCCGGTGTCGACGACCAGGTCGGGCTCGAGCGCGGCCAGGCCGCGGACCCACTCCCGCTCCAGGCGCTGGCGGTCGGTGAGGTGCAGGTCCGACAGGTGCAGCACCCTCAGCGTGGGCGTCCCCGCGGGGAGCACCGGGAGCTCGAAGCGGCGCAGGGTGTAGGCGCGGCTCTCGACGACGCACCCTGCGACGAACGCGAGGCCGAGGCCGCCGAGGCCCCCGAGTGCGGCGATGGTGCGTGCAGGCCTCATGGTGGTCCATCGTGCCAGGGCCTGACAGACTCGCGATCCATGAGCACCCTCAAGCAGACGCTGCGCGACGACCTCACCACCGCGATCCGCGAGCAGGACGAGGTGCGCGTCGCCACGCTGCGCATGGTGCTCACAGCCATCACGAACGAGGAGGTCGCCGGGGACGTCGCGCGCGAGCTCAGCGACGACGACGTCCAGGCCGTGCTGCGGCGCGAGGCCAAGAAGCGCCGCGAGGCGGCCACGGCGTTCGCGGACGGCGGGCGCCCGGAGCGGGCCGACCGCGAGCGCGCTGAGATGGCCGTGATCGAGGGCTACCTGCCGGCGCAGCTGGACGACGCCGCGCTGGCCGAGCTGGTGAGCGCCGCCATCCGCGACACCGGCGCCGAGGGCATGAAGGCCATGGGGCAGGTCATGAAGGCGGCATCGGCCGCCGTCGCTGGCCGCGCCGAGGGTGGGCGCGTGGCCGCCGAGGTGCGCCGCCAGCTCGCGCAGTAGGCCTCGCGGCCTACCCGCTCTTCGGCTTCTTGGGTGGCTTCGTCTTGCCAGGAGGCGGGGGTGGGGTGGGCGTCGGTGCGGGCGCCGTCGTCGTGGGCTGCGGCGCCGGGGCCGGGCCGCTGCTCGGGTAGATGGTGACCGAGCTTCCGGCACGCACCCGCGAGCCCGGCGACGGGTTGGTGGCGGCGACCAGGCCCTGGGCGATGTTCGAGCTCTGCGGCGAGCCCACCGACACCGAGAAACCCGCGTCCTCGAGCGTCTTGGTCGCATCGGCGATCGACTGGCCCGTCGTGCTCGGCACGCTGACCTTGTCTCCGTACAGAATCTTGTCACTGGGGTTGCCGAAGTTCTCGCGCGGCATGCCCTTGGTGGCGGACTCCATGAAGTCAGCCCACAGCGGTGCAGACAACGTCGCGCCGTACATCTGGCGCGGGTACTTGGCCTTGCCGGTGTCGATGCCCTTCATCTGCTTCGTCTTGTCGGGGTGCCCGAACCAGACGGCCGCGGCGAGCTGCGGCACGTAGCCCGCGAACCACAGGTCGGTGGACCCGTTGGTCGTACCCGTCTTACCGGCTGCCGGGCGCCCGATGCCGTTGCCGCGGGCGGTGCCGCTCGTGATGACCTTCTCGAGGGCCTGCGTGACACCGCGGGCGACGTTCTGGTCGAGGGCCTGGTCGCACTGCTGCTCGGGCAGCTTGATCTTCTTGCCGCCCAGCGCCGTCACGGCGGTGATGGACACCGGCGGGCAGTACAGGCCGTCAGCGGCGAACGTGGCGTACGCCGCGGCCATGGTGAGAGGCGCCACCGGCTCGATGCCGAGCGTGAGCGACTCGTAGGGCCGAAGGGCGGTGCTCATCTTGCCGTCGGCGCGATCCTTCTTGGACGGCGCCGCCAGGTGCATGCCGAGGTTGTCGGCGACGGCCAGCACCTTGCACAGGCCGACCTCGCCCTCGAGCTTGACGAAGGCGGTGTTGACCGACTTGGCGGTGAACTCCAGGAGGGTGCGGGTGCCGTGCTCGTTGCCCTCGCTGTTGCTCACGGGGTAGACCGGCGTGCGCAGGTCAGGGCAGCTGCCGTTGAGCTGGAAGTCGTCCTTCTTGAAGACGTGCCCGCTGACCGGCGCGTTCAAGGTGCTGTTGAGCGACTTGCCCTCCGACAGTGCGGCCGCGAGCGTGAACGCCTTGAAGGTCGAACCGGTCTGGAAGCCGTTGCCGCCGCCGTAGACGTTGTCGACGTTGTAGTTGACGACCGTCTGGCCCTTCTTGGGGTTGCGGCCGTACGGACGGCTCTGGGCCATGGCGCGCACGGCCCCCGTGCCCGGCTCGACCACGGAGATCGCCGCTGCCACGTTGCTCTTGTTGCGCGCGGCCACCTTCTTGGCCACGGCCTTCTCGGCAGCGGCCTGCATCTTCGGGTCGAGCGTGGTCTGGATGGTGAGGCCGCCGCGGAACACCAGCGTGCGGCGCGCCTGCTCGGTGGCGCCGAACGCCTTGTTGGTGAGCACCTGGCGGTACACGTAGTTGCAGAAGAAGGGGTAGCGCGACCCGTCGCAGCCGTTGCCGGCCGGCTTGATCTTCAGGCCCAGCTTGGTCTTCACCGCGGCGTCGTGCTGCTTCTGCGTGATCTTGCCGGTCTGCAGCATGCGCGCGAGCACGACGTTGCGGCGGTTCAGGGCGGACTTGGGATTGCGGCGGGGATCGAACGCGCCCGGCTGCTGCACGAGCCCGGCCAGCAGCGCCGCCTGCGGCAGCGTCAGCTTGGCGGCGGTGGTGGAGAAGAAGTGGCGGGCCGCCGTCTCGACGCCGTAGGCGCCGTCGCCGTAGTACGCGATGTTGAGGTAGCCCTCGAGGATCTGGTCCTTGCTCATCTTCTTCTCGAGCGCGACCGCGTACTTCATCTCCTGGATCTTGCGGGCGAGGTTCTTGTCGACGGCGGCCTTGGCGGCCTCCTCGTCGCCGGCGTAGATCGCGTTCTCCTGCAGCGTGAGCTTCACGTACTGCTGGGTGAGCGTCGACGCGCCCTGCGTGGAGTCACCGGAGGCGTTGTTGAGCGCGGCACGCAGCACGCCCTTGGGGTCGATGCCGCCGTGCTCGCGGAAGCGGGTGTCCTCGATCGCGATCTGCGCCTCGCGCATGATCGGCGCGATCTTCTTCAGCGGCACCACGACGCGGTTCTCGTTGTAGAACGTCGCGATCACGTGGCCGTCGGCATCGAGGATGCGCGACTGCTGCGCGAGCGGGCTCTGCTCGAGCTCGGCCGGCAGCGCGTCGAAGAAGTCGACGCCGGTGCGGGCCGTGGCACCGGCCGCACCCACCGCCGGCATGAACAACCCGGCCCCGACCAGCCCAGCCACCACGGCCGTGCCGATGAGGGCCGAGAGGAGGGTGAGGATGCTGACTATCCCGCTTCCGCGGTCGTCGGCCTGCCTCGTCATCCGTGCTCCTCCGCTGTGACGGACCTCGAACGGCCCTGGTCGCTGCGCGATCCGTGCGCGTGGGACTCCTCAGGGTAACCCGCGGACCTGACAAGGCGGCCAGTCACGCCTTGGGACGAACCCGATCGGGACGAAGGTCACGCCCTGTGACTAGTCACCGGTGGGCCAGGAATGGCCGGAACGGGTCATGGTCGCCACCCCCTCTCACTCCCTACCGTCTGTAGCGGGGAAAGGGTGGCGTCGTCGCACAGCCGGTGCCGGGTCGCCCGACGATTTTCAAGGGTGGAGACCGCCGATGAGCACCATGGCGAGCAACGCAGGGTGGGACCAGGACTGGGCGACGCGGGGGTCGTGCAGCCAGGGGGATCCGGACGACCTGTTCGTCCAGGGCGCGGAGCAGAACCGTGCCAAGGCGGTCTGCATGGGGTGCGTCGTGCGCACCGAGTGCCTGGCCGACGCCCTCGACAACCGCACCGAGTTCGGTGTGTGGGGCGGCATGACCGAGCGTGAGCGCCGGGCCCTGCTGAAGAAGCGGCCCAACGTGACGTCATGGCGGCGCCTGCTCGAGGCCGCCCGCACCGACCACCAGCGCACGGCCACGGACGACGGAGCCATCGCCATCTGAGGCGGCCCCTCGGCGGGCACTTCGGATCCGACGTGCACGCCTGGAGCGGTGGAACCGTGCACGTTGTGTACAAGGTGCACGGTTGGGGCGGTGGGGGTCAGGCGTCGCCGGCGAGGTCGGCGCCGATCTGGCGCAGGCCGGGCAGGTCGTGCACGTCCTGCGCGCAGGCCCGCACCCGGCGTACCGGCACCTCGCGGTGCGCGGCGGTGAAGTGGTCAGCGATCGCCTGCTCGCGCTCGGCGACGCGGACGCGGTCAGCGTGCAGGCGCAGCAGCGCTTGCGTGAGCGGGTGCTCCTTGCGCTCGGCGAGCGTCTCGGCGGCAGCGAGCGCCCGCTCGGCCGAGATGTCGACGTGGTCGGCGTCGTGCACGCGGTTGAGCACGAGGCCCGCGAGCGGCATGCGGTCGCGGTCGAGCCGCTCGACGAAGTAGGCGGCCTCGCGCAGCGCGTCGCGCTCGGGGGCGGCGACCACGACGAACGCGGTGCCGTCCGCCTGCAGCAGGCGGTACGTCGCGTCGGCCCGCTCGCGGAACCCACCGAACATCGTGTCCAGCGCCGCCACGAAGGTCTGCACGTCGCGTAGCACCTGCGCTCCGAGCACCTTGGTGAGCGTGTTGGTCACCACGTTGACGCCGGCACTGAACGCCTTGAGGTACGCCCGACCACCGGCCTTGGCCGGCGCCGCGAGCAGGCGGATGAACCGCCCGTCGAGGAACGAACCGAGGCGCTGCGGCGCGTCGAGGAAGTCCAGGGCCGAGCGAGACGGCGGGGTGTCGACGATGACGAGGTCCCACGTGCCCTCGCGGTCGGCCTGGCGGCGCAGCTGGCCGAGCTTCTCCATGGCCATGTACTCCTGCGTGCCCGCGAACGAGCTCGACAGCGCCTGGTAGAAGGGGTTGGCCAGGATCTGCTGGGCCTTCTCGGGCGAGGAGTGCGCCTCGACGATCTCGTCGAAGGTGCGCTTCATGTCGAGCATCATGGCGTCGAGCCGGCCGCCCGCCGCCTGGTCGACGCCCTTCACCGCGCGCGGGGTGTTGTCGAGCTCGACCAGCCCCATGCTCTGCGCCAGCCGGCGGGCGGGGTCGATCGTGAGCACGACGACCTTGCGGCCCTGCTCGGCCGCGCGCAGGCCGAGGGCCGCGGCGGTGGTCGTCTTGCCCACGCCGCCGGAGCCGCAGCACACCACGATCCGGGTGGCCGGGTCGCGCAGCAGGGCGTCGACGTCGAGGGCGGGTGGGCTGAGCGGCGGCACCTCGTGGCTACGGCGCGGGCTCATGCCATCCCCTGCTCGCGCAGGACGTCACCGAGTCGGCACAGCGCGCTGAGGTCGATGGCTTCGGCGAGGGCGGGCAGCTCGTAGACGGGCCGGTCGAGCGCGTCGATCTCGCCCCGCTCGCGCTGCTGCAGCGCGACGCGCTGGGCGTGCTCCTCGGCCTCGGAGAGCAGGGCGCGCACGGCGGTGTCGGTGTGGGGCAGGCCGGCGTCCGCGAGCCCGCCTGCCACCTCGGCGGCGTCGAGGCGTCCCTTGGCCGCCGCGGTGAGCCGACGGCCGGACAGCACCGGGTCGCGCACGAGGTTGACGACGATCCCACCCACGGGCAGTCCCGCCTCGTGCAGCGCGGCGACGCCGTCGACGGTCTCCTGCACCGGCATCTCCTCGAGCAGCGTCACCAGGTGCACTGCGGTCTGGGGCGAGCGCAGCAGCGTCGTGATGGAGTCCGCCTGGCCGCGGATCGGCCCCACGCGCGCGAGCCCGGCGACCTCGTTGTTGACGCCGAGGAACCGGGTGATGCGGCCGGTGGGCGGAGCGTCGAGCACGACGGCGTCGTAGACCGGACGCCCGTGCGCCCGGCGGCGGACGGCCTCGTAGACCTTGCCGGTGAGCAGCACGTCGCGCACACCCGGGGCGATGGTGGTGGCGAAGTCGATGGCGCCGAAGCGCTCGAGCAACCCGCCCGCGCGGCCCAGCTTGTAGAACATCTGCAGGTACTCCAGCAGCGCCGCCTTGGGCTCCACCGAGAGCCCGAAGACCTCACCGCCGCCAGGCGCCGTCGCGACCCGGTGCTCGTCGTACCCCAGCTGCGGGACGTCGAGCAGCTGGGCGATGCCCTGGCGGTCCTCGACCTCGGTGAGCAGCACCCGCTGGCCGTCGGTCGCGAGCGCGAGCGCGAGCGCGGCGGCGACGGTCGTCTTGCCGGTGCCGCCCTTGCCGGTGACGACGTGCAGGCGCACGCCCTCCCAGTCGCGGTCGCGGCCGGCGCTCGCCGCCCGAGCCGTGGTCGCCATGGTGAGGAGGCTACCGACCGGTACGGCCGGTCGCGTGGGCAAGGTGCTGCAGCACCACGGGCCACGCCGGCGACTGCGGGTCGATCAGGCCGAAGTGCTCGATCGCGGGCAGGACGACGACCGGTTGGCCGGTGCGGTCGGCGTAGGTGAGCGAGAGCGCTGGCGGCACGACGTCGTCGTCAGCGCCGTGCAGCGCGGTCACCGGGATCAGCGGTCGGCCGAGCGCGGTGGGGTCGCACGCGGCGTACAGCTCGGGCACGTCGGCGGGCCCGCCGCCGAGCAGCGCCTCGACCGCCGAGCCGCCCTCACCGGGGTCGAGCCCGAGGGCTGCCGCTTGGGCGAGGTCGAGCACGCCGCCGAGGCTGATCGCCCCGGTGGCTGCCGTGGTGGCCTGGGTGGCGGCCCAGGCCACCAGGTGGCCGCCCGCGCTGTGGCCCAGCAGCACGGTGCGCGCGGTGTCGACGGCGACGCCGGCGTGCTCGGCGGCCTCGGCGACCAGCCCGGGCACGCGCTCGACGGCAGTCGCGACGTCCTCGAGGGTGCCGGGGAAGCCACCGCCGTCCATGCCGGTGCGGCGGTACTCGATGGCGGCGACGGCGTACCCGGCGTCGGCCAGACCGGCGCACTGCGGGCCGGTGTGATGGCGGTCGAACTCGGCGCGCCAGAAGCCACCGTGCACGACCACCACGAGCGGCGCGGCGTCGTCCGAGGGGTTCGTCGGCCAGCGGACGTCGGCCACGTGCACGGGCAGCCGGCCGTACCAGACCGTGGCGTCGGGCGGCGGTGCCGGGCGGTCGAGGACGTCGCGGGGGTTGCTCACGCTGCCATCCTCGCCTGACGTGCGCTGCCGTGCATGATCACGCCCGAGGTAGGCGGCCCCTTCTGGCGTGATCATGCACGCCAGCGCACCCCGGTGGTGGGCGTGCGGCCGGGTGCGGCAGGATGCCAGCCATGGCCAAGTGGGAGTACGCGACGGTTCCGCTCATCGTGCACGCGACCAAGCAGATCCTCGACCAGTGGGGCGAGGACGGCTGGGAGCTCGTGCAGGTCGTCACCGGCGACGCCGGCAACCTGGTCGCCTACCTGAAGCGGGAGAAGTGAGCATGGGGGACGCCGTGGGTCAGGTCGAGCAGCGCCTCGCCGAGCTGGGCCTCAGCGTGCCGGACGTCGCACCGCCCGTCGCGGTGTACGTGCCCGCCGTCCGCGACGGCGACCTGGTGTGGACCTCCGGGCAGCTGCCCATGGTGGGCGGCTCGCTCGCCGCGACAGGCAAGGTCGGCGACGCGGCCGGCTGCGTCAGCCCGGACGACGCCAAGGAGCTCGCGCGCACCTGCGCCCTCAACGCCCTCGCCGCCGTGAAGTCGGTGGTCGGTGACCTCGACCAGGTCGAGCGCGTCGTGAAGGTCGTCGGTTTCGTGGCCAGCGAGCCGGGCTTCACCGGCCAGCCTGGCGTCGTCAACGGCGCCAGCGAGCTGCTGGGTCAGGCCTTCGGCGACGCGGGCATCCACGCGCGCAGCGCTGTGGGCGTCGCGGTGCTGCCCCTGGACGCGCCGGTCGAGGTCGAGATCACGGTTCGGGTTCGCTGATCCTGGCCGCGTCGCGCCGCTCCAGGGCGGCGGAGAGCGCGAGCCGGAACGCCGTCGAAGCCAGCTCCACCGCGCACGCCCGCACGTCAGCGGCGCTGGGCGGCGGGTCGTCGTCCGCGGGGGCGTCGGGCGCGGGCGGGTCGAGCTCGAGGGACGGCAGCCGCTCGGCCAGGGTGTGTGCGCACTGAGCCGTGCGCTCGCTGACGCGCGCGACGTCGAGGTGCGGCAACCCCATGGCCACGAGCAGGTTCGACATCGCCAGGTACGAGGGGTCGGCGGCGAAGCCGTCGTCGGTGCGCCGCCCCAGTCCGAAGTCGGCGAGGCGCCCGAGCAGGCCGGGTTCGGCGCCCTCGAGCACCTCGACCGTCGCGCTCGACACCGGCACCTCGCCACCCGGCGGGAGCTCCTCGCGCACCAGACGCGCCAGCTCGGTGTGGGCGACGCCGCGGTCGACCAGCTGGGCGATCACCGACAGACTCAGGCCGCGGCCCAGCAGGGCCTGGATCAGCCGGAGCTGCGCGAGGTGCTCCTGCGAGTAGTAGCCGACCCGGCCGCGCATGCGCGGCGGCCGGATCAGCCCGCGCGATCGGTAGGCGCGCACGTTCCGCTCGGTCATGCCGACTGCGGCGGCCACCTCGGCGAGGGTGTACTCCCGTCGCACCGTTCGTTCCTCTCGTGAGCCTACGATCGCGGCATGCTGCGTGAATTCCCGCTGAACCCGCGGTTGCTCGACCACGCTACGACGTTTAGCCAGCGCCAAGCGGGAGATCCTGCGCAGCCACGGCGTGCCTCGACGGTGATCTTGCTGCGAGACGGCGGCTCGGGCGGCGGTCCGGACGGCGGGCCGGGCGGCGGTCCGGGCGGCGGTCCGGGCGGCGGTCCGAGCGGCGGGCCGGGCGGCGGTCCGGGCGGCGGTCCGGGCGGCGGGCCGGAGGCGTTCGTCCTGCGCCGGACGTCGTCCATGGCCTTCGCGGCGCACATGCACGTGTTTCCCGGTGGCGGGGTCGACCCGCGCGACTGCGACGACGACGTCGCGTGGGGCGGGCCGAGCCTGACCGAGTGGGCGCGGCGGTTGCGCGTGCCGGCGCCCGAGGCGTCGGGGCTGGTGTGCGCGGCGGTCCGCGAGCTGTTCGAGGAGTGCGGTGTGCTGCTCGCCGGCCCGGCCGGCGGTGAGGTCGTGCGCGACGTCAGCGACGACTCCTGGGAAGCCGACCGCTTGGCGCTGCTCGACCGCTCGCTCGCCCTCTCGGAGCTGCTCGAACGGCGTGGCCTGCAGCTGCGCACCGAGCTGCTCAGCGCGTGGAGCCACTGGTGCACACCGGTGTTCGAGCCGCGCCGCTACGACACGTGGTTCTTCGTCGCGGCCCTGCCGCACGGGCAGGTGGCGCGGCACGTGAGCGGCGAGGCCGACCACTCGACCTGGTTGCCGGTGCGCGAGGCGGCCGAGGGGGGTCGCACGGGCCGCCTGGCCATGCTGCCGCCCACGCTCGTGACGCTCGAGGAGGTCGCGGCCTGCGGTGAGATCGCCGACGTGCTGGCCCAACCTCGCGAGCCGCGGTTGCTCATGCCCTGGCTGGTGCGGCGTCCGGACGGACTCGGCGTGCGCATCGACCTCGACGGCCGAGGCGGCGGAGAGCCCGGGCCGGCGTCGGGCATCGAGGACGCGCCGTGACCGCTGCCTGGCCCGGCGGAGCCGTGGGCCGGCGGGCTCGTTGCGTGCTCGCGCCCAACCCCTCGCCGATGACGCTCGACGGCACCAACACCTGGGTGCTGCTCGAGCCGGGCGCCCAGCGGGCGGTGGTCGTCGACCCCGGCCCGGACGACCCGGCGCACCTGGAGGCGGTGCTGGGCGTCGTCCGGGAGGCCGGGGCCGTCGTCGCGATGACGCTGCTGACCCACGGCCACCTCGACCACAGTGGCGGCGCCCGGCGGTTCCACGAGCTCACCGGCGCGCCCGTGCTCGCGCTGGATCCGTTGCAGCGCCTGGGTTCTGAGGGTCTGGCGCAGGGCCAGCAGCTCGACGTCGACGGCCTGGCGCTCGAGGTGGTGGCCACGCCCGGGCACACGTCCGACTCGCTGTCGTTCCTCCTCCCGGCCGACGCGGCCGTGCTCACCGGCGACACGGTGCTGGGGCGGGGCACCACCGTGGTGGCCCACCCGGACGGGCGGCTCGCCGACTACCTGGAGTCGTTGCGGCGCTTGGGTTCGCTCGCACGCGACGGACGCATCGGGACGGTGCTGCCCGGCCACGGGCCGGCGCTCGATGACGCCACCACCGTCATCGACCGCTACCTCGCCCACCGCGGCCAGCGGCTCGAGCAGGTGCGCGCCGCGGTGGCCGGGGGGGCGACCACCGCGCGGCGCGTGGTCGAGGTGGTGTACGCCGACGTCGACCGCTCGCTGTGGCCCGCGGCCGAGCTGTCGGTGCGCGCCCAGCTGGACTACCTCAGCGACCCGAGTTGACCGCCACCTCGCGCACCTCACCGCTGGCGACGTTCCAGTGGTCCATCACCTGCTGGTACGCCCCCGTGTCGAGCAGCGTCTCGAGTGCTCCCTGCAGCGCGTCGCGCAGCCCTTGCTCGCGCTTCGACACCGCGATGCCGTAGAGGCCGGGCTCGTACTGCGCCGTCGACGCCAGCTGGTAGTGGGCCTTGGTGCGCACGTCGCTCGTGAGGTAGCTCGCGGGTGGGTAGTCGTTGAGCACCGCGACCGCGCGGCCGGTGCGCAGCTGCACCAGCGCGTCGGAGTTGGTGGGGAAGGTCTTGATCCGGATGGGCTGCCCGGCGCAGTTGGCCTGGCTGCGCTTCACGAGGTCGACCTGGGTGGTGCCGTCCTCCACCGCGACGACCTTGCCGCACAGGTCCTTCAGGTCGGTGACGCCGTCGGGGTTGCCGCGCTGGACGACGATCGACGTCCCGGCGTTGAAGTAGTTGACGAAGTCGACCTCCTGCTCGCGCTCGGGGGTGTCGGTCACCGCCGAGATCGCGACGTCCAGCGAGCCGTCGGCGACGTGCGGCAGCAGCTCGGTGAAGTCGACGTTCCGGAACTCCAGGCGCACGCCCAGCACCGCCCCGATCTGCTGCGCCAGATCGGGCTCGATGCCGACGATCGTGCGCCCGTCGGGAGCGAAGAACGACATGGGTGCGTAGGAGGCGTCGGTGCCCACCCGCAGCACGCCGGACGCCTTGACCGCGTCGGGCAGGCGGTCGTGCAGCGCGCGGTCGACCGACACCGTCGGCCCGGCCGACTTCGCCGGCTCGGCGGACGGCGCGTCACCGCACGCGCTCGCGGTGAGCGCGGTGAACCCGAGGACGGCGGCCAGCAGTGCGGCCCGAGCGGAGCGGTGGTGCGTCATGTCAGGGACCTCTCGTGTGCGGCGGAGAACGCGGAGACGACCTCCGTCCAGGGAGCCGGGCGCATCCACAGGTAACCCTGCGCGCGGTCGCACCCGGCGTCCGACAACCAGCGGGCGACGTCCTCGGTCTCGACGCCCTCGGCGGTCACGGTGCAGCCGAGGCTGTGCCCGAGACCGATGACCGAGCCGACGATGGCGCGGTCCTGCTCGCTGCCGGAGAGCCCGGCGACGAACGTGCGGTCGATCTTCACCTCGGCGACGGTGAGCGTGCGCAGCTGCGACAGGCTCGTGAACCCGATGCCGAAGTCGTCGACCGAGATCTGGATGCCCTGCCGGGCGAGCTCGCTGACCACCGCTGCCGCCGTCTCGGGGTCGAAGGCCAGCGCCGTCTCGGTGACCTCCAGGTGCAGCTGCTCGGGCGGCGTGCCAGTCTCCTCGAGCAGGGCCGCGACGGTGCGCGCGAAGTCCAGCGAGCCCAGGTTGCGAGCCGAGACGTTGACCGCGACGGTCCAGGCGACGCCCTGCGCCGTCCAGCGCGCGTGGTCGGCCAGCGCCCGGCGCAGCACCCACACCGTGAGCGGCTCGATGAGCTCGGAGCGCTCGGCCACCGGCAGGAACTGACCGGGCTGCAACAGCCCGCGCTCAGGGTGCTCCCAGCGCACGAGCGCCTCCACGCCGTGCACCTCGCCGCTGCCGAGATCGAGCTTCGGCTGGTAGTGCAGCACCAGCTCGTCGCGCTCCAGGGCCAAGCGCAGCTCCTGCTGCACCACGAGGGAGTGCGTGGGATGGTGCTCGCCCGCGGGCTCGTAGACCACCACCCCGGTGGTGCCGTTCTTGCCCTGGTACATCGCGGCGTCGGCGTGCTGCAGCAGCTCCTCGAGGCTCTGCGCGTCGTCGGGGTAGAAGCAGACGCCGAAGCTGGCCTCGACGCTCAGCCGCACGCCGTGGATGACGATCTCCTCGGCCAGCTGACTGCGCACCCGGGCGAGCAGCGCCACCGTGCCGGTGCGGTCGGTGGCTCGGGGCAGCACGATGCCGAACTCGTCACCGCCCAGGCGCGCGACCGTGTCGTCGGTGCGCAGGGCGCCGTGCAGGCGCTGGGCCACCACCTTCAGCAGCTCGTCACCGGCGTGGTGGCCGAGGGTGTCGTTGACCTCCTTGAAGTGGTCGAGGTCGACCAGCACGAGCGCGCCACCCTCGCCGCGTTGCCCGTCCTGCACCGCGTCGCCGGCGACGCGGCGGAACAGCTCGCGGTTGGCGAGCCCGGTGAGCGGGTCGTGCAGCGCCTGGTGCTCGTGAGCGGCGGCGTGGCGCCGCAGCGCGCGCGTCGTCCACCACGAGATGAGCGCGAGCACCGCATACAGTGCGAGCAGGCTCAGGCCCAGGTGCCAGATGGCCCGGCGCGTCTCGGCCTGCACCTTGGCGGCGATCGCGTCGTAGGGCAGGTACACCTCGAGCACGCCGATCGCCTGGCCGCTCGCGGCGGCGATCACGGGCTGCAGCACGCGCACGGTGGCGCCGGGTGCCTGCTGAGGGTCGTCGACGATCTGGACGTCGGTGCCGCCGGCGGCGGCCGTCCGGAACGCCGGGTCAGTGGGTGAGACGGCGCCGAGCACGCTGCCGTCGTCGGAGAACGCGACTGCGCCGCCGAAGCTGCGCAGCCGCAGCCGCACGACCGAGCCGTGGAAGAGCGCGAGGTCGGTGGCCGAACGCAGCCGCTCGAGCTCGGTGTCGCTCAGCCCGGTGGCGAGGTCGGCGCCGGTGAGGGCGGGTCCGATCGCCATCTCGTCGATGACGGCGGCCTGCGCCCGGCCCTGCTCGCGCCCGCGCTCGAGGGCCTGGTCGTGGTACCCGCGCAGCAGGACGGCGCCGAGCACCGCCACCGGCACGAGGCTCGCGGCAGCGTAGACGACGAACAGGCGCGAGCCGGTGCGTCGTCTGCTGCGTGAGGTCATGCCGTCCTATCGGCACGCCTCCACGCGACATGAACCGCGTCTGTGGCCCGTCCCTGGCCCGTCTCTGGCCGGGCGCGATCAGGGCGCGGTGGGGTCAGCGCGCGCGGCGGCGCAGCCGCTCGACGTCCATGAGGACGACGGCGCGCGCCTCGAGCCGCAGCCAGCCCCGGGTCGCGAAGTCGGCGAGCGCCTTGTTGACGGTCTCGCGCGACGCCCCGACGAGCTGGGCGAGCTCCTCCTGCGTGAGCTCGTGGGCCACCAGGATGCCGTCGTCGGTGGGGCGGCCGAAGCGCGTCGACAGGTCGAGCAGCGCCTTGGCCACGCGGCCGGGGACGTCGGAGAACACCAGGTCGGCGAGCGTCTCGTTGGTCCGGCGCAGCCGGCGGGCCAGGGCGTTGAGCAGCGTGAGCGCGACCTCGGGGTGCTGGACCAGCCACGGCTTCAAGGCGTCGTGGCCGAGTCCGATGAGTCGGGTGTCGCCCACCGAGGTCGCGGTGGCCGTGCGGGGACCGGGGTCGAACAGGCTCAGCTCGCCGAACATCTCCCCGGGGCCGAGGATCGCGAGGAGGTTCTCCCGGCCGTCACTGCTCGTGCGGCCGAGCTTGATCTTGCCTTCGACGATGACGTACAGCCGGTCGCCCTGGTCGCCCTCGGCGAACAGGACCTCCGAGCGGCCGAGGCTGACCTCGAGCATCGAGCGGCGCAATGAGGCGGCCGACTCCTCGTCGAGTGCGGCGAACAGCGGGGCGCTGCGCACGATGTCGTCGTCCACGAGGTCTCCTTCGCCGGGCGGCGCGGAGCCGTCGACGCCCGCGTCCGGGGGAAGTCTGCCCTACCGTGACGTTCGACACTAACCACCGCCCCCCGGTGCAGCCGCACGGGGAGGGGCCGGTCCTGAGGGTCAGAGCCCGAGGCAGCGGGCAGGGTCCTGGGCGAGCTGGTCGAGCAGCTGCTCGGTGGCCTGCGCGAGCTCGGCCCGGGCCTGGTTCCCCGCTACGTCGAGGCCGCGGGCGGTGTCGGACAGCGACCGCAGCAGCTCGGGGCCGCGCACCTCGCCCACGACCAGGGCCGACCGCACGAGCGGGTCGAGCTCGCCGGGGCCGGTCAGCTCGTCGAGGCCGGTGAGCCGGGCGACCTCTAGGTCCGACCGCGCCTGCACCAGCCGACGCAGCCAGGACAGGCGCTGCACCTCACCCAGGAGGCGTCGACGCTCGGTGCGCAGCCGCTCGCACGGGGTGGCGTCGCGCTCGGCTGGCAGGGTGAGGTTCACCCCAGCGATGTCGGAGCGGCGGGAGCGGCGCTTGAGATGCTCCGGCCACGCTCACCCGACCGGATCATCGACCCGAGCTGTCAGCGGCGCCACGTACCCTGAAGGGCGTGTCGACACCGCCCGAAGCGCCACCCACTGCCCTGGTCCGCCGGGCCCGCAAGACCTACCGCGAGCTGCATGAGCTCTACCCGTACGCCCACTGCGAGCTGGACTTCGACAACCCCCTGCAGCTGCTCGTGGCCACGGTGCTGTCGGCGCAGACCACCGACGTCATGGTCAACAAGGTGACCCCGCAGCTCTTCGCCCGTTACCCCGACGCGGCCGCGCTGGCCGCGGCTGACCGCGACGACCTCGAGACGCTGCTCAAGCCGACCGGCTTCTTCCGCGCCAAGACCGACAGCGTCCTGAAGCTGAGCGCGGCGCTCGTCGAGCGGTTCGACGGCCAGGTGCCGCCCCGACTGGCCGACCTCGTCACCCTGCCCGGAGTCGGCCGCAAGACCGCCAACGTGGTGCTGGGTAACGCCTTCGGCATCCCCGGCATCACCGTCGACACGCACTTCGGGCGCCTCGTGCGCCGGTTCGGCTGGACGACGGAGACCGACCCGGTCAAGGTCGAGCACGCCATCGGTGCGCTGTTCTCGCGCAAGGACTGGACGATGCTCTCGCACGTCCTGATCTTCCACGGGCGCCGCACCTGCCACGCCAAGCGCCCGGCCTGCGGTGCCTGCCCGATCCAGCGGCTCTGCCCGGCGTACGGCGAGGGCGAGACCGACCCCGTCAAGGCCCGCAAGCTGCTGAAGTACGAGCGGGCGCAGGAGGCCTCGGCGTGACGCCGGCGCTGCCCAGCGACTGGCTGGACCGCCTGGCGAGCGTGCCGTCGACCGCGCGGCCCGAGCAGCTCTCGCGGTTCCTGCCGCCGGAGTCGGGTGGGCGGCCCTCGGCCGTGCTCATGCTCTTCGGCACCGACGACGCCGGCCAGCCCGACGTCCTGCTGACCCAGCGGTCCAGCTCGATGCGCTCGCACGCCGGCCAGGTGTCGTTCCCCGGCGGCTCGCTCGACCCGGACGACGACGGCCCGGTCGACGCCGCGCTGCGCGAGGCGCACGAGGAGGCCGGCGTCCTACGGGAGGGCGTCGAGGTGCTGGGTGAGCTGCCGTCGCTGTTCCTCCCGCCGAGCGGCTTCGTCGTCACCCCCGTGCTGGCCTGGTGGCGCGAGCCGTCGCCGGTCACCGCCGTCGACCCCGACGAGGTCGCCCGCGTCGAGCGCGTGCCCCTTGCTGACCTGCTCGACCCCGACAACCGCGTGACTGCCCGTCACCCGAGCGGATACCTCGGGCCGGCGTTCACCGTGCGCGGGCTGTTCGTCTGGGGGTTCACCGCCGGGCTGCTGTCGCGGGTGCTCGACCTTGCGGGACTCACGTTCCCCTGGCAGCGTGAGCGCGTGGTCGACCTGCCCGCCGACGTCCTGGCGCTGCTGCAGTGATCGACCTCGTGCTCGCGCTCGTGATCCTGGGGTACGCCGTGTCCGGCTACCGCCAGGGCGCTGTCGTCGGCTTCCTGTCGCTGGCCGGCTTCCTCGGCGGCGGTGCCCTCGCGATGTGGGGGCTGCCGCGCCTGCTCGACCGCTCGCTGGCGATGGACGGCACCGACCTGCGCCGCGTGCTGCTGCTCGTCGTCGGCGTGCTGCTCGCCGCCGCACTGGGGCAGGCGCTCGCCGTGGCGGTGGGCGTCCGGCTGCGCAACCGCGTGACCGCGCGGCCGGCCCGAGTGGTCGACGCCCTGCTGGGAGCCGTGGCCAGCGTCGTCGCGGTCTGCCTCATGGTGTGGCTCATCGCGGCGGCCGTGCGCGGCGGCCCCTCGCAGTCACTGTCGCGGGCCGTCGCGCAGTCGCGGATCGTCACCGCCATCGGCCAGGTCGTCCCGCCCCAGACCGGTCGGGTGTTCGCGGGCTTCCGCTCGCTGCTCGACGCCGAGGGCTTCCCCCGAGTGTTCGAGGGCTTCGGCCCCGAGATCATCCGCCCGGTCGCCCCGCCCGACCCGGCGGTCGTGCAGACCCCCGGTGTGCAGCGGGCGGCCGAGAGCATCGTCAAGATCACCGGCGACGCCAGCTCGTGCGGCCGGTCTCAGGAGGGCAGTGGCTGGGTGCTCGACCGGGGCGTGGTCGTCACGAACGCCCACGTCGTGGCGGGCGTGCGCGAGCCGACGGTGCGCGTGGGCGGCGCGGGCCGCTCGTACACGGCCCGCGTGGTGGTCTTCGACCCTGTGCGCGACCTCGCGGTGCTCGATGTCGACGGGCTGACGGCGCCGGCTCTCACCCGGGCCGACGACCTGTCGCGAGGCGACCAGGCCGTCGTCGCGGGATTCCCGCTCAACGGGCCCTACCGCCTCGACTCGGCGCGCGTCCGCGACGTCATCACCGCCCGCGGTGAGGACATCTACGGCAGCAAGCCCTCGGTGCGCGAGGTCTACTCGCTCTACGCGCGGGTGCAGCCCGGCAACTCGGGCGGACCGCTGCTCGACCCGCAGGGGCACGTGGTCGGCGTGGTCTTCGCCAAGAGCCTCGACGACGACTCCACCGGCTACGCCCTCACGATGGATGAGGCGCGCCCGGTGCTGCAGAGGGGGCTCACGGCCGACCGGACGGTGTCTACCGGCCCCTGCGCCGCCGGCTGAGCCGTCAGCCGGCCGAGGTCACGGCAGCGTGGCGAGCCACTCCAGCAGCAGGGCGGTGACGTCGTCCGCGCGTTCCTCGGGCAGGAAGTGGCCGGCGCCCTCGAGCTCGAAGTAGCGGTAGGAGCCCTGCACCCAACGGGTCGACTCGCGCACGGTCGAGGCGAGCACCGCGGGGTCGCGCGAGCCCTGGATGTGCAGCACCGGCACCGTGACCGGCTGGTCGACCCGCTCGACGAAGCGGCGACCGTCCGAGCGCACCGACGAGCGCACCACCCACCGGTAGTACTCCATGGCCGAGTGGGCGACGAACGGCACCTGCATCGCCTCGGTGTAGGTGCGCACGATGTCGCGGCCCTCGTCGTCGACCCCGGGCCACGACGTGCCGGAGCCCTTGCGCAGCAGCTCCTCCACCGCCGTCCCGCCGCTCGACAGGTGGCGCTCAGGGTGGAACGGCAGCTGGAACGACCAGATGTAGCTGCTCGCGCCGAGCTGGCGGACCGAGCGGCGCAGCGAGCGCTTCATCGCCAGGGGGTGCGGGATCGACAGCGCCGCGACGGCGCGGGTGACGGCCGGCTCGAGGGCCGGCATCGACCAGGCGATCCACCCACCCCAGTCGTGCCCGACGATCACCGCGTCGTCGCTGCCGAGCGAGCGGACGACGGCGGCGACGTCCGCGGCCAGCGTGGGGGTGTCGTAGCCGCGCGGCGGCTTGTCGGACGCGCCGTAGCCGCGCAGGTCCATGGCCGCGACGCGGTAGCCGGCCTCGGCGAGCGCCGGGATCTGGGCGCGCCAGCACCACCACATCTGCGGGAAGCCGTGCAGCAGCACGACCAGGGGGCCCTCACCAGCCTCGGCGACGTGGAAGCGCGCGCCGTTGGCGGCCACGAAGCGGTGGCGCCAGGGCCCGTCGTGCAGGACGTGCGTGGCGTCGACGGCGGTCACGGGGTCAGTCTCACAGATCGCGGCGTCCGCGGCGGACGCCCGGGAGTCAGGGGGTGTGCGGCTTGATGCCCTTGAGGGTGTTGACGGTCTCCTTGGTGGTGCGCACCGTGCGCTCGGGCGGGCCGGCGCGGCCGATCTGCGACTTGCCCACCAGCGCGAGCACACCGGTGATGATCAAAAGCACCACCGCGACGATGAGGAACGCCAGCCACGGCGACAGGCCCGCGGCGACCAGGCCGTACGCCGCTGCGATGAGCAGCAGGATGAGCGCCAGGAACGCCACGACCCCCGCGACGGCGAACATCGCGCCACCGATGGCCGCCGCCTTCACGTCGGCCTTCAGCTCGGCCTTCGCCAGCGCCACCTCGCTGCGCAGGATGCTCGAGAGGTCCGAGGACGCGTCGGCCACGAGCTGGCCGAGGGTGCGACCGCCGTCCACCGCAGGGGGCCGGCCCACCACGGGCGGCGTGGTGGGGGACGGCGTGCTCGCCGTGGCGTCGCTCATGTCGGGCTCCTCCCTGGTGGCGCGTCCGACGTCCGGACCGGTTCGAGCCTAGGGGCAGCGGGCGCACTTCGCCTGCTGCGTGGCGTCCCTGCACCACCAGGTTGTGGCACGGTGACGGGATGGCTGCGGCGTCGCACCGGGGGTCAGGGGGTGGCGTCGGCCTCGGCGAGGCGACGGTAGGCACGGTCGCGCCTGCGGAGCACCAGGGCCGCGAGCGCCGCGGCGAGCAGCGAGCCCGCGAGCACCGCGGCCTTGACGTGGTCGTCGCGCGGGCTCCCCTCACCGAAGGCCAGCTCGCCGATGAGCAGGCTGACCGTGAACCCGATGCCGGCGAGCAGCGACAAGCCCCCCACGTCACCCCACTCCAGCCCCTCGTCGAGCTCGGCGCGCGTGAACCGCGCGGTGAGCCACGTGCCGCCGAACACCCCGACCGCCTTGCCCACCACGAGGGCGACGACGACTCCCCAGGCCACCGGGTCGCGAACCGCCGCGCTCAGGCCGCCGCCGACGAAGGTCACGCCGGCGGCGAAGAACGCGAAGACCGGCACCGCGACGCCGGCGGAGAACGGCCGCACGGCGTGCTCCAGGCGCTCGGCCGGCGACTGCTTCTCGTCGGTCCGCGACCGCACGGGCACGGTGAGGGCGAGCAGCACGCCGGCCACGGTCGCGTGCACACCGGACGCGTGCACCAGACCCCAGGTCGCCAGGCCCAGCGGCAGCAGCAGCCACCACCGGCCGAGGCGTCGCTGCGCGAGCAGGCCGAACCCCAGCAGCGGGACGACGGCGGCGAGCAGCCAGCGCACGTCGAGGTCGGCGGTGTAGAAGACCGCGATGATCGTGATGGCGATGAGGTCGTCGACGACGGCGAGCGTCAGCAGGAACGACCGCAACCCCGACGGCAGGTGCGAGCCCATGACCGCGAGCGCCGCCAGGGCAAAGGCGATGTCGGTGGCCGTGGGTACGGCCCACCCGCGCGCGGCGCCGGCGGTGCCCGCGGTGACCGCCAGGAACAGGGCGGCCGGCACGACCACGCCGGCCACCGCGGCGACCACGGGGAGGACGGCGCGCTGCACGTCGCTGAGGTCGCCCACGATGAGCTCGCGCTTGAGCTCGAGGCCGGCGACGAAGAAGAACACCGCGAGCAGCCCGTCGCTGGCCCAGTGGCTGAGGTCGAGCTGCAGGTGCAGGGACGCCGGCCCGACCGTCAGGTGCTTGAGCGCGTCGTAGGCCTCGCGCCAGGGCGAGTTGGCCCACACCAGCGCGACGCCGGCCGCGACCAGCAGCAGCACGCCGCCGACGGTCTCGGTGCGCAGGGCGTCGGCGACGAACGTCGAGTCGGCGAGGTTGCGCGTGCGGTGCAGCAGGCGGCGGGCAGGTGTCGGCGGGGGGGAGGTGGCGGGGCTGGGCACGGGCGGCTCCTCGTCGGTCGGGCCGCTCCGGGCGCGGCTCACGGGGGCACGACGCGTCAGGTGAGACGTCGCGGCCGACCAGACTTCCCGGCGCTCCGCGTCCAGGGTACCGGCAGCAGGTGCGACCGCCTGCGACTCAGTCCTCGGGCTCGGCCCAGTCGAAGGTGCGCTCGACCGCGCGCGACCAGTCGGTGAGCAGCTGCTGGCGCCGGTCGTCGGCCATGCTCGGCTGCCAGCGGCGGTCCTCGGCCCAGTTGGCGACCAGCTCGTCGGTGCTCGCCCAGAACCCCACCGCGAGACCAGCCGCGTAGGCCGCGCCCAACGCCGTCGTCTCGGCCACCACCGGCCGCACGACGTCGACGCCGAGCAGGTCGGCCTGGAACTGCATGAGCAGGTCGTTGGCCACCATGCCGCCGTCGACCTTCAGCTCGGTGAGGGGGACGCCGGAGTCGGCGTTCATCGCCTGGATCACCTCGTAGGACTGGAATGCGGCCGCCTCCAACGCAGCGCGGGCGAGGTGGCCGCGGTTGACGTACCGCGTGAGGCCCACCACGACACCGCGCGCGTCCGAACGCCAGTGCGGCGCGAACAGGCCCGAGAAGGCAGGCACGATGTAGGCGCCGCCGTTGTCGTCGACACTGCGTGCCACCGCCTCGATCTCGTCGGCCGAGCCGATCAGACCCAGGTTGTCGCGCAGCCACTGCACGAGGGAGCCGGTCACGGCGATCGACCCCTCGAGCGCGTACACCGCTGGTGCGTCGCCGAGCTGGTAGCACACCGTCGTGATGAGCCCGTGCCGGCTCACGACGCGTTCGTGGCCGGTGTTGAGCAGCACGAAGTTGCCTGTGCCGTAAGTGTTCTTGGCCGTTCCGGGCTCGAAGCACACCTGCCCGAAGGTCGCCGCCTGCTGGTCGCCGAGGATCCCGGCGATGGGGACGCCGGCCAGCACCCCACCAGCGCGCACCTGGCCGTAGACCTCGCTCGACGAGCAGATCTCGGGGAGCATCGCCGTCGGGACGCCCATCTCGTGGGCGATCGACTCGTCCCAGGCCAGGCGCTCGAGGTCCATCAGCATGGTCCGCGAGGCGTTGGTGACGTCGGTGACGTGTCGCCCGCCGTCCGGTCCACCGGTCATGTTCCAGACCAGCCAGGAGTCGATGGTGCCGAAGGCCAGCTCGCCAGCCTCGGCGCGCTCGCGGGCGCCGTCGACGTGGTCGAGGATCCAGGCGACCTTGGGTGCCGAGAAGTAGGTGGCGAGCGGCAGACCGACGCGCGCTCGGTAGCGGTCGGCGCCCCCGCCGAGGTCGCCCAGGCGGCGGCAGATGGCGTCGGTGCGAGTGTCCTGCCACACGATGGCAGGGTGGATCGGCTCGCCGGTGGCGCGATCCCAGACGACCGCCGTCTCGCGCTGGTTGGTGATGCCGACGGCCGCGACGTCCGCGGGTTTGAGGTCGGCACGGGCGAGGGCGCCGGCGCACACCTCGCGCGTGTTCTTCCATATCTCCAACGGATCGTGCTCGACCCAGCCGGCGCGCGGGAACGACTGCCGGTGCTCGAGCTGATGACCCGCCACCACCCGACCGTCGTGATCGATGATGAGGCAGCGGGTGCTGGTGGTGCCCTGGTCGATCGCGGCCACGTACATGCCCGCACCATAATCGAGCCATGGCCCACGCACTGGCGTCCTCGACCACCCGACTCGGCCCGCAGGAGCGAGCCGACGCCTGGACGGCCCTCGGCGAGCGCGAGCTCGACGTCCTCGTCGTCGGTGGTGGCGTCACCGGCTCGGGGGCAGCGCTGGACGCAGCCACCCGCGGCCTGCGCACGGGTCTGGTCGAGGCGCGCGACTTCGCCAGCGGCACGTCGTCGCGGTCGAGCAAGCTCTTCCACGGTGGGCTGCGCTACCTCGAGCAGCTGAACTTCGGGCTCGTCGCCGAGGCGCTCAAGGAGCGCGAGCTCATGCTGACGCGCATCGCGCCTCACCTCGTGCGGCCCGTGCCGTTCCTGTACCCGTTGTCGCACAGGGGCTGGGAGCGTCCGTACGTCGCCGCCGGCCTCACCCTCTACGACACCATGGGCGGCGCGCGGTCGGTGCCGCGGCAGAAGCACCTGTCGCGCGGCGGTGCGCTACGGCGCTTCCCCGGCCTGAAGCGCGACGCCCTCGTCGGCGCCGTGCAGTACTACGACGCCCAGGCGGACGACGCCCGGCACACGCTCACAGTCGCCCGAACCGCCGCCCACTACGGCGCCATCGTGCGCAGCTCGACGGAGGTCGTCGAGCTGGTGCGCGAGGCCGACCGGGTGGTCGGTGCCGTCGTCCGAGACGTCGAAACCGGTGCGAAGCAACAGGTTCGGGCTCGCGCGGTGATCAACGCGACGGGAGTGTGGACCGACGACATCCAGCGCATGGCTGGCGGCCGCGGCCGGTTCCGCGTGCGGGCCAGCAAGGGTGTGCACCTCGTCGTGCCGCGCGACCGGATCGCCGGCGAGGTCGGGCTGATCCTGCGCACCGACCGCAGCGTGCTGTTCGTGATCCCGTGGGACCAGCACTGGATCGTCGGCACCACCGACACCGACTGGCAGCTCGACCTCGCGCACCCGGCGGCGACGTCGAGCGACCTCGACTTCATCCTCACCACGGTCAACGAGGTGCTCGCGGTGCCGTTGACGCGATCCGACATCGTGGGCGTGTACGCCGGGCTGCGGCCGCTGCTCGCGGGGGAGAGCGAGGACACCAGCCAGCTCTCGCGCGAGCACGCGGTGGCGCGCCCGCAGCCCGGGCTGGTGTCGATCGCGGGCGGCAAGTACACGACGTACCGCGTGATGGCGGCAGACGCCGTCGACGCCGCGGCGCAGGACCTCGGGCCGATCCGGCCGTCGGTCACCGAGCACGTGCCGCTCGTGGGCGCCGAGGGTTACGCCGCGATGGTGAACCTCGCGCCGCAGATCGGGCGCGAGGTGGGGCTGGCGCCGTGGCGGGTGGAGCACCTGCTCGGGCGCTACGGCTCGCTCGTCGGTGAGGTGCTCGACCTGGCCGACGACGACCCCTCGCTGCTGCAGCCGGTGACGACGGCGCAGCAGTACCTGCGAGTCGAGCTGCGGTACGCCGCCACGCACGAGGGGGCCCTGCACCTCGACGACGTGCTGGCCCGACGCACCCGCATGTCGATCGACACGCCGCACCGGGGTGTGGACGCGGCGCAGGAGGCGGCCGACCTCGTGGCCGACGTCCTCGGGTGGGACGCCGACGCCGTCCGGCACGAGACCGAGGTCTACCGGGGCCGGGTGGAGGCCGAACGCCGGTCGCAGGGCCTCCCCAACGACCCCGCCAGCGAGGCCGCCAGGCTGGAGGCGCCCGAGTCGCGGCCCGGCCTGCGTCGCGTCACCGCCACCCGCTGAGCGGCGCCCGGTTCGGGGAGCGGCGTCCTTCTCGAGGGTTCCGACCGCTTGTCGAGGGGTGCAACCCTCGGCAAGCGGAGTGTCGCCCACTGAACGTGATCAACGGGGGAAGGGCGGCCGGGGCGATCAGAGGTAGTAGCGCAGCCAGAGGTAGGGCAGGCACAGGGTCACGGTGACGGCGGCCACCACGAGGCCGTATTTGGTGAACTCCCAGAACGAGATCGGGTGGCCGTTGCGACCCGCGATGCCCAGCACCACGACGTTGGCGCTGGCGCCGACGGCGGTCGCGTTGCCGCCGAGGTCGGCGCCGAGGGCGAGCGCCCACCACAGCGCGTGCGCGCCGGGCGCGCCGCCCGACGCGTCGACGAGCCCCTTCACCAGCGGCGCCATCGTGGCGACGTACGGGATGTTGTCGACGATGCCCGACAGCGCGGCCGAGCCGAAGAGCAGCCCGACGCCCGCGGCGAGGTAGTGGTCACCGACGGCGCTCGTGGCGGCCTGGCCGAGCTGTTCGATCACCCCGAGGTTCACCAGCGACCCGACCATGACGAACAGGCCCATGAAGAAGACGAGCGTCTCCCACTCGACGTCGGCCAGGTAGGTCTGCGAGGACTGGCCCGACACCAGCACCATCGCCCCGGCGCCCAGCAGGGCCACGATCGCCGGCTCGAGGTGCACCACCGAGTGCAGGGCGAACGCGGAGATGACGACGGCGAGCACGAACAGCCCGCGGCGCATGAGCTTGGCGTCCTGGATCACCTCGCGCTCCTCGAGCGCCATCACCTTGGCCGCCCGCTCGGGGTCGGCGACGAAGGCGTGCCGGAACAGCCAACGGCACAGCCCCACGAACACCACCAGCAGCACCACGATGATCGGTGCGAGGTTCGCCGCCATCTCGTTGAAGCTCAGGCCGCCGCGGCTCGCGATGATGATGTTGGGCGGGTCGCCGATGAGCGTCGCGGTGCCGCCGATGTTGCTGGCCATGGCCTCGGCGATCAGGTACGGCACGGGCTGGACGCCGAGCCGCTCGCAGACCAGCAGGGTCACCGGCGCGACGAGCAGCACGGTCGTGACGTTGTCGAGCAGCGCTGACGCGACCGCCGTGATGACCACCAGCAGCGCCATGACCCGAAAAGGCTTGGCCCGCGCGCGTTTGGCCGCCCAGATGGCGAGGTACTCGAACAGGCCGGTCTGACGCAGCACGCCGACGATGATCATCATGCCGAGCAGCAGGAAGATGACGTTCCAGTCGACGCCCGTCTCCTCGCTGAAGAACGCGACGTGCGAGCCGGTGGCGCCGATGAGCACCATGAGCGCCGCGCCGCCGACCGCAGCGGCCACGCGGTGCACCCACTCCGTTGCGATCAGGACGTAGGCGCCCGCGAAGACGACGATCGCCAGGGTGGCCTGCACCGTCACGCGTCGTCCTCCGCGTCGGCGTCGGGAGCCGCGAGAGGGGCGTGGGGGCTGTCGAGGTCGGCGAGGTCGTGCGCCAGCGTGTGGGCCACGCGTTCGTCCTCGCGGCCCGCGGCGCGCAGCACCGCCGCCATCACCCGGGGGAGCGTCACGACACCCGACGACGCGCCGTCCTCGTCGCGCACCACCACCAGCGAGGAGCTCTCGCGCACCATCACCGACGCGATCTCGACGAGCGTGTCGTCCGGCCGTACCTGGGGCAGCTCGCGTGCGGTCACCTCGTCGTCGTCCAGCAGGTCGCCGACCGTGCGTCGTCCGAGCCCGGCACACAGCTCGTCGGCGCCTGCCTCGTCGTAGGCGTGCGCGAGCCGAGGGTCCTCCCGCACGTAGCGGGGGACGACGATCCGCAGCACCTGGGAGCCCTGCAGCAGCGCGACAGGCTCGCCTCGGGCGTCGGCCACCACCACTCCGGCGAGGCGCAGCGAGGCGATGAGCCGGGCGACCTCCATGGCGTTGTCGCTCCGCCGGACGACCGGCACCTGCTCCGCGAGGTCTCTGGCCAGCATGTCGGCCACCCTAGTCAGCCGCCTCCACCCGGATCGGCCCCCTGGAACGTGTAGACAGTGACCGCGGGATGCGGCAGGACGGCGAGCGAGGGGGTGACGTGGGCCAGACGGACGTGGGCACGTCGTTCGAGGCGTTCGTGGGCGAACGGGGCCCGGCGCTGCTGCGGCTCGCGTGGCTGCTGTGCGCCGACGCGGACGCCGCCGAGGACCTGGTGCAGGAGGCGTTGGTGAAGGTGCTGCCGCGCTGGCGGCGCATCGTCGCCGGTGGCGCACCCGAGCCGTACGTGCGCTCGGTGATCCGCACGACGTTCATCGACGGCTGGCGGCGCCGCAGGCTGCGCGAGGTGCTGGTGGACGACGACGTCCACTTCGGCGACGAGCGCGCCGCCGTCGACCCGGCCGGCGACGCGGCGGTGCGGCTCACCGTGCAGGCAGCCCTCATGCGGCTCACCGCCCGCCAGCGGGCCGTGCTCGTCCTGCGGTTCTACGAGGACCTCACCGAGGCTGCGGCGGCCCGCGAGCTCGGCTGCTCGGTGTCGACGGTGAAGTCGCAGACCCGTCACGCCATCGCCCGCCTGCGGGTGCTGGCGCCTGAGCTCGCCGACCTGTTCGACCACCCCCAACCCGAGGAGGTCCGATGAGCGTGCACGAGCTGCTCGACCGCGCGGCCGACGAGGCGGTGGCGGGGCGCAGGATCAGTGCCTTCGACGTCCGGCTGTTGCGGGCCGAGCGGCGCCGCCGGACAGCCCGCCGGGGGCTGCTCGGCGTCGCCGCGTGCCTGGCGATCCTGATCCCGCTCGCCCTGCTCGTGGCGGGTGGGTGGTCGCCGACGACGCGGGCCGAGCCGGCCGGTCGCGACGGGGCGTTCGTCGTCCCGGCGCGGGTCGACGACCTCACCGGCGCGCGGCCGCTCGTGGACGAGTCCGGCGAGGTGACGGCGCGCCGGTTGTCGATGGCGTTCCTCGGCACGCTGCGCGGGCAGCTCACGCCGGTGGGGCTGGACGCGGTCACAGGCCGCGTGGTGCTGCTGCCCGAGCTCGGCACGGACGTGCCAGGGCTCGACGCCGCTGCCCTGGCTGAGGTCTCGGAGTCGGCAGTGCCTGTGCTCGTCGCCTTGAGCCCCGACGGCAGAACGGTCGTCGTCAGCTACCAGAACCCTTGGGACGCCTGGGATCTGGTGTTCGATCTCGCGCAGGGCCGGGCGATGCTGGTGCACCAGAAGGCGCCCCCCGGGCCTGACGGCGCGAACCTGCTCACCGTGGCGGCGCTGGACGGCGGGCGGTACGCCCTGCCCTCCGACGACCTGTCGGGGCTGCGGATCGGTCAGGTCGGCCTGGGCGAGCGCACCGTCGCGCTGCCGGAGCTGGACGCCGGTGCCGGGCTCGTCGTCGAGGCCGACGGTGGCGGCGCGGCGCTCGTCACGGCCGAACGAGGCGGCCGGCCGTGGATGTGGCGGCTCGACAGCGCCACTGGGCAGGTCGCCAGCGGCGCGGCACCGTGGGTGGCGACGTCCGGCTGGGCGGCCTCGCGGCCCGACGACACCGGACGCCTGGTCACCCTGGACGACGGCCGGTTGGTCGCGCACGACCTGCGCACCGGCGCCTCCGCACCGGTCGGCGTGGTGCAGCCGGACGCCCAGGCGCGCGAGCTGCGGGTGGTCAGTGCCGCCGGTGGGCGCGTCGTGGTCACCGACGACGGTCGCCAGCGTACGGCGCGGCTCGTCAGCGGTGCCGAGCCGCGCCGGCTGATGGCCGTGGGTTCGACCGGTGAGCTGCGGACGCTGACGACGTTCGCCTTGCCCCGCAGCGACTCCGGGCCGGCGACGTCGGCGCTGGCGGTGGCGTCGTCCGTGCTCGCCACTGCCGAGCCCAGGGCGGTCGACCTCGGGAGCGGGTCGGCGTCTGGCTGGTGGTGGCTGCTCCTCGTGCCCGCCGCTCTGGCGGCCGGCGCGTTCTGGCTGCGCTCGGCGCGCTCCGGCGCCACCAACCTGCCGTGGCAGCACTCCGGGCCGCCGACCCTGGGCTGAGGGACGACCGAGATGCGCGTCGGTGAGTTCACTGGTGGGCTGGTGGCCAGGAACACCGACGAGAGCAGGTGGTGGACGTGAAGGGCAAGCTGATCCTCGGCGCCGGGGTGGCGATCGGGTACGTGCTGGGCTCGCGCAGCGGGCGGCAGAGCTACGAGCGGCTCAAGGCGCGCAGCAAGGACGTCTGGAGCAGCCCGGCCGTGCAGCAGCAGGTGTCGCACGCGCAGGAGGCCGTGAAGGCGCAGGCGCCCGTGGTGGCCGAGCAGGTGGTGCACGCGGCCAAGCAGGTGGCCGACAAGGCGACGCACCGCGGCGACGACCGACAGCTCGAGAACGCCGGCAGCGGCATCTGACCCGCTGCCCCTCTCCTCCCCGCCCGTGATCATGCACGCCAG
This sequence comes from Angustibacter sp. Root456, assembly GCF_001426435.1. Classification (NCBI taxonomy): domain Bacteria; kingdom Bacillati; phylum Actinomycetota; class Actinomycetes; order Kineosporiales; family Kineosporiaceae; genus Angustibacter; species Angustibacter sp. Root456. The sequence goes on along the minus strand of NZ_LMER01000020.1, from coordinate 155,615 downwards.
CGCACTCCGAGTGCGCTGGCGTGCATGATCACGCCGGAGGTGGGGGGCGGAAGTGGGGCGGTGCTGGGGGGTCAGCTCTCGGTGGAGGTCGACATCCCGGACTTGATGAGGTCCATGACCGTGGTGTCCGCGAGCGTGGTGACGTCGCCGACCTCGCGCTTCTCGGCGACGTCGCGCAGCAACCGCCGCATGATCTTGCCCGAGCGCGTCTTGGGCAGCTCGGCCACCACCATGATCTGCCGCGGCTTGGCGATCGGCCCGATCTCCTGCGCCACGTGGTTGCGCAGCTCGGTGACGATGTCGTCGCCCTGCTCCGCGCCGCCGCGCAGGATGACGAACGCGCAGGGAGCCTGACCCGTCGTGTCGTCGGTCGCACCGACGACGGCGGCCTCTGCCACCTTCGGGTGCGACACCAGCGCCGACTCGATCTCGGTCGTCGAGAGCCGGTGGCCCGACACGTTCATGACGTCGTCGACCCGGCCGAGCAGCCAGATGTCGCCGTCGTCGTCCTTCTTGGCGCCGTCGCCGGCGAAGTACATGCCGGGGAACCGCGACCAGTACGTCTCCTGGTAACGCTCGTCGTCGCCCCAGATGCCACGCAGCATCGACGGCCACGGCTCGGTGAGCACCAGGTAGCCGCCGCCGCCGTCCGGCACCGAGTGCGCCTCGTCGTCCAGGACGTCGGCGCTGATGCCGGGCAGCGGCACCTGGGCCGAGCCGGGCTTGGCCGCCGTGACGCCGGGCAGCGGGCTGATCATGATCGCGCCGGTCTCGGTCTGCCACCACGTGTCGACGACGGGCGTGCGGTCGCCGCCGATGACGCGGCGGTACCACACCCACGCCTCGGGGTTGATCGGCTCGCCGACGCTGCCGAGGACGCGCAGGGACGACAGGTCGAACTTCGCGGGGATGTCCTCGCCCCACTTCATGAAGGTGCGGATCGCTGTCGGCGCCGTGTAGAGGATGGTGACGCCGTACTTCTGCACGATCTCCCAGAACCGGCCCTGGTGCGGGGTGTCGGGCGTGCCCTCGTAGATCACCTGCGTCGCGCCGTTCGCCAGCGGGCCGTAGACGATGTAGCTGTGCCCGGTGACCCAGCCGATGTCGGCGGTGCACCAGTAGACGTCGGTGTCGCGGTGCAGGTCGAAGACGTTCTTGTGCGTGTAGGCGCACTGGGTGAGGTAGCCGCCGCTGGTGTGCAGGATGCCCTTCGGCTTCCCTGTGGTGCCTGAGGTGTAGAGGATGAAGAGCGGGTGCTCGGCGTCCATCGGTTGGGCCGTGTGCTCCGGCGCTGCGGCGGCCAGGGCGTCGTCCCACCAGACGTCGCGGGCGTCGTCCCACTCGACGTCCTGCCCGGTGCGCTTCACGACCAGCACGTGCTTGACGCTGGGGGCGCCCTTGGCGAGGGCCGCGTCGACCGCCGGCTTGAGCGCGGACGGCTTGCCGCGGCGGTAGCCGCCGTCGGAGGTGATGACGAGCTTGGCCTGGGCGTCCTCGATGCGGCTGTGCAGCGCCTCGGCGCTGAAGCCGCCGAACACCACGCTGTGCGGGGCGCCCAGGCGCGCGCAGGCGAGCATCGCGATCACGGCCTCGGGGATCATCGGCAGGTAGATGGCGACCCGGTCGCCCTTGCTGATCCCCAAGTCCTGCAACGCGTTCGCGGCGCGCTTCACGGCGGCGGTGAGCTCGGCGTAGGTGTAGCTGCGGGTGTCACCCGGCTCGCCCTCGAAGTGCAGGGCGACGCGGTCGCCGTGGCCGGCCTCGACGTGGCGGTCGGTGCAGTTGTAGGCCACGTTGAGCTCGCCGCCCACGAACCACCTCGCGAACGGCGCCTTGCTCCAGTCGAGCGTCTGGGTGAAGTCGGTGCTCCACGTGAGCAGGTCGCGAGCCTGCTCGGCCCAGAAGCCCTCACGGTCGGCTGCGGCCCGGTCGTAGAGGTCGGCCGTGGCGATCGCGCCTGCGGCGAACTCCTCGCTCGGCGGGAAGCGGCGCTCCTCGCGGCTCAGGTTCTCCAGGCTCGTGGTGGGGGTCTCGCTCGACATGAGGCATCCTCCGCGCGTCGCTGACGTCGTCCCTTGGACCCTAGTCAAGCGATCGCAGCCGCGACAGTGGTGGTCGGCGCGCTCCGCTCAGCGGTGCCTCCGCCTCGCCCAGCGGTCCCGAACGACGAATTCCCCGGAACTCGCACGCCTGGAGGGGTTCCAGGCGACGAGTTCCGGGGAATTTGCCGTCAGTGCGTCGGGGGTGGGGTTAGTGGACGACGGCCTTCTCGGCGCCGGCGCCCGTGAGCGAGCGAACCTCCATCTCGGCGAACTTCTCCCGGCTCGAGCTCTCCTTGCTCGTGACCGTGCCGAGCCAGCCCAGCAGGAACGCCAGCGGGATCGACACCAGCCCCGGGTTGTCGAGCGGGAACCAGTGGAAGTCGATCGACGCGTCGGTGATCATCGACGCGCTCTTGCCCGTCACCGGGTCGGCCGGCTTGCCCGACACCACGGGCGAGAACACGATCAGCGTCACGCAGACGATCAGGCCGCCGTACATGCTCCAGAGGGCACCGCGGGTGTTGAACCGCTTCCAGAACAGCGAGTACAGGATCGTGGGCAGGTTCGAGCTCGCCGCGACGGCGAACGCGAGGGCCACGAGGAACGCGATGTTCTGCCCGTTGGCGAAGATCCCGCCCACGATGGCGACCGCACCGATGACGAGCGCCGTCCGGCGGGCGACGCGCACCTCCTGCTGAGCCGTGACGTTCCCGTCCTTGATGACGTTCGTGTACACGTCGTGGGCGAAGGACGCGCTGGCGGTGATGGTGAGTCCCGCGACCACCGCGAGGATCGTCGCGAACGCCACCGCCGAGATGATGCCCAGCAGCACCGTGCCACCTAGCTCGTAGGCCAGCAGCGGTGCGGCGGAGTTGGCCTTTCCTGGTGCGGCTGCGATGGTCTTCGGCCCGACGAGCGCGGCGGCGCCGTACCCGAGCACGAGGGTGAACAGGTAGAAGATGCCGATGATCCAGATGGCCCACACGACGCTGCGGCGGGCCTCCTTCGCCGAGGGCACCGTGTAGAAGCGCATCAGCACGTGCGGCAGCCCGGCCGTGCCGAGCACCAGTGCGAGCGACAGCGAGATGAAGTCGAGCTTGGTGGCGTCGCTCTTGCCGTACTGCACGCCCGGGCCGAGGATGCTCTCGCCCTTGGCGCTGCCCTCGACCGCCTTGCCGAGCAGGTCGGACAGGTTCAGCCCGTACTTGCCGAGCACCCACAGGGTCATGATGCCGGCGCCGATGACGAGCAGCACGGCCTTGACGATCTGCACCCAGGTGGTGCCCTTCATGCCGCCGATCAGCACGTACAGCACCATGAGCACGCCCACGACGGCGATGACGACGCTCTGCCCCACCTTGCCGTTGACGCCGAGCAGCAGGGCGACCAGACCGCCCGCGCCGGCCATCTGCGCCAGCAGGTAGAAGAAGCTCACGACGAGCGTGGTGATGGCCGCCGCGGTGCGGACGGGCTTCTGCTGCAACCGGAACGACAGGACGTCGGCCATGGTGAACCGGCCCGTGTTTCGCAGCAGCTCGGCCACCAGGAGCAGCGCGACGAGCCAGGCCACGAGGAAGCCGATCGAGTACAGGAAGCCGTCGTAGCCGTTGATGGCGATCGCGCCGGCGATGCCGAGGAAGCTCGCGGCCGACAGGTAGTCGCCGGAGATCGCGATGCCGTTCTGCGGCCCCGTGAAGTTGCGGCCACCGGCGTAGTAGTCGGCGGTGGTGCGGTTGGTGCGCGAGGCCCGGAACACGATGCCCAGCGTCACGAGCACGAAGGCCGCGAAGATGGCGATGTTGACGCCGGGGCTGCCGACGGTCTCCGCGGCCTGCATGGCTGCGCTCATCAGATGCCTCCGTCAGGGCGGTGTCCGGGGTGGGAGAGCACGCGCTCGGCGAGGTGCTCGGCGGCGGGGTCGAAGCTGCGGTCGGCCCAGCGGGCGTAGATCATCGTGATCGCGAACGTCGAGACGAACTGCAGCAGGCCGAAGACGAGGCCGGTGGTGATGTTGCCCGCCAGCTTGTGCGCCATGAACTCCGGCGCGTACGTCGAGAGCAGGACGTAGAGGAAGTACCAGACCAGGAACAGGGCGGTCAGGGGGAACACGAAGCGGCGGAAGCGGCGCCGCAGCGCCACGAACTCCGGCAGGTCCTGCACGTGCATGTAGCCGGTGGTGGCCGTGCCTCCGGGGTCTTCGCCCCGGATCTCGTCGGTGGTGCTCACGCGGGTCCTCCCAGGTGGGACGGCTGTGACGCCGGTCACTCTGCTCGCGCCGCCCGCGGGGCCGGAAGCGTCAGGGGCCCGCTCGTCGCTCGGCGGTGCGTTGCGGCGTCCGGCGGTGCGCTCACGTACGCCGAGTGGCGGCCTCAGCGCGACGAACGGTCGACGTCGACGTCCTCGGGCGTGTGCAGGCGCACCATGGTGCGGGCGACGTGCGGCGGCAGGGTGCGAGGCGTCAGCAACGACACGCCCACGCTGACGGCGAAGGCGATCGGAACGGTCCAGGCTGCCGGCTGCGCCAGCAGCGAGCCCACCCAGCCCTGCCGGACGCCCGTGAGCATGGTGACGAGCACGGCCGCGCTCGCCAGCGCCCCGCCCACCGCCAGCCCGGCGAGCGCGCCGGCCCGAGTGAGCCGGCGCCACCAGATGCCGAGCACCAGCAAGGGGCAGAACGTCGAGGCGGCGACGGCGAAGGCCAGGCCCACGGTGTCGGCGAGGCTGAGCCGACCGGCGAACAGCGACAGCACGAAGGGCACGGACACCGACACGAGGGTGGCGCTGCGGAAGCCGCGCATGGTGTCGGGCATCTGGCGCAGTGCGGTGCGCCGTCGCCAGATCAGCAGGTCCTGGTGCAGCACACCGGATACCGACATCACCAGGCCGGACGACGTCGACAGGAACGCCGCGAACGCGCCGGCCGTGGTGAGGGCGCTCAGCAGCTCCCCGCCGAGCCCTGGGACGACCCGGCTCGGCAGCAGCAGCACCACCGTGTCGGCGCGGGAGCTGATGAGCAGGTCACCGGCGTAGACGCGGCCGAGCGCGCCGTACAGCGGGGGGAAGAGGTAGAAGGCGCCGAGCAGCGCGATCACGGTGAGGGTCGTGCGGCGCGCCGCGCGGCCGTCCGGGTTGGTGTAGAAGCGCACGAGCACGTGCGGCAGGCCCATCGTGCCGAAGAACAGCGCCAGCACGATGGAGTACGTCGAGTACACCGGGTGCGAGCGCCCGGACGCCCCGCTGAGCGGGCGCAGCCAGCTCTCGCCGTCGCTCGCCGCGGCGTCCACCGGCCGCGGAACGGCCTCGCCCTGCGGCACGGTGACGCGGCTGCCCGCTGCGATCTGCACCCGCTGCTGCGGCGCGACGGGCACCGCGTCGTGAACGGCCCCGCCGTCGACCCGCCCGTCGACGACGACCTGCGTGGCCACGTCGGACGTGATGGTGACCGTGCGCGCGAGCGTGGTCGTGAGGTCGACCTGCGCGCGCGGGGCGCCGGGCGCGGCGGGCGAGGGCGCGCCGGCCGACTGCCACACCAGCAGGATGAAGAACATGGGGACGGCGATCGCCGTGAGCTTCAGCCAGTACTGGAACGCCTGCACGAACGTGATCGAGCGCATGCCGCCGGCCACGACGTTGAGCACGACGACGAGGGCGACGAGCGCGCCGCCCATCCAGGTCGGGGCGCCGGTGACCGCCCGCAGCGCGATCCCGGCGCCCTGCAGCTGGGGCACGAGGTAGAGCCAGCCGATGCCCACCACCAGCACGGACGCCGCCACCCGTGCGCGCCCTGACTCCAGCCGCGCCTCGGCGAAGTCGGGCAGCGTGTAGGCGCCGGAGCGGCGCAGCGGTGCGGCGACGAGCACCAGCAGCACCAGGTAGCCCGCGGTGTAGCCGACGGGGAACCACAGCATGTCGGTGCCCGAGGCGAGCACCAGCCCGGCGACGCCGAGGAAGCTCGCCGCCGACAGGTACTCACCGCCGATCGCCGAGGCGTTCCAGCGCGGTGACACGGCGCGGCTGGCGACGTAGAAGTCGCTCGTGGTGCGCGACAACCGCAGCCCGTACGAGCCGATCGCGATCGTGGCGACCGTCACCAGGACGACGGCCACCACCGCTGCGAGCTGTGGGTCGCGTCCCACGTCAGTGTCGCTTGAGGACGTCGGTGAAGTCGTCCTCGTTCCGTTCGGCCTGCCGCACGTAGTACCGCGCGGCGAGCCAGAGCATCGGGTAGGCGAGCGCGCCGAGCAGCAGCCAGGGCAACGGCAGGCCCACGAGGTGCGCCTGCGCGACGGAGGGCGCGACGACGAAGAGCACGGGCAGCCCGCCGATCAGCACGGCAGTGGCGGCCAGGACGCTGAGTGCGAGCCGCAGCTGGCTGCGCAGCAGCGAGCGCATGTAGACCTCGCCGAGACCGGTCTGCTCGTCGATCTCGCGCGTGGCCGGGCGGTGCGGCACGCGGCGCGCGGCACCCATGAGCGGGCTGGTGACCCGCACCCGCCGGGGCCGGTCAGGTGGCGTGGCGCCGGCCCGCTGCTGGCTCACGGCCGGCCCGGTCGCGCGGAGCGGATCAACCGGTCGCGCAGCTCGCGGGTGTGCCGCCGGCTCACCACGAGCTCGTCGTCGCCCAGCCGCACGGTGAAGCGCCCGGCGTCCGAACGCACCTCGTCGACGTGCCGCAACGCGACGAGGGTGCTTCGGTGGATGCGCACGAAACCGGCTGCGCCCCAACGCTCTTCGAGCGTAGCGAGCGGGATGCGCACGAGGTGGCTCTCGGTGGCCGTGTGCAGGCGCGCGTAGTCGCCCTGAGCCTCGACGTACCGCACCTGCGAGCGCTGCACGAACCGCGTCACGCCACCCAGCTCGACGGCGATGGTCTCGTCGTCGGAGGCCGTGTCGGGGCCGCCGTCCCTCGACTCGACGGCGCGCCGCACCGCCTCGCTGAGCCGTTCGGCGCGCACCGGCTTCATGACGTAGTCGGTGGCCTGCAGCTCGAAGGCGTCGACGGCGTGCTGGTCGTAGGCGGTGACGAAGACGACCTGGGGTCGCCGGGCGAACCGCGCCAGCACGCGAGCGAGGTCGAGTCCGTCGAGGCCGGGCATGGCGATGTCGCAGAAGACGACGTCGACCGGCTCCTGCTCGAGCACCTTCAGGGCCTGCGGGCCACCGCTGGCGGTGACCACCCGGCCGATCCGCTCGTCGCGGCCGAGCAGGTAGGTGAGCTCGGCGAGCGCGGGTTCCTCGTCGTCGACGACGAGCACGCTGAGCGGCGGTGCGTCGGCCATGCGCGGAGCCTACGACGTGGTGCCCTCGCATCGCCGGTGATGCGGGGCCACCACGGTCATCGTGGGCCGCGGTGGTTGGCAGGGAGCCGGGCCAGCGCGTCGAGCGAGCGGGATCGGCCCGAATGCCCGATGATCTGAGCATGTGCTCCGTGACGCCGCCCGCTGAGCTCACCCTGCCTGTAGACCAACGGGCCCCGGGTGTTGCCCGCAAGTTCCTGCGTGAGACGTCGTGCCAGACGCACCACGCACGGGTCATGGACGAGGCGGAGCTGCTCGTCAGCGAGCTCGTCACGAACGCCGTCGTGCACGGGGCCCCGCCGATCACGGTGAACGTCGAGTGCGACGGCACCCAGGGCCTGCGCGTGGCCGTCACCGACGGCAGCGACCACACCCCGGTGCCGCGCGAGGCGGCCGAGGACGACGAGTCCGGCCGCGGCATCTACCTCGTCGACGTCATCAGCGACCGCTGGGGAGTGGCGCCGAGCCGTGGGCGCGGCAAGGCCGTCTGGTTCATGCTGACCTAGGGCCCGGCGCAGCTCAGCGGGCCGTGACGCCCGGCGCGTACTTCGGCACGCGGAAGCTGACCCGGGTGCCGGCGCCGGGTGCCGTCTCGACGACGAGCCCGTGGGCGTCGCCGTAGACCTGGCGCAGCCGGGCATCGACGTTGCCCAGGCCCACCGAGTCGGCCGACGACTCGCCCGACAGGGCCGCGCGCACGACGTCGGGGTCGGAGCCGACGCCGTCGTCCTCCACGGCCAGCAGGGCCTCGGCGCCGGCGTCCTCGGCGGTGATGGTGACGTGCCCCGTGCCGACGCGTCCCTCGAGCCCGTGCCGGACGGCGTTCTCCACCAACGGCTGGACGACGAGGAACGGCACCGCTACCGACAGCACCTCGGGCGCGACGAGCAGCGAGATCTGCAGCCGCTCGCCGAAGCGCGCCTTCTCCAGGCGCAGGTAGCGCTCGACGTTCGACAGCTCGTCGGCCAGCGTCGTGAACTCGCCTCCGCGCCGGAAGGCGTAGCGCGTGAAGTCGGCGAACTCCAGCAGCAGCTCGCGGGCGCGCTCGGGGTCGGTACGCACGAAGGACGCGATCGCCGCGAGCGAGTTGTAGATGAAGTGCGGGCTGATCTGGGCTCGCAGGGCCCGCAGCTCGGCCTCCATGGCGCGGGTGCGGGAGCGGTCGACCTCGGCCAGCTCCACTTGCGACGAGACGAACCGCGCGACCTCGTCGGTGGCCCGGACGAGCCCCGCTGAGGGCAGGCCGCCGTACGCCAGCAGCGCCCCCACGACCGTGTCGCCGCTCACCACGGGGGCCACCACCACGGCCCGCAGCGGGCAGGTGAGGTCGTCGCAGCGGGCCGTGGCGCCCGGCGCGACGGCATCACCGGAGACCACGGCCGAGCGTCCGGTGGCGAGCACACCCGCAGCGTGGGCGTGGGCGTCAGCGGCGTGCCGCGCGCCGAGGCCGTCCCAGGCCAGGCAGCGTCCCGCGGCGTCGGTGAGCGCGATCGCGGGTGTGCCCAGCAGGGCGCGCAGGTGCCTGGCGGCGCGCTGCGCGCCCGACTCGGTGAGGCCCTCCCTGAAGCTCGGGCCGGCCAGCGAGGCCGTGTGCAGCGTCTCGAAGGTGGCGCGGTCGGCCGACGAGCCGAAGTCGCGGCGGCGGCGCCCGAAGCGCGCGGCGAGTCCGGCGACCAGCACGCCTCCGGCGGTCAGGGCCGCGAAGGGGAGCAGGTTGGTGCCCGAGGCCCCAGCCGCCGCCGGTGCGCGGAGCAGGTCGTCGTGCTGCCCGACCGCCGCCAGCAGGCCCATGAGGTGCACCGTCGTGACAGTAGTCGGCGCGCGGCGCGTAGGGTCGCCGATCGTGGACGACGCCTTGCACCAGCTCGCGACGCTGCCCGGCGTCGAGGACGCCGTGACGGCCGCGCGCGAGGCCTGCACCGAGCTGCGCTGGCACCAGGCGCTGCGCCGGCGCACCGCCGAGGCGCGTGCCGAGACGGCGGCCCGGGCGGCGCGGGCGAGTGCGGCGCTCGATGGCGCGGAGCTTCCGGTCGACGTCGTGCGCGACGTCCTGCGTGGAGCGCGGCCGGCGCCGGACGACGCCGTGGGGCGCGTCGTGGCGAGCGCCATCCGCGTGACGGTGGAGGCCCACCAGCTGGGCGACGTGGTGCGCAGCGCACCCCTGCAGGCGATCGCCCGGCTGCACACCGCAGCCGCCGCCGGGCTGCTGCCCGCCGACGAGGTCGGGCGTCCCCGGCAGGGTGCGGAGGAGCCGCGTGACCTGCCCGGCCCCGGCCCCGCGCCGCGTGGTGGCGAGCTCGGCGACCGCGTCGAGGCCCTGGCCTCGCTGCTGCGGGCACCGGGCGACGTCCCGGCCCTCGTGGTGGCGGCGCTGGCGCACGGCGAGGTGATGGCGGCCCGCCCGTTCGTGGCCGGCAACGGTCTCGTGGCGCGCGCGCTGTTCCGCGCCGTCGTGATCGACCGCGGCCTCGACCCGACGGGCGTCGCGATCCCCGAGAGCGCCTGCCTCGCAACGGGTCTGCCCGCGTATGTGGACGCACTGAAGGACTACGTGGCCGGTACGCCCGAGGGCGTGTCCGCGTGGCTGGTGTACTGCGCCGACCTGGTGCGGCGAGGCGCTGCGGACGGCCGCGCCGTCGCTGACGCGGTGCTGGCCGGGCGCCTGCCGCGCTGACGCCCTCGGCCACTCAGCGGCACGAGCGCTCGAGCGCGGCACCCACGAGCGCGCTGACGTCGACGCCCACCTGACTCAGCTCGTTCGGGCTCTCGACGTTGAGACCGAAGTACCCCATGCCGCCGTCGGTGAGTCGGCCGAGGTCGCGGTGGCACCCCTGCACGTCGAGTCGCAGGGTGAGCCGGCGGGTGGCGCCGGCTGCGACGGTGACCGGCAGGCCGGGCTTGGTCGTCACCGAGAGGTACTGGCTCGCCGCCTGGGTCAGCGGCGAACCCGAGTCGAGGCTCACGGTGACCGGGTGCTCGGTGGAGTTCGCGAGCTCGAGCGCCGGCTGGGCCAGCGTCCCGATGAGCTGCACCGACATCGGCTCGACCTGCGACGACTGGGCGCAGATCGCCTGGGGTGTCTGGCTCAGCATCCCCTGGTCGGAGTCGCGGACGGTGAGCTCGTGCAGCGTGCCGTCCTCGCTGCGCACGGGCACTGAGAGACGGACCGCCTCGGGGGAGTCGCATCGCAGATGGACCCTCACCCGCACGAGGGCGTCCTGCCCGGGCTGGACGACGCCGTCGCCCGTGGCCACGGTGACGCGCGAGCTCGTGTCGACGAGCGCGCCGGCGCCCTTGGCGGCGGCGATCGTCAGGGGACGGCTGCCGACGTTGAAGACCCTGACGCTCACGGGCAGCTGCACCTGCCCCGACTCACCGGTCGTGCCACCGTCGAAGCCCACGGCGAGCGCGAACGCCGAGACGGCGGCGCGGGCTGCCGACTCCTGCGTCGCAGCAGCTCGGCGATGCGCCACCCACGCGCCGGCGGCTCCACCCGCCACCAGTGCCCCCACGAGCACGATCGCGAGCACGGGCGAGATGCGCGCGGCGGCCTGCCGCACCCAGTGGGGGAGCCGGGGCGGTCCGGGTGGCCGTCCGGCGTGCTCGTGCGGATCGGGGAGGTCGTCGAGCGAGACGACGTCGATCGGGCCGAGGCCTGCGCCCCCGCCGTCGCTCGTGCGCCCCGAGTCGAGCACCTCGTACCCCATCCGCGCATTGTGTCCTGTGGGCGTCGCGCGCGGGAGGGGTTCAGGAGCAGGTTCGCGCCAGCGCCACGCCCCACAGGGTGCTGAGGTCGACGCCGACGCGGTCCTGCGCCAGGCTGCCGGTACCCGGGAAGCCGCTCACCAGCACGATGTACGGCGAGACCTGCGAGCTCAGGATCACGGACAGACCCTGCGGGCACGACCACGGCACGAGCGTCACGGCGAGGTCGACGCTGCCCCCGGCGAGCACCACCTGCGGCAGGTCGGGCTTCAGGCGCAGCACCGAGAAGTTCTTCGTCTGGGCCACGAACGGCGAGCTGTCGAGGTCGAGCCGCACGAGCAACGCGCGGTGGGTGGTGTTGCTCAGCCGCAGCAGCGGGTGGTCGAGCGTGCCCTCGACGGACGCGTCGATCGACGGGAACCCCTGGCTGCACGCCGACCCGCCGTACACACCAGAGCTGGCCGTCTCGCCGTCGTCCGACACCGGTACGCGGTGCACGACGCCGTCCGCCGTGCGCAACGGCACCCGCAGCGCCGCCTGGACGTCCTGCGGGCCGGTGCAGTCGACGCCGAGACGCAGGCTCGCGTAGAGCGTGCCGCCAGCGGGCACGACGGCGGCTCCGCCGAGTGGCCGGACGACCGGCGTCGTCGTCGTGGCGCGGTCGTCGTCGGCCGACAGCACCACCGAGACCGGTAGCGGTCCGGCGTTCTGCAGGCGCACCGTGAAGTCGGCCACCTGGCGTCCTGGCACGGTGTCGACGCTGCTCACCGTCGCCACCACCGCGAGCCGAGAGGCGCGCTCGGCGGCGCGCACCCGGTCGGCGTGCCGAGAGGCCACGCTGCCTCCGACGCCCCAGCCCACGAGCAGCAGCACGACCGCGGCCGACACCACGGGGAAGAGGCCGAAACGGGTGACGGGCCAGGGGTTGAGCCGTCCCGACCAGGGGTTCGAGGCTGGCTGCGGGTCGACCGGCGTGAGCGCGTCGTAGGCCACGACCTCGGGCGGGGTCTCCGGCGACGAGGGATCCTCGTGTCGGGCCCCGCCGGTGTCGAGCACCTCGTAGCCCACGTCTGCCAGTGTCACCCGGCCGCCAGGGGTTGGGTAGCGCTTCGACGCACGGACGTGCACACGATGACGGCGCCCCGCCAACGGGACGCCGTCACGTGCACGGTCACCGGCTACCAAGCGTGCTGTGCGTCGTCGCAGCGGGACAAGCCCGCCACGACCGGTCCATCAGTGGACTGCCCGCACGTGGGTACCGGGAGGGCCGTGCTGGGTCGCCGTTCTCCGGCGGCTCACCACTTGTCTACTCCTCCCCGGCGGTGAAGTGAAGCCTTGACATTCGCGGCTGGCCGGAGGACGAATCGGGCGCCCACCCAGTCCGCGAAGGACGTTGCGCCGACCTGGGTGCGGGTCCACACTGAGGCTGCCGGTCCACGGACCGTGCAGGTGCCGCGGGTTCATCCCCCCCGAACCGGTGGCGCCAGGTGACCCCCGTCGTCCCCCCGGCGGGGGTCGCCGCGCGCCCGGCGTCGGGCGAGAGCCGGCGTCGTCCACAGGCCGAGCCGCGCGTCGAGTTGTCCACAGGCCGGCGTGCGCTGGATGCGCGCTGTGGCCGCCGTCGCCGACGCTGAGAGCCCGACCCCCCCAGGAGGGCTTCTCGATGGTCTCCCCTTCAGCTCGAACCGACCAGGCCGCGCCGGCCGACCCCGCCGGTGCGGTGACCGCGCTGACTGCCGACCCGGCCCTCGCGGACGAGCTGCAGCGGTTGGCGGCGGCCGCCGCGGTGCGGCTGACCGTGCGCGCCCAGCTGCCCGCCCCAGGCCGCTGGCCGCGCGGGTTGGTGCTCGTGGGAGCCGACCTCGCGCCGGCGCTGGCTGGGCGTCGAGCGGTCACGCACGAGGTGCTTGTCGTGGCCCTCGACCCTGCCGGCGGGCGGTGGTGGGGCGACGAGGGGCAGCTCTGGCAGCACGCCGTCGCGGTCGGCGCGGAGCAGGTGGTGCCGCTGCCGCAGGCGACCGAGTGGCTGCTCGCCCGGCTGGCGCGGGTCTGCGCGCCGACCACCTCCGCGCGGGTGCTCGCGGTCGTCGGTGGCTGCGGCGGAGCGGGGGCCAGCGTGTTCGCCGCGGCGCTCGCGGTGGTCGCGGCCGGCCAGGGACGGCGCACGCTGCTGGTCGACGCCGACACGCTGGGCGGGGGGATCGACCTGCTCGTCGGGCTCGACGACGTCGCCGGCCTGCGCTGGCCGGATCTGGCGACGGCCCGCGGCCGGCTGCCTGGCCTGAACCTGCACGCCTCGTTGCCGCGAGCCGGCGCGATGGCCGTCCTCGGCTGGGGACGCGGTGGCCCCGTCGACCTGCCGCCGGCCGCAGTCGAGTCGGTGCTCGACGCCGCCTGCGGGGCGCACGACCTCGTGGTGGTCGACCTGCCGAGGGCACTCGACACCGTCACCCAGGCCGCACTGGAGCGCAGCGACGAGCTGCTCGTCGTGCTGCCCGCTCAGCTGCGTGCGGTCGCCGCAGCCAGCCAGGTGGTGGCCGCCTTCGGCGGGAACGGTGTGGCGACGTCGGCCGTCGTGCGCACGGGCCAGGGGCGGTGGAGTGGCCGGCAGGTGGCCGAGAGCCTGGGGCTCGCCCTGGCCGCTCAGCTCCGCGACGACCCGCACCTCGACACCGACCTGAGCGAGGGTCTGCTGCCGGCGCAGCGCCCGCGCAGCCACCTGCACCGCGCCGCGGCTCACTGCCTCGACCGCGCGGCGCAGCCGGCCGCGGCGTGAGGGGCCTCGACCCGGGCCTGGTCGAACGGGTCCGCACCGAGCTCGGCAGTCGCCCCGGCGCGGTGACGCGCGGCCGGGTGGCGCAGGCCGTGCGAGACACCGGCGGGGTGCTCGGCGACCAGGCCGTGCTCGCCGCGGCCACGGTCGTGCAGGCCGAGCTGGTCGGAGCCGGTCCGCTCGAGGGGCTGCTCGCCGACCCCTGCATCACGGACATCATGGTCAACGGCGCGGCCGGGGTGTGGGTCGACCGCGGGCGTGGTGTCGAGCAGGTGCGCGTCGACGTCGGGCCCGAACCCGCCGTCCGGGCGCTCGCGGTGCGGCTCGCCGCCGCGGCCGGACGCCGGCTCGACGACGCCGCGCCCTTCGTGGACGCCCGGCTGCCGGGCGGTGTGCGCCTGCACGTGGCGCTCCCGCCGCTCGTCGAGGGCGGCACGCACCTGTGCCTGCGCGTCCCCGCCCGTCGGGCGATGACCGTGGCCGAGCTGGTCGAGTGCGGCACGATCCCGGCCGACTGGGCGCAGGTCATCACGGCGGTGGTCGAGCAGCGGCTGGCGTTCCTGGTCTGCGGTGGCACGGGCGCAGGCAAGACGACCGTGCTCGCAGCGCTGCTCGCGCGGGTGCCTGCGAACGAGCGGATCGTCGTCGTCGAGGACTGCGCGGAGGTGCGCATCGACCACCCGCACGTCGTCCGCCTCGAGTCACGGGCACCGAACGTCGAGGGGCGTGGTCGGATCGACCTCACCGAGCTGGTGCGGCAGGCGCTGCGCATGCGGCCCGACCGGCTCGTCGTCGGTGAGGTGCGCGGGGCGGAGGTGCGCGAGCTCCTGGCCGCCCTCAACACCGGCCACGAGGGTGGCTGCGGCACCGTGCACGCCAACGACGCGACGGAGGTGCCCGCCCGCCTCGAGGCGCTGGGCGCGCTGGCGGGACTCGGTCGGGCCGCCGTTCACGCCCAGCTGGCTGGGGCCGTGCAGGTGGTACTGCACCTCACCCGGCGCGGCGCCCGCCGGCAGCTGACGCAGGTAGGTGTCGTGCGCCGTGCCGACGCCGCGGCCGACGGTCGCGTCGAGGTGGTGCCGGCGCTCGTGCGCGCTGTCGAAGGCTCCGCGCCCGGCGGCGCGCGAGCCGAGGGCTGGCCGGTGCTGCAGCGCATGCTGCAGGAGCGGGCGTGATGATCGCGTGGTCAGCCGCCGGGCTGGCCCTCGCCGTCCTGTGCTGGCCGGTGAGGCGCACGCCGGCCAGGATCGCTCGGCCGCGGCCTGCGGCGCGCGACGGCGAGTGTCGCGCCCGCCCGCGCGGACGCTGGCGGGCGCCGACACCGGCCGACCAGGTGCTGCAGGTGCTCGACATGGTGGCGGCCCAGGTGCGCGCGGGCGCGGCGCCGGTGGAGGCTTGGCAGGCGGCGCTGGACGTCGTCGACGTGCCACGGACGACGGCGACGGCCGAGCCGGTGGCTGACCTGCTGCGCTGGGCTGGTGGTACCGGCGGTGCGAGCGGGGATCCCGCAGCCCAGGCCGCAGCAGCCGCCTGGCGGTTGGCCGAGCGCACCGGAGCGCCGCTGGCCGACCTGCTCGACAGCGTCTGCGCGACCGTTCGCGCCGAGCGCGCGGACCGTGCTGCCGTCGAGGCCGCGCTGGCCGGCCCACGAGCCACCAGCCGCCTGCTGCTGGCGCTACCCGTCGCCGGAATCGGGCTCGGTGAGCTCATCGGTGCCGCACCCGTGCACGTCCTGTGGGCGACGCCGGCCGGTCGGGCGTGCGCTCTCACCGGTTCGGCGCTGCTCCTGGCGGGGCGGTTCTGGATGCGTCGGCAGGTGGGCTCGGTCGAGGCGCTGGCCCGACCCCGGGCCGACGTCGCCGCGGCGGCGTCGTGAGCACCACCCTCACGACCGGCCTGAGCGCGGTGCTCGCCGGCGCAGCGTGGCTGTGCCGGCCGGTACCTCGCCACCGGGCGGCACGGCAGGTGAGCGCCAGCCGCCAGGTCGGCGCGCCACCTGCGGCCGACGCCGACGTCGGTGTCCCCGACGTGGTGCTCGTCGACCTCGTGGTGGCAGCGCTCGTGGCCGGCCTGCCCGCGGCGTCGGCGGTGGCGGCCGCGCGCCGCGCGGCCGCGCCGGAGTCGCCGGACGCGCCCGACGGCGGCCTGCACGAGCTACCAGAAGCTGTTCATCGGGCCTTCGCGCTCGCCGAGCGCACTGGTGCGTCCGCAGCCGAGCTGCTGCGTCGCGCGGCCTCGGACGAGCGGGCTGCCCGGCGGGCGGCAGTGGCCGTGGCGGCCAGCCGGCTCGGCGTCCGCCTCGTCGTCCCGCTGGGTCTGGCCGTGCTGCCCGCGTTCGTGCTGCTCGGTGTCGTCCCCGTGGTCATCGGGCTTGCGCAGCAGCTGCTGTCCGCCTGACCAGCACCGCCGACCTCGATTCGGCCCTCATCGTGTTGCGCCGCAACGCGTTCCCCCACAGAAGGAGATCACATGGGTTCTGCGCTCCATCGCCTGCATCGCCTGCATCGCCTGCGCCGGCTGCATCCCCTGCGCCGGATGCATCGCCTGCGCCGGCTCGCCGACCACGGCATGACCACCGCTGAGTACGCCATCGGCACGTTGGCGGCCTGTGGGTTCGCCGCGCTGCTCGTCACGATCCTGCGCGGCTCGGCCGTGCGGGCCCTGCTGCTCGGCGTGATCACGAAGGCGCTGGCTCTGGGTGGCTGATCGGCGGTGGCCCCCACGCCGACGTCCGGCGACCAGCCGCGACCGGGGTGTCGTCACCGCCGAGCTGGCAGTGGCGTTGCCCGCCGTCGCGCTCTCGGCAGCCGCCGTCGTCGCGGTGGGGCAGGCCGCCGTCGCCCAGGTCAGCTGCGTGGACGCCGCCCGGGCTGGTGCCCGGGCGGCGGCCCGCGGCGACAGCGCCTCGCGCGTGCAGCAGGTGACCCGGGAGGCCGCCGGCGGCGCCGGCGCCGTGGTGGACGTCGCGACGTCCTCGGCCAGTGTCACTGTGGCCGTGCACCGGCGCGTGCACCTGGTGCTACCGCACGGCCCGGTGGTCACGGTCGGCGCCCGGGCGTCGGCCGAGACCGAGGCAGGCGTGGGCGTCGCCGCCGATCGCGGCAGCGCCACCGTGCTCGCCACGGCGCTGGTCGCGCTCGCGGCCGCGCTGGCCGTGCTGCTCGCCGGACTCACCAGCGCCGTGGTGGCCCGTCACCGAGCGGCGAGCGCGGCCGACCTGGCGGCACTCGCCGCCGCGTCGACGCTCAGCCGGTCACCGGACGCCGCGTGCACCGCGGCCGAGCGCGTCGCGCAGCGCAACGGGGCCCGGATCAGCCAGTGCGCGGTGGGTGAGACGTCGGTCGACGTGAGCGTGCGGGTGCGACCGGCCGGCCCGGCCGGTCGGCTGGGTGCGGCGATCGGGCGGGCTCGTGCTGGTCACGGGCCGCGCGGTACGGGCGGCGGCAGTCAGGGCTGGCGGTGACGGGCGGGCTCGTCGAGCTGGATCGCCGAATCCGACGCGCTGTGGTTCGACCCCTCGGTGCTCGACTCAGCGGTGCTCGACTCAGCGGTGCTCGAGCGCAGGTGCTCGCCGGCCTCGGGGTCGTAGTGCTCGGCGCGCGGCTCGCGCACCAGGTGGCGGTCCGGCTCGTCGTAGCCGTCCCGGGCCGCGGCGCGGGTGGTGTGTGCGGCGGCGGGCGTGTCGGCGGTCTCGACGGCCCGCTCTTCGGTGCGACGCTGTGCGGCCTGCTCCTTCTCGACCCGGCGCAGCCGCTTCATCTCGCGGCGGCGGGCGACTTGGCGGCGCGTCCCCCGGCCGATCGCGGCGAAGCCCAGCAGGGCCAGCAGCGTGGCGACCACGCCGGCGACGAAGATCCAGACGGGCTGGGTCGTGAACGTACCGACCGAGGAGTCGAACAGCACCTGCTGCGACGTCCCCGTGACGACGATGCCTACAACCAGGGCCGCGGCGAGCAGCAGCAGGATGAGAGCGAGGGCGATCATGAGGACCTCCGTCCGGTCCGGCGCCTGGGCCGCCGGATCATCTCGACCCTAGTGCGCGGTGCCCGAGTCGTCCTGTTGAGCAAGCGAGTCCGGGGCGACTCCGAGCAGTGCGCGCACCACCCGCAGGGCCGCCGCCTTGTCGAGCGGCTCGTTGCCGTTGCCGCACTTGGGCGACTGGACGCACGAGGGGCAGCCCGCCGGGCACGCGCAGGTGCCCAGCGTCTCGGCCGTCGCGCGCAGCCACGCCTGCAGGGCCGTGTACCCCCGCTCGGCGAAGCCCGCGCCGCCGGGATGACCGTCGTGCACGACGACCGTGGGTTGGCCGGTGTCGGGGTGCAGGGCGGTCGAGACGCCGCCGACGTCCCACCGGTCGCAGGTCGCGAGCAGCGGCAGCAGCCCGATCGCCGTGTGCTCGGCGGCGTGGAGCGCGCCCGGCAGGTCGGCCGGCGCCACCCCGGCGCGGGTGAAGAATGCCTCGGGAGCGGTCCACCACACGGCCTTGGTGCGCAGGTCGCGCGGGGGCAGGTCGAGCGGCTCCTCGCCGAGCACCTCGCCGGTGACCAGACGACGGCGCAGGAACGACACCACCTGACCGGTCACCTGCACGGTCCCGAAGGCCACGGTCACCGGCCCCCACCGCTGCTGCCGCGACGTCTGCAGGATCCGGACGTCGGTGACCGTGCGCGCCTGCGTCGTCCACGGCGGCGCCTCGCGCTCGACGAGTGCCACGTGCCCGGCGAGGTCGAGCCGTCTCACCACGTAGCTGTCGCCCTGGTGCACGTACACCGCGCCTTCGTGCACCGTGCGATCGGCCGACGCGGAGTCGACCGTGCCCAGCACCCGACCGCTGTGCTCCTCCACGACCTCGAACACCGGGCCGCCGGTGCCGCGCAGGTCGACGTGCGCCGCCGCGCGGTCGCTGCGCGCCCAGTACCAGCCGCTGCGGCGCCGACGCAGCACGCCTCGAGCGACCAGCACATCGAGCAGCTCGCGGGTCGGCTCGCCGAAGAGCGTGAGGTCGTCGTCGGTGAGGGGCAGCTCGGCTGCCGCTGCCGCCAGGTGAGGACCGAGGACGTACGGGTTGTGCTCGTCCAGCACGGTCGCTTCCACGGCGCTGCCGAACACTGCCTCGGGGTGCGTGACGAGATACGTGTCGAGCGGGTCGTCGGCCGCCACCAGCACCGCGACGGCGTCCTGCCCTTCGCGACCGGCCCGCCCGGCCTGCTGCCACAGCGACGAGCGTCGTCCGGGCCAGCCAGCCAGCAGCACGGCGTCCAGCCCGGTGACGTCGACGCCCAGCTCGAGCGCGTTGGTGGCCGCCACCGCCAGCAGGTCCCCGTTGCGCAGCCGGCGTTCCAGCGCGCGTCGCTCCTCGGGCAGGTACCCGCCGCGGTAGGCCGCCACGCGGGGCGCGAGGTCGGGATCGACCTCGGCCAGCAGGCGGCGGGCGGTCGCCGCGACGTGCTCGGCCCCGCGCCGCGACCGCACGAACGCCAGGCTGCGGACGCCGGCGCAGGCGAGGTCGGCCAGGAGGTCGGCCGTTTCCGCAGCGGCACCGCGACGGGTCGGGGCGTCGTGCTCGCCGCCACCCGGCAGCAGCGGCGGCTCCCAGAGCACGACGTCGAGCTGGCCGCGGGGCGAGGCGTCGTCCGTCACGGGCGTGACGGTCAGCCCGGTGAGCCGCCCGGCGTGTTCAGCCGGCGCCGACACCGTGGCCGAAGCCAGGACGAACGTCGGCGACGCGCCGTACCGCGCCGCGATCCGCCGCAGCCGCCGCACCACAGCGGCCACGTGAGCGCCGAACACGCCGCGGTAGTGGTGGCACTCGTCGATGACGACGACCTCGAGTCCGCGCAGGAACCGCGCCCAGCGCTCGTGTCCCGGCAGCAGGGAGTGGTGCAGCAGGTCGGGATTGGTCAGCACGAACGAGGCGTGGTCGCGGATCCAGCGCCGCTCGTCAGGCGCCGTGTCGCCGTCGTACGTCGCGGCCCGCACGCCCGGCAGCCGCAGGGACTCCACGCGCGCCAGCTGGTCGGCGGCCAGCGCCTTGGTCGGAGCGAGGTACAAGGCCGTGGGCCGCCGCGCCCCGAGCCCCGTCCCACGCTCGCGGCGCACCGCAGTGAGTGCGGGCAGCAGGTAGGCGAGCGACTTCCCGCTGGCCGTGCCCGTGGCGAGCACCACGTGCTCGCCGGCGTGCACGAGGTCCGCGGCTCGGGCCTGGTGCTCCCAGGGCTGCTCGATCCCCTGCCCCCGCAGCGCCTCCACCACCTCGGCGTCGGCCCACGCGGGCCAGGCCGACCGGCGTCCCGCGCGGGCCGCGAGCCGCTCCACGTGCCGCACCCGGTCGTCGCGCCGACCGGCGCCGCGCACGAGCCCGAGCAGGCGTGAGTCACCTGGGGGCACGACGGCAGGCGGGGTGGCGGGCACTCGTCTATGGTCGCTCCTGCGGCGACCCGCGGACGACCTGCCGGGGGCGCGGTGAGGCGGGCGCCGGTCCGCCGGTGGGCGGTAGCGCGCTGCAGTGGTTAGATGGCGCGCAGTGACGATCGGCTCTGGAGGAACTGTGGATCTGTCGGTGGGTACGCGTGAGCAGGGCGGCCGCATGATCGTCGAGGTCAGCGGCGAGATCGACGTGTACAGCGCTCCCGCGCTGCGCGACCAGCTCAACACCCTCGTCGCCGCCGGGCACCATCACCTGGTGGTCGACATGCAGGGCGTGGAGTTCCTGGACTCCACCGGCCTGGGCGTGCTCGTCGGCGGCCTGAAGCGGGTGCGCACCCAGGGTGGCTCGCTGCACCTGGTCTGCTCCCAGGAGCGCGTGCTGAAGGTCTTCCGCATCACCGGTCTCACCAAGGTCTTCGCGATCCACGACTCGGTCGACGAGGCGCTGGCCTCGCAGCCGTCTGACGCCGGCGCCTGAGCCCGACGGCGCGCCGCCCCACACGGAGCGGGGTGTCGTCGCGCCCCAGGGAGGGGGGACCGTGGCCGAGACGGCCGAACCGCAGGGCACCACGGTGCGCCTGTCGTTCCAGCCGTTGCCCGTGCACGTGCGCACGGCACGACTGGTTGCCGTCACGGTGGCCCGCCGCGCCGGCTGGGCTGAGGAGCAGGTCGAGTCGGTCCGCCAGGCCGTCGGCGAGGCGTGCGCTCTGGCCCTGCGAGCTGCGGCCGGACGCGACGCCGTGACCCTCGAGCTCGACGACGCCGACCCCGCCGGTGACCTGGTGGCCTGGGTCGCGCCGGTGACCGACGTCCCGAGGTCCTCTGACGTCGGCGAGGACGCGCTGCTGCGCGCCGTCCTGGCGGGTCTGACGCACGACGTGAGCGTCGTCCCGCGGCGAGGACGCCCCGCCCTGCGCCTGGTGTGGTCGCGCTGATCCGTGACGTCGTTGCAGATCCGCGCCCCGGATCGCTTCCGCCACGTAGTCCCCACCGATACAGTCCGTCACGAACGTCCCCCCGTGCGGCGTGTCGAGAGCGTGCGCGCCGACCCGCGAAGGGGACGTCCCCACGTCTAGGAGGACGCGAATGCGCGGGCTGACCCAGGCCGCTACGGGTGCCACCATCTCTGGCTCCAACCTGACCTACGTCGTCGTCGTCGCGGTGATCGCGGTGCTGGCGCTCGTCGTCTCAGTGACCTTCCGTCGCCAGGTGCTCGCCGCGAGCGAAGGCACCGAGCGGATGCAGGAGATCGGGCGCGCGGTGCAGGAGGGCGCCTCGGCGTACCTCGCGCGGCAGTTCAAGACGCTCGCGGCGTTCGTCGTCGTGGTGTTCTTCCTGCTGCTGGCGCTGCCGGCCGACAGCTCCGGAGTGCGGTTCGGCCGCTCCGGGTTCTTCGTGCTCGGCGCGCTGTTCTCGGCGGCGATCGGCTACCTCGGCATGTCCCTCGCGGTGCGCGCCAACGTGCGCGTCGCCGAGGCGGCCCGCCACGGTGACCGCGACGGCGGCATGCGGGTCGCCTTCCGCACCGGCGGCACGGTGGGCATGGCCACGGTCGGCCTCGGCCTGCTGGGCGCCTCGATCGTCGTCCTGATCTACAAGGGCGACGCACCCAAGGTGCTCGAGGGCTTCGGCTTCGGCGCCGCGCTGCTCGCGATGTTCATGCGGGTCGGCGGCGGCATCTTCACCAAGGCCGCGGACGTCGGCGCCGACCTGGTCGGCAAGGTCGAGCAGAACATCCCCGAGGACGACCCGCGCAACGCCGCCACGATCGCCGACAACGTCGGTGACAACGTCGGCGACTGCGCGGGCATGGCCGCCGACCTGTTCGAGTCCTACGCCGTGACGCTCGTCGCGGCGCTGATCCTCGGCAAGGCGGCCTTTGGCGACGCCGGTCTGGTCTTCCCCCTCATCGTGCCGGCCATCGGCGCGCTCACCGCGGTGCTCGGCGTCTTCATCGTCAAGCCGCGCGCCGGCGAGAGCGGCCTGACGGCCATCAACCGCGGCTTCTACATCTCCGCGGCGATCTCGGCGGTGCTCTGCGGCATCGCGGCGTTCCTCTACCTGCCGTCGTCGTTCGCGGAGCTGACGAACGCCGGCGACACCGTCACGACGCTGCAGGGCGACCCGCGCCTGGTCGCCACCGCCGCCGTCGCGCTCGGCATCGTGCTCGCCGGCATCATCTTGTGGCTCACCGGCTACTTCACCGGCACCGAGGACCGCCCCACCAAGGACGTCGCCCGCACGTCGCTCACCGGTGCGGCCACCGTCGTGCTGTCGGGCATCGGCGTCGGCCTGGAGTCCGCGGTCTACACCGCCGTCATCATCGGCGGCGCGGTCTACCTGGCCTTCGTGCTCGGTGGCAGCACCGTGATCCTGTCGCTGTTCCTCATCGCGCTCGCGGGCTGCGGCCTGCTCACCACCGTCGGCGTCATCGTCGCGATGGACACCTTCGGCCCGGTGAGCGACAACGCTCAGGGCATCGCCGAGATGTCCGGCGACGTGCACGACGAGGGCGCGCAGATCCTCACCGAGCTCGACGCCGTCGGCAACACCACCAAGGCGATCACCAAGGGCATCGCGATCGCCACGGCGGTGCTCGCGGCCACGGCGCTGTTCGGCAGCTACACGGACGCCGCCAGCACCGCGATCCAGGACGCCGGCGTCAGCCCGGAGCAGCTCACCACCGCCGCCCGCGTGGCGCTGCTGGACTTCCAGGTCATCACGCCGTCGAACCTGTTCGGCGTGATCCTCGGTGCGGCCGTGGTGTTCATGTTCTCCGGCCTGGCGATCAACGCGGTCACCCGCGCGGCCGGCGCGATCGTCTTCGAGGTGCGCCGCCAGTTCCGCGAGCACCCCGGGATCATGGCGGGCACCGAGCGTCCGGAGTACGGGCGCGTCGTCGACATCTGCACCCGCGACTCGCTGCGCGAGCTGGCCACGCCCGGCCTCATGGCGGCGATGGCGCCCATCGCCGTCGGCTTCGGTCTCGGCATCGGCCCGCTCGCCGGCTACCTCGCCGGTGCGATCGCGGCGGGCGTGCTCATGGCGGTGTTCCTGGCCAACTCCGGTGGTGCCTGGGACAACGCGAAGAAGATCGTCGAGGACGGCAACTTCGGCGGCAAGGGCTCTGACGCGCACGCCGCCACGGTGATCGGTGACACGGTCGGCGACCCGTTCAAGGACACCGCTGGTCCCGCGATCAACCCGCTCATCAAGGTGATGAACCTGGTGTCGGTGCTCATCGCCCCCGCCATCGTGCAGCTCACGGTGGGCCAGCACGCGAGCGGCCCGATCCGCTACGCGATCGCCGGGGTGGCAGCGCTGATCATCGTCGTGATGGTGGCGATCTCCAAGCGCCGCGACATCTCCTTCGGTGACGACTCCACGGACGGCGGCGACGACGTCCCGCAGGTCGACGACGAGGGCACGGCGAGCACCGGCCCCGGCGAGGCCGTCGAGGACCAGGTGAGCACGACCACCCGCTGACGACCCACCTGCTCCACCTGCTCCACCCAGCGCCCCCGGCCCCCGCCGGGGGCGCTGGCCTTTNCCCCGTTGATCACGTTCAGTGGGTGACACTCCGCTTGCCGAGGGGTGCACCCCTCGACAAGCGAGCGCAAGCCTCGAGATGCGCGGGCGGCCAGCTGCCGGCGTCCGGCTAGCCTCGCCGTCGTGACCGCCCCACCCCGCCTGGACGTCGCCACCGCCCGCGACCTCGCCGCCGACCTCGCGCCGTTCACGGTCGAGGCGGTCGACGCGCTGCTCGGCCCCGTGGCCGCTGCGGCGCTGCACCGCGAGCAGCCGACCGCCGCTCGCCGGGTGCTGGCCACGCGCCCGTCGCCGCTCGCCACGCTCGTGCGCCTCTTCGTCCTCGGCGACACCGCCACCGTGGCCGAGCTCGACGCCGCTCTGCCGCTCACCGGCAGCGCGGGCGCTCAGGGGTGCGGCCTGGTGGCCGCCGCCGGCAGCGCACCGGACGACGCCGTGCGCCCCCTGGTCGACCTGCGCCCCTACGCCGCCGACGACGCCGCGTGGTGGTTGGCCTCCGACCTCAGTGAGCTGGCGACCGGCGGTCCGCTGCAGCCCGACCACGTGCTCGGCGTCGGCGGCGCGTCGGCCACGCTCGCCCAGTGGACGCCCCGCCAGCCGGTCGGGCGCGCCCTGGACGTCGGCACCGGCTGCGGGGTGCAGGCGTTCCACGCCGCGCGCCACGCGTCGTCCGTCGTGGCCACCGACGTCTCGGCGCGGGCGCTCGCGTTCGCCACCTTCAACGCCGCGCTCAACGCCGCCGCCGACGGCCCCTTCGCGGGACGTTCCCTCGACCTGCGCCACGGCAGCCTGCTCGAGCCGCTGGCCGCGGACGCCGGCACGTTCGACCTCGTCGTCAGCAACCCGCCCTTCGTGATCACGCCGCGCGTCGAGGGCGTCCCGGTGTTCGAGTACCGCGACGGCGGCCTGGCGGGCGACGCGGTGGTGCAGCGCCTGGTGAGCGACGTCGGCGCCCTGCTGCGCGACGGCGGCGTGGCCCAGCTGCTCGGCAACTGGGAGCACCACGCCGGCGTGCCGTGGCAGGAGCGCGTGGCGGGGTGCCTGCCCGACGACGTGCAGGCGTGGGTGGTGCAGCGCGAGGTGCAGGACCCTGCGCAGTACGCCGAGACCTGGGCCCGCGACGGCGGCCACCACCCCGGCACGCCGGCCTACGACGCGCTGGTCGCCGCCTGGCTCGAGGACTTCGAGCAGCGGGGCGTCGAGGCGGTCGGCTTCGGCGTCGTCACCCTGCGCCGGTCGCCCGCCCCGTGGCAGCGGCTCGAGGAGGTGCACGGCCCCCTGCGCGGCCCCATGGGCCCGGTCGTCAGCGCCGTCCTGGACGCCGAGACCTGGCTGCGCGCGACGCCGGACGACGCCCTGCTGGCCGAGCGGCTCGTCGTCGCGCCGGACGTCACCGAGGAGCGCCACGGCCGCCCCGGCGAGCCCGACCCCACCGTGATCCTGCTGCGCCAGGGCGGCGGCCTGCAGCGGGCGGTGCGCGCCGACACCGCGCTGGCCGGCCTCGTGGGCGCGTGCGACGGCGAGCTCGCCGTCGGGCAGATCGTCGGGGTGCTCGCGGTGCTGCTCGACGAGCCCGAGGCCGAGCTGCGCGGTCGGCTGCTGGCCGACGTCCGGCACCTGGTGGCCGACGGCCTGCTGACCCGCTCATGACGGCGATCCGACCGTCGACACGCGGGGTCCGGGGACCCCGGATTGCCTATCACCGGCCACGCGGCGTTACCGTCGTGCCCGGTCGACCCTGTTCGCGGTCGGCTGCATCGTGCTCCTGCGCACCTCGCGCCGGGAGCAGAAGGTAAGGAGAAGCGTGGCCACGTCGTCGAGCTCCACTCGCCGCAGGCTCGTGATCGTCGAGTCCCCGGCCAAGGCCAAGACCATCGCCGGCTACCTCGGCGAGGGCTACGACGTCGAGGCCAGCGTCGGCCACATCCGCGACCTCCCACAGCCGTCGGAGCTGCCGTCGGACATGAAGAAGGGCCCGTTCGGCAAGTTCGCGGTCGACGTCGACCACGGCTTCGAGCCCTACTACGTCGTCGACAGCGACAAGAAGAAGAAGGTCGCTGAGCTCAAGCGGCTGCTGAAGGACGCGGACGAGCTCTACCTCGCCACCGATGAGGACCGCGAGGGTGAGGCCATCGCGTGGCACCTGCTGGAGGCCTTGCAGCCCAAGGTGCCGGTCAAGCGCATGGTGTTCCACGAGATCACCCGCGAAGCGCTGCAGCGTGCCCTCGAGACGACGCGCGACATCGACGACCGGCTCGTCGACGCCCAGGAGACCCGGCGGATCCTCGACCGCCTCTACGGGTACGAGGTCTCGCCGGTGCTGTGGCGCAAGGTGCGGCGCAACCTGTCGGCCGGCCGGGTGCAGTCGGTCGCGACCCGCTTGGTGGTCGAGCGCGAGCGCGAGCGCATGGCGTTCCGGGCAGCGTCCTACTGGGACCTGCTCGGCAACTTCGCCCCCGCAGTGGACGCCGAGGCCTCCGCCTTCACGGCCCGGCTCACCGCCGTCGACGGCGCGCGGGTGGCCACGGGCAAGGACTTCGACGACCTGGGTCGGCTCAAGGACTCCGCCCGCGCCGTCGTCCACCTCGACGAGTCCGCCGCACGCAGCCTGGTCGGCGCGCTCGAGAGCGCGCCCGTCACGGTGCGCAGCGTCGAGGAGAAGCCTTACACACGTCGTCCGGCCGCGCCGTTCACGACGTCGACGCTGCAGCAGGAGGCCAGCCGCAAGCTGCGGTTCTCGTCGCGCCAGGCCATGCGCGTCGCGCAGTCGTTGTACGAGAACGGCTACATCACCTACATGCGTACCGACTCCACCGTGCTGTCGAACGAGGCGCTGACGGCGGCGCGCTCGCAGGCGGCCGACCTGTACGGCCCCGAGTACGTGCCGGACAAGCCGCGCGTCTACGCCAGCAAGTCGAAGAACGCGCAGGAGGCGCACGAGGCGATCCGCCCCGCCGGCGACCGGTTCCGCACTCCCGCACAGGTTTCGGGGCAGCTTCGCGGTGACGAGTTCCGCCTCTACGAGCTCATCTGGAAGCGCACGGTCGCCAGCCAGATGGCCGATGCGCGCGGGTCGACGGCGTCCGTGCGGTTGGCGGCGACGGCGTCGGACGGCCGCGAGGCGGAGTTCAGCGCCAGCGGCACGGTCATCACGTTCCGCGGGTTCCTCGCGGCGTACGAGGAGGGCCGCGACGAGCAGCGCGGGGACGACGAGCGCGACGCCGAGCGGCGCCTGCCGCAGCTGGCCCAGGGCGACGCCGTCACCTCGCGCGACCTCGAGGCCGTCGGCCACGAGACCAGCCCGCCGCCCCGCTACACCGAGGCGAGCCTGGTGAAGGCGTTGGAGGAGAGGGGGATCGGCCGCCCTTCGACGTACGCCTCGACGATCTCGACCATCATCGACCGCGGCTACGTGTGGCAGCGCGGCAACGCGCTCGTGCCCTCGTGGGTCGCGTTCGCCGTCACGCGGCTGATGGAGGAGCACTTCGGCCGCCTCGTCGACTACGACTTCACCGCGGCGATGGAGAGCGACCTCGACCGCATCGCCGACGGCGAGGAGCAGCGCTCGGCGTGGCTGCAGCGCTTCTACTTCGGGGACGCCGACTCCGCTCTCGAGGGTCTGCGCGACCTCGCGGGTGACCTCGACGAGATCGACGCCCGCGAGATCAGCACCGTCCCGATCGGCGAGGGCGTCGTGCTGCGCGTGGGCCGGTACGGCCCGTACGTCGAGGTGACCGGTGAGGACGGCGAGCCGCGCCGCGCGACGGTGCCGGACGACGTCCCGCCGGACGAGCTGACCGTCGAGATGGCCCGCGAGCTGCTCACCATGGGCGGCGACGAGGGTCGCGTGCTGGGCGACGACCCGGCGTCCGGCCGCACGATCGTCGTCAAGGCCGGCCGGTACGGCCCCTACGTCACCGAGCTGGTGGAGGACGACGAGGAGCCGCAGGCGCAGGAAGCCGTCGAGGGCGACACGCAGGAGCCGGAGAAGCCGGCGAAGAAGGCGGCCAAGAAGACCGCGAAGAAGGCGGCCGCCAAGCCGCGCGGCCGCACGGCGAGCCTGTTCAAGGACATGTCGCCCGAGACGGTGACGCTCGAGGACGCGCTGCGCCTGCTGTCGCTGCCGCGCGTCGTGGGTGTCGACCCGGAGTCCGGTGAGGAGATCACGGCCCAGAACGGCCGCTACGGGCCCTACCTGAAGAAGGGCACGGACTCGCGCTCGCTCGCCTCGGAGTCCCAGCTGTTCGACCTCACCCTCGCCGAAGCGCTGGCGATCTACGCCCAGCCCAAGCGCGGGCGGGGGCAGGCGGCCACCGCGCCGTTGCGCGAGCTGGGCGACGACCCGGTGTCGGGCGGCCCGGTCGTGGTCAAGGAGGGCCGCTTCGGCCCCTACGTCACCGACGGCGAGGTCAACGCCACGCTGCGCAAGGACGACGACCCGGAGTCCATCACCCTCGAGCGCGCCGCCGAGCTGCTCGCCGACAAGCGCGCCCGCGGCCCGGTGAAGAAGCGCGGCACCAAGAAGGCCGCCGCCAAGAAGACCACCGCCAAGAAGGCGACGGCCAAGAAGACGACCGCCAAGAAGACGACCGCCAAGAAGACGACGGCGAAGAAATCCACCTGAGCCCTCTCCCGTCTTTTGGCGCGGGGGCACCCCGTCGCCTTCCTATGGCAGCAGGGTGCCCCAGTGGTCACGCACGAATGCAGTGATCCTCCCCACGAGGAGGCCCGCACCGCTGAGGGCGTGAGCGGTGTCGGCTGCCTCCCGTAGGCTTCCGACGTGGCGGACATGAGCGCGAGCACCCCCTCCGAGCCCCTGGGCGCGGGGGCCTCCGGTGCGCCGGCCGACCCCCCGGCCGACCCCGTGCCCGACCACGACGTGCGCGCGGTGCTGGCCATCACGCCGTTCCGCCGCCTGTGGCTCGCGCTGGGCCTGTCGAGCTTCGGCGACTGGCTCGGCCTGCTCGCCACCACCGCGCTGGCCGCCGCGCTCCCGCAGACGCCCGCGGCCAAGCTGCTCGCCGTCTCCGGCGTCTTCATCCTGCGCCTGGCCCCAGCCGTGTTCTTCGGCCCCCTCGCGGGCGTGGTGGCCGACCGCCTGCCGCGCCGCTGGACGCTCGTGTACGGCGACGTGCTGCGCTTCCTGCTCTTCTGCTCCATCCCCCTCGTGGGCACGCTGTGGTGGCTGTACGTCGCTACGGTGCTGGTCGAGGTCGTTGGCCTGTTCTGGATGCCGGCCAAGGACGCCACGGTGCCCAACCTGGTGCCGCGACGCCGGCTCGAGGCCGCCAACCAGCTGAGCCTGGTGGTCACGTACGGTTCGGCCCCGCTGGCCGCCGTCGCCTTCTCCGGCCTGTCGCTGGTGAGCGGCATGGTGGACGGCGTCGTGCCGCACTTCCAGGGCCACCCGACCTACCTGGCGCTGTACGTCGACGCGCTGACCTACCTGGTGTCCGCCGCGGTGATCTGGCGCCTGGACTTCCCTGAGAAGGTGTCGCACGCCGAGCGTCAGGAGTCGATCCTGCGCACGGCCGTCGAAGGCTGGAGGTACATCGGCAGCACGCCGCTCGTCCGCGGCCTGGTGCTCGGCATGCTCGGTGCGTTCGCTGCGGGCGGCTTCGTCATCGGCCTGGCCCAGAGCTTCGTCGGCGCGCTCGGTGCCGGGCCGCCGGGCTACGGCGTCCTGTTCGGGGCGGTGTTCGTGGGCATGGCGGCGGGCATGTGGATCGCACCGCGGCTGCTCGCGGAGTTCTCGCGCCGGCGGCTCTTCGGCCTGTCGATCGGTGCAGCCGGTGGCTGGCTGGTGCTGATGTCGCTGGTGCCGAACATCGCGCTGGCGGTGTTCTTCACCCTGGGCCTGGGAGCCTGTGCCGGCGCGGCGTGGGTCACGGGCTACACGCTGCTCGGGCTGGAGGTTGGCGACGACGTCCGCGGCCGCACGTTCGCGTTCGTGCAGTCGATGGTGCGCGTCGTGCTCATCTCCGTGCTGGCCATCGGCCCGGTCGTGGCGGCGGGGTTCTCGAAGGGCCTGGGCCTGCCCCACACCGTGCACCTCACCGACGACGTCAGCCTGACCTACACCGGGGTGATGGCCACGTTCCTGCTGGCCGGGCTGATCGCGATGGCCATCGGCCTGGTGGCGTTCCGCCAGATGGACGACCGGCCGGGTGTCTCGTTGGTCACTGACCTGGTGCAGGCGATGCGGCAGCGTCACCTGCACCACCCGCCGGCCCGGCGCGACCCCTATCCGGGGCGCTTCGTGGTCTTCGAGGGTGGCGACGGCGCCGGCAAGTCCACCCAGGTGCGGCTGCTGGGTGAGTGGCTCCACGAGCAGGGCTACCGCGCGCGGCTCACGCACGAGCCCGGCGCCACGCCCGTCGGCCACCGGCTGCGCGAGGTGCTGCTGCACGGCGAGCCGCTGACCGCCCGAGCCGAGGCGCTGCTGTTCGCCGCCGACCGCGCCCACCACGTCGAGAGCGTCGTGCGCCCCGCGCTCGAGGACGGCGAGATCGTCGTCAGCGACCGGTTCGTCGACTCCTCCGTGGCCTACCAGGGCAGCGGTCGTGACCTCGGGACGGCCGAGGTGGCGCAGCTGTCGCGCTGGGCGACCCAGGGCCTGACGCCCGACCTCACCGTCGTGCTGGACGTCGAGCCGCACGAGGGCCGCAGCCGGCGCGGTGACGAGCACGACCGGCTGGAGTCGGAGTCCGACGAGTTCCACGGCCGCATCCGCGAGCGGTTCCTCGAGCTGGCCCGCCGTGCGCCGTCGCGGTATCTCGTGCTCGACGCGGCGCTGGACCCGCAACACCTTCACGAGCAGGTCGTGGCGCGGTTGCAGGGCGTGCTGCCCGAGTCGCCGGTGGCGCGCGCGGCCCGCGAGGAGCGCGAGGCGCGTGAGGCCGCGGAGCGGGCTGAGCGAGCGGCCCGCGAGGCTGCCGAGCGAGAAGAACGCGAGCGGCGCGAGGCGCAGGAGCGGGAGCAGGTTGAGCGCCTGCGCGCGGAGCAGGAGGCCCGCGAGCAGGCGGAGCGCGCCGCGCGCGAGGCCGTCGAGCGGCAAGAGCGCGAGCGGCGCGAGGCGCAGGAGCGGGCGCGCGCCGAGCAGCAGGCAGCCGAGCTGGCCGCTCAACAGGCAGCCGACGCCGCGCGTCGACGCGCCGAGGAGCGCAGCCAGGCCGCGCAACCGCTCGATCGAGCACCCGACCAGGCCGCCGATCGGCTCGATCAGACGATCGTGCAGGCGCCGGTCGACGTCACGGCGCCCTTGCCCAAGGTCACGGCGCCGCCGGCGTCGACCCCGGCGAGGAAGCCGCGGCGCCGCTCGCGCCGCGATCCGGACGTCGTCGCGCTCGAGGACGAGATCTTCGGTCTCGGGGAGCAGGACGACCGGTGAGCGTCTGGGACGAGGTCGTCGGCCAGCAGCCGACGGTCGAGGTGTTGACCCGTGCAGTGCAGTCGGCCCGCACCGACGGCGCCGCGATGACGCACGCCTGGCTGTTCACCGGCCCCCCGGGGTCGGGTCGCTCGATCGCCGCCCGGGCGTTCGCCGCCGCGTTGCTGTGCCAGGAGAACGAGGCGGGTTGTGGCCGGTGCCACGCCTGTCACACCGTGCTCGCGGGCAGCCACGCCGACGTGACGACGCTGCGCACCGAGGGCGTCATCATCAACCGGCAGCAGGCCCTCGACCTCATCTCGGTGGCTCAGCGCAGCCCGTCCGTGGGCCGGTGGCGCGTCATCGTCGTCGAGGACGCCGACCGGCTCACGGAGCACTCCGGCAACGCGCTGCTCAAGGCCATCGAGGAGCCGACCGCCCGCACGGTGTGGCTGCTGTGCGCGCCGAGCGCCGACGACGTTCTGGTCACCATTCGCAGCCGCTGCCGCCACGTCGGCCTGCGCACGCCGCCGCCGGAGGCCGTGGCCGCGCTGCTCGTGGAGCGCGACGGCGTCGACCCGCAGATGGCGGTGTTCGCCGCCCGGGCCGCGCAGAGCCACATCGGTATGGCGCGTCGCCTGGCCACCGACGAGCAGTCGCGGATCCGGCGGCGCGAGGTGCTGCAGGTGCCCTTGCGGCTGCGCAGCGTGGGCGAGGCCGTGCTGCACGCGGCCCAGCTGCTCGACACCGCGAAGGCCGAGGCCGAGGACGCCACGACCGAGCGCGACGCCCGCGAGCGCACCGACCTGCTCCGGGCTCTGGGCGCCGACCCCGACGCGCGCACCCAACCACTGCACGTGCGAGCTCAGCTCAAGACCCTCGCTGACAACCAGAAGCGTCGGGCGACGCGCTTCGTGCGCGACATGATCGATCGCTCGCTGCTCGACCTTCTCTCGCTCTACCGAGACGTCCTGGTGGTGCACGCCGATCCGGCCGCCGAGCTGGTCAACGCCGAGATGCGCCCGGACGTCGAGCGGCTGGCTCAGCGACTGAGCCCGGCGCAGGCGGTGCAGTGCATGGATGCCATCCGCGACGCCCGCGAACGCATCGGCGCCAACGTCGCGCCGCTGCTGGCGCTCGAGGCGATGGCCGTGCGTCTGCGGCTGCCGGCGTGAGCGCGAGGTACGGTCTGGTGACGGGCGAGCGGTCCGGTGGCCGAGGTGCCCCGGCGAGGGGACGGGCAACCATGGTGCGAGGCAAGCGCAGGGTCTTCGCAGCCCTCGTCACCGCTGCGGCGCTGGGCCTCGCGGCCTGCTCAGGCGGCGACGCCGAGTCCGCCGACCCGTCGCGCAACCCCAACGCCGCGACGGTGTCGGCCGCGCCCGTGCCGAGCGGCCTCGACCGTTTCTACAGCCAGAAGCTGTCGTGGCGCGGGTGCGGCGGCGACTTCGAGTGCACGAAGCTCACGGTGCCGGTCGACTACGCCGACCCGGGCGGCGCGACGATCGAGCTGGCCGTCATCCGGCTTCCGGCCGGCAAGTCCGACCAGCGGCTCGGCTCGCTGGTGATCAACCCGGGCGGCCCGGGTGGCTCGGGCGTCGACTACGCGCGGGCCGCCCGAGCCGTCATCAGCGACGCCGCCCGGCGCAGCTTCGACGTCGTCGGGTTCGACCCGCGCGGCGTCGGCGAGAGCGCACCGCTGAAGTGCCTCACCGACGCCCAGACCGACCAGCTGCTCGCCGCAGACCCGACGCCCGACACGTCCGCGGAGATCTCCAGCACCGTCGACCTCTTCAAGCAGCTCGCCCAGCGCTGTGAGGCCGGCGGGGGAGAGCTGCTCGCCCACGTGAGCACGCCGGAGGCCGCGCGCGACATCGACATCCTGCGCGCCGCGCTCGGTGACAAGCGGCTGTTCTACCTCGGCAAGTCGTACGGCACGTTCCTGGGCGCGACGTACGCGCAGCTGTTCCCGCGCAACGTCGGCCGCATGGTGCTGGACGGCGCGATCGACCCGTCGCTCACCGCAGACGAGGTCAACCTCGGCCAGGCGAAGGGTTTCGAGCAGGCCACGCGGGCATTCGTCGCCGACTGCGTGAAGCAGCGCGGCTGCCCGGTGGGCACCGACGTCGACCGCGGCATGCAACGGCTGCGCGACCTGCTGTCGTCGCTCGACGCGCAGCCGCTGCCCACGGGCGACCCCGGGCGGCCCCTCACGGAGGGTTGGGGGAGCCTCGGCATCGCCGTCGCGATGTACGACCAGGGCTACTGGCCGACGCTGCGCGCGGCGCTCGACCAGGCGTTCGGCGGCAGCGGCGCGGCGCTGCTGCAGCTCGCGGACGCGTACGCCGACCGCAGTGGTGACGGTCACTACACGTCCAACCAGAACACCGTGATCTACGCCGTCAACTGCCTCGACCGGCCCGACCGCGGCGGCCTGGCCGGCGTCGAGCAGTCGCTGCCGCGTTACGAGAAGGCCGCGCCCACCTGGGGTGCCTTCCTCGACTGGAGCCAGCTGCCGTGCGCGTACTGGCCGGTGGAGGGTGACGGCCACCCCGAGAAGATCGCCGCCCCCGGCAGCCCGCCGATCGTCGTCGTCGGCACGACGCGCGACCCCGCCACGCCGTACGAGTGGGCGCAGGGCCTGGCCCAGCAGCTGTCCGACGGTCATCTGGTGACCTACGAGGGCGACGGCCACACCGCCTACATGCGGGGCAGCCGGTGCGTCGACAAGGCCGTCGACGCCTACCTGCTGCGCGGCACGGTGCCGGACGACGGGCTGCGCTGCTCCTGAGGCCGTCGCCCGCGAGGCGCACGTCGGGCCTGGTCCGCGCGAGGCGCCCGCGCCCCCTATACTCGATGCTCGTGCCCCCCTGGGGGCGCTGCCGCCTTAGCTCAGTCGGCCAGAGCGACGCACTCGTAATGCGTAGGTCAAGGGTTCGATTCCCTTAGGCGGCTCCATCCGAGCCCGGCCCTCCTCGACGGAGGGCCGGGCCCGCGCCGTCCCGCCCCGTACGCTCCCCTCGTGAGCACCCACCGCACCGCAGCCGAGATCGCCGACGACGTGCGCGCCGGGCGGCTGACGCCCGAGGCCGCCGTCGGGGCGGCGCTCGACCGGATCGCCCGGCACGACGCCGCACTCGGGGCGTTCCAGGTCGTCCGCGGTGAACGAGCACTCGCTGAGGCCCGGGCTGTGGCGCAGCGCCCCGACCTGGCCGACCTGCCCCTGGCCGGTGTGCCGGTGGCGGTCAAGGACAACGTGCCGGTGGCCGGCGAGCCGATGCGCGCCGGCAGCCTCGCCAGCCCCGAGACGCCACAGGCCGCCGATCACCCGGTGGTGCGCAGGCTGCGCGACGCCGGAGCCGTCGTCGTCGGCCTCACCCGCACGCCCGAGCTGTGCGTCTTCGGCGCCACGGACTCCGCGTTCGGCATCACCCGCAACCCGTGGGCCCCCGACCGGACGGCCGGTGGCTCGTCGGGGGGCACCGCGGCTGCGGTGGCGGCCGGTCTGGTGCCGGTGGGTCACGGCAACGACGGCATGGGGTCGATCCGGATCCCGGCCGCCTGCTGCGGCCTCGTCGGCATCAAGCCGGGCACCGGCGTCGTCCCGGCGGGTATCGGCGCGAACGACTGGTACGGCATGGCCGAGAACGGCCCGCTCACCACCACGGTGCGCGACGCCGCCCTGCTGCTGTCGGTGATGGCCGGGCGGCCGGACCTCGCGGACGTCGACGAGCCGGCGACGGCGCTGCGCGTGGCCGTGTCGACGACCTCGCCGGTGACGGGTGCGCGGCGCGACCGGCAGCACGTGGCGGCGGTCGAGCGGATTGCGGGCCAGCTCGCTGCCCAGGGGCACCAGGTGCGCCGCGACGACCCGCCCTACCCCGCCAACCCGCTGCCGGTGCTCGCGCGGTGGGTCGGCGGTGCCTCGTACGACGCGGACGGCCTCGACCGGTCACGGCTCGACCCGGCCGTCCGTGGCCACGCGGCGTGGGGTGACGTGGTGCGCCGGCGCGGACTCGTGCGGCCCGAGCAGCGGGCGGCCTTCCGCTCCCGGCTGGCGGACTTCTTCGCACGCACGGACGTCCTGGTGACACCGGCCCTGGCGACGCCGCCCATCGCGGCAGCCCGGTGGGGGCGGCGGGGCTGGCCCCGGGTGTTCGCCGCGAACGTCCGCTACGCGCCGTACGCCGCGCCGTGGAACTTCGCCGGCTACCCCGCGATGACCGTGCCTGCGGGGATCCACCCGCGCACCGGTACACCGCTCGCGGTCCAGCTCGTCGGCCCGGACGGCGCGGAGCCGCTGCTGCTCGCACTCGCCGCGCAGCTCGAGCGGCTCGCGCCCTGGCCACGCACGGCGCCCGGCTACTGAGGCCCGCTGGGGGCGCGGCGCACGAACCACCACGCCAGGGCACTCACCGCAGCCACGCCGAGCGTGACGGCGGGGCGGACGGCGGGCGCCGCGTCGCGGTGTGACCGTCGCGTCCGGACGCCGCCCTGCGACTGGCTCGACAGCACGGAGCCGCCCGACTGGTGCGACAACAGCGAGTGGTTGGACTGGTAGCTCGCCAGTGACCCGAACGACATCCACGCGCCCGCGCTCAGGGCGGATGCCACCGAGCACACGCTGCCCGCCGAGGCGATCGAGCCGAGGCTGCCGATCGAGAGCACCGAGCCGTGCGAGGCGATCGACAGCAGCGAGCCGCGCGAGGCGATCGACAGCACGCTGTCGGTCGACCACGACGGCCAGTGCGACCGGAAGGGCCAGGGCACCTGCTGATCCTGCCCGACCCGCTGCGCGCTGTCAGGCAAGCGGCACGGCGAATCTGACAACGCGGCCGTCTGCGCAGGTCAGCGGCCCATCTGACGCGCCTTCGCGGGCACGTCCCTGCCGGACACCGCCGACGGCAGCCCAGAGTCGCTCCCGCCGGACCACGCCCCTCGGCGTCCGGCCCGTCGACTCCAGGAGGACCCGTGAAGATCCCCGCCCTGCTCGCTGTGCTGGCGCTCGCTGCGGGCGTCCCGGCAATGGCCGCGAGCACGCCGGCGGCCGCCAGCGACCTGCCCACCGTGAACATGGAGGCCACGGTGAAGGCCGCCCAGATCGACCCGCGCCGCGCCGACGACACCCTCACCTCGGGGGCGAGGGCCAGCGTGCTCGCCGTCGAGCAGGCGCTGCAGGCGAGACACCTGCTCGACGCCACCTGGGTTGACGGCTACTTCGGCAGCAAGACGGTCGAGGCCTACGGCAAGTACCAGCAGTCGTTGGGCTTCACGGGTCTCGACGCCAACGGGCTGCCCGGCAAGACCTCGCTGACGTCGCTCGGCACCGGGCGCTTCACGGTGACGCACCCCATCGCGCCCGGAGGCCGGGTGGCCCGTGACGGGTACGTCGTCGACGCCCGCACCGACGCGATGCTCAAGGAGGCGGAGTCCCTGCTCGGTCGCCGGCTGCGCCTCGACCAGGGCTCGTACAACCCGGGCGGCGACCCGACGTCCGCCGGTACGCACGATGGTGGCGGTGTCGTCGACATCAACGTCGACGGCATGACCTCGACCAGGCGCCGCACCGTCGCGAAGGCGTTGCGGCAGGTTGGTTTCGCCGCTTGGGTGCGCAGTCCGAGCCAGGGCAACTGGCCGTGGCACATCCACGCCGTGGCGATCAGTGACACCGACCTGTCGACGCCGGCCCAGCACCAGGTGGGCGACTACTACCTCGGCCTCAACGGCCTCGCCAACCGCGCGGCGGACGACGGCCCGCGCGTGGCGATCCACACCTGGGAGGAGTACCTGCGACTGCAGTGACCGCACCCGCTGAGCAGCACCACCAGCAGCACCCAGCACCTACGGAGGAACAGTGATGCACCACAGCACGCCACGGGCGGCCGTCCGCGGGCTCCAGCGCGCGCTCGCGCTCGTCGTCAGTCTCGTCGCCGTGGCGAGCGGGGCGGTCGCGTTCGCCTCGCCGGCGAGCGCGGCGGCTCGCGACGGCGCCTGCAACAGCGGCGAGTTCTGCTACTACTTCAACAGCAACGAAGCCGGCTCGATCTCGGACTTCACCGACTCCCTCGACGACTACGGCGCCACCCAGCCGTCGTGCTACGAGTTCAAGGGCGCCGGCAACGGTCAGGGCCTGTGCGTCAAGAACAACGCCGCCTCGGTGTGGAACCGCACGGGCAAGACGGTGCGCGTGTACTACAACAGCAACTTCGCGGGAGCCCACCAGGACTTCGCGCCGGGTGCGAAGGGCAACCTCAACGCGACGCTGAAGAACAACAACGCCTCGCACGAGCTGCTGTCGTCGGCGCCCACCGGCTGCAAGACGGACGGCACGAACACCACGCTGCCGAGCTCGATCCTCGTCTACCGCGTCAACCTGGGCCGGGTCGACCGCGTGGCGTTCAAGACCTACGTCAAGAACGTGCTGCCCAACGAGTGGGTCTCCAGCTGGCCGCAGGCGTCGTTGCGCTCCGGGGCCATGGCGGTCAAGAGCTACGGCTGGTACTGGGCCCTGCACTCGACGCGGCAGACCGCGTGGGGCGCCTGCTACGACGTCCGCGACACCACGAGCGACCAGGTCTACCAGCCGGGCTCCGCGGTGACGTCGACCAGCAACGCCGTCGATGCAACGTGGGGCACGCGGATGACCCGCAGCGGCAACATCCTGCAGGCGCACTACTGCTCGACGACGACCGCTTGCGGCGCCTGGGTCGACGGCAACTGGATGTCGCAGTACGGCTCGCGCGACCTGGCGAACGCGGGCAAGAGCTGGAGCACGATCCTGAAGCACTACTACAGCGGCATCACGCTCACGTCGTGAGCCCGGGGTAGCACGGACGTCGGCGGGGAGCGCTCCCGGATGGGGAGTGCTCCCCGTCGACGGCTCTATCCACGACGCCGATGTGCCGGTAACGTCCGGTTTGGTCTCACTCAGCGGGACCGAACGGACACGGAACGGCACCGAGGAGTGGTCGTGGGGGAGTCAGCTGCAGCGCGACGGGCGCGAGCGATCGAGGGTTTCGCCGCCGTGCTCGCCGAGCTGCGGGAGTCCGTGGGGACACCGTCGTTTCGCACCATGTCGGGGCAGTCGCACGCCATCTCGCACACGACCTTGCACGAGGCGGTGAAGGGCAACCGGCTGCCGAGCTGGGCGACCACCGTCGAGTTCGTCAGGGCCTGCGGCGGCAACCCGGCCGACTACCGCGACCGCTGGGAGGTGGCCAGTGCCGCCGTCGGGTGCGCCCAGGCCGGCCAGGCCAGCGCCCGGCGGGCCGTGGCGGTGGCGCACGGGCCGGCGCGGGCTCGGGCGCAGGTGGCCGCCACCGCGCGGGCGGGGGTGGGGGCCGGCGTCACCGTCGCGGTCCAGCCGCCTCCCGGGGAGCCACCGCAGCCGCCGTTGCCGGGCGAGCCGATGCCGCAACCGGAGCCCATGCCGCAGCCGGAGCCGATGCCGCAGCCGGAGCCCATGCCGCAGCCGGAACCCATGCCGCAGCCGGAACCCATGCCGCAGCCGGAGCCGCCTCCTGCGAGCCGCACGGGCCATCGCCGCAAGGGCGTGCTCGCCGGGGCGGCAGCCGGTATGGCGGTGCTGGTGGGTGTCGGGGTCGTCGCCCTGACCCAGCACGACGCGCCCGCTGCGCCGGCGGCGTCCGGCCCGACGGCTGCTGACTGCCCGGTGCGGCAACAGAACCCACCGCCCGCACCGCCGTTGCGCAGTGGCGATCGCGCTGCGTACGTGGCCGACCTGACGCTGCCGGACTGCTCGCACGTCGCCCACGGCCAGACCGTGCGCAAGGTGTGGCGGTTCAAGAACGCCG
The DNA here is from genome assembly GCF_001426435.1 of Angustibacter sp. Root456. Taxonomy (NCBI): domain Bacteria; kingdom Bacillati; phylum Actinomycetota; class Actinomycetes; order Kineosporiales; family Kineosporiaceae; genus Angustibacter; species Angustibacter sp. Root456. Next base: position 116,640 of record NZ_LMER01000020.1, on the reverse strand, counting down.
GGTCGGTGCCGTGGCGCGGCTACTCGCTGCATCGGGTCGACCTGCCGCAGCAACGCGGGCAGTGCCAGACCATCCCGAACGTCCCGGTGCCGTCCGCGGCTCCCGGAGAGCTCGTCGACATCAGCGTCGACGTGGCGACGCCGCCGTCCGCGGGCTTCTGCTTCGTGCGGTTCAAGATGGTCGACTCCGCCGGGCGGGTGGCGTTCCCGGGCAGCCGTCCGGTCAACTTCCAGGTGATCGTCGACTGAACCGCCCCCGCCACCCAGGCCGCTGCGGGGCCGCGCAAACCGGCCTGGGCGGCGGACTGGGGTGGTCAGTGCGCAGTGAGGCGGGCGCCGTGGCTGAACCGCCCGGCGCGGCGGTGGATGCGGTGGGGCCGACCGCGGCGGGGGACGACGGTCGGGCGCTCCACCTCTGCCTCGAGCAGCCGCTTGGCCGCGTCCACGAGCAGCAGGTACCCGACGACCATGGCGGCCATCACGGCCAGCAGCGTCGGCGGCGGGGCCACCAGACCCACCAGGTCGCTGAACGGCAGGTAGGGCAGCAGCACCGCCGCGGCGACGACCGCCACGCACGCCCCGGCCAGTGATCGACTGGGAGTGCTGCGCCAGAAGGGGTTTCGTCGGGTGCGGATCACGAAGACGACGAGCACCTGCGTGGCCATCGACTCGATGAACCACCCGGTGCGAAACAGTGGCGGCGCCGCTTGGAACAGCCCGAGGAGCACCGCGAAGGTGGCGAAGTCGAACAGCGAGCTGAGTGGCCCGAACAGCAGCATGAAGCGCCGGATCTGGGTCATGTCCCAGTGGGCCGGCCGAAGCAGCTGCTCGGCGTCGACGCGGTCGGTGGGGATCGAGAGCTGACCGGTGTCGTAGAGCAGGTTGTTCAGCAGGATCTGCGCCGGCAGCATCGGGAGGAACGGCAGGACGGCGGACGCCGCGGCCGCGCTGAACATGTTGCCGAAGTTGCTGGACGTGCCCATCAGCACGTACTTCATCGTGTTGGCGAAGATCCGCCGGCCACCCGCGATGCCGTCGGCGAGCACGTCGAGGTCCTTCTCCAGCAGGATGATGTCAGCCGCGTCCTGCGCGACGTCGGTGCCGCTGTCGACCGAGATGCCGACGTCGGCCGCGTGCAGGGCGAGGGCGTCGTTGACGCCGTCGCCGAGGAAGCCCACGGCCTGCCCCTGCTCGCGCAGCGACCGCACGATCCGCGCCTTCTGCTCGGGGGTCACGCGCGCGAAGACGTTGGCCTCGCGCACGGTGCTCGCCAACGCTGCGTCGTCCAGGGCGTCGAGGTCGGCGCCCGTCACCGCGACCGGGGACGGCAGGCCGACCTGCTCGCACACGCTCTGGGCCACCAGCGGGTTGTCACCGGTGACGACCTTCACCGTGAGCCCCAGGTCGGCCAGCCGGTGCAGGGCGGTGGACGCAGTGGCCTTGGGCTGGTCGAGGAACACCAGGAAGCCGTCGAGCCGCAGGTCTCGCTCGTCGTCCTCGCGCAGCGCGGTGGTGCGCTCGGCGGGTCGCGACGCCACGGCGACGAGGCGGTCACCAGCACGAAACCGTTGCTCCACGGTCGTTCTCGCGTCGGGTGGCAGCTCGACGCACCGCGTCAGCACCGTCTCGGGCGCCCCCTTGGTCACCAGCCGGACCTCACCGGCCTGCTCGATCAGGACGCTGGTCATCCGGCGCTCGTGGTCGAACGGCAGGTCCGCCAGCCGCACCGCGTCCGGGGCCGGGGCCGCCGCCGCGCACAGGGCGGCGTCCAGGGCGTCGACCGTGCCTGCGGCCGCTGCGCCCTCATCGGTCGTGACGCACAGCCGACCGCGGCGCAGGGCCACCTCACCCGAGTGCTCGTCCCCGTCCGCTCCGAGCGCGGCGACGAACGAGATCCGGCCGTCGGTGAGCGTGCCGGTCTTGTCCGTCAGCAGCACCTCGATGTCACCCAGGTCCTCGATGCACACCAGGCGCTTCACCAGCACCCGCAGCTGCTCGAGCTGCCGCGCGCCCATGGCCAGGCTCGTGCTGACGACGGCAGGCAGCAGCTGCGGCGTCATGCCGACCGCGATGGCGAGGGAGAACAGCACGGCCTCGATCAACGGGCGGTGCAGCGCCAGGTTGGCGATGAGGATCATCACCGTCAGGACGCCGGCCACGCGCAGCAGTAAGCCGGAGAAGTGCCGCAGTCCCAGCTGGAACGCCGTCTCGGGCTGGGCGTCCCCGAGGTCGAGGGCGATCCGGCCGAACTCGGTGCGGGCCGCCGTCGCGACCACCACCCCGGTCCCTGAGCCCGCGTGGACGACGGTGCCCATGAGAGCGCAGGAGCGGACGGCGACCAGCTGGCTCTCGCGCACGGCCGCCACCTGCTTGGTCACCGGCATCGACTCGCCGGTCACCAGGCTCTCGTCGCACTCGAGGTTGTCGACCGCGAGCAGCCGCAGGTCGGCTGGTACCACCTGGCCCATCGACAGGCGCACCACGTCGCCCGGGACGAGCGCCGTGACGTCGACCTGGGCCAGCGCGCCGTCGCGCAGCACGGGGGAGGTGTGGCGCATGCGCTCGTGGAGCGCTTCGGCGGCCCGGGCCGCGCGGTACTCGTTGGCGAACCCGAGCCCGATGCTGGCCAGCAGGATCAGCGCGATGATCGCCGCCTCGGTCGTGCTACCGAGCAGCGCGGCGACGGCGGCGGTGCCGGCCAGCAGGGCCAGGAGCGCGCTGCGCAGCTGGCGGCCGAGCACCTGCCACCAGGCGACCCGGTGGGTGCGCACCGCGTTGGGGCCGTAGCGGATGAGCCGGGCGGCGGCCTCGGCGCCGGTCAGCCCACCCTCCCGCGAGTCCAGCTCGCGCAGCACCTCGTCGACGGGAGCGCGGGCGGCGTCGAGCGCGGTCAGGGCACGCTGGTCCGCGCCCGCCGAGCTCTGCTGGGCGACGCTCACGCACCCATCGTCGGAGGACGCGCGACGAGCGAGCCCGGACCTTGGTCCTGCGGTCAGGGCAGGCGAGCCAGCAGCAGCGTGACGTCGTCGTCCTCGGCCGCTTCCATGGCGTCGACCAGCGCGGGCGCCTCTTCGTCGAGGTTGCCCAGCGGCAGGTGCGACTGCACGACCGATCGCCACAGCCGCAGCCGGGCGTCGATCGACTCCGTCCGCGTCTCGACGAGCCCGTCGGAGCACAGGGCGATCACCGACCCGGACGCCATCTCGACGCGCACCCCCGCCGGGCGCAGACCCTGCGAGCTCCAGCCCACCCCCAGCGGCGGCACCTGCGGCGCCGTCACCAGCTGCACCTCACCCACCCACGGCGCGACGAGGGCCGGAAGGTGCCCGGCGCTGTAGAGCTCGAACGCGGTGGCTGCGGGGTCGACCACGGCGAGCGCCGCCGTGGCGAGCGGGTCCCCGGGAGTGGCGAGCAGCATGCGGTCGAGGTCGCTCAGCAGCTGGGCGGGGTCGCTCTCGTGCAGGGCGAGCGTCGACAGCGCGGTGCGCAACCGGCCCATGGTGGCGGCGGCCTGGATGCCGCTGCCCATGACGTCCCCGACCACCAGGCAGACCCGCCCGTCGGCGAGCGTGAAGGCATCGGCCCAGTCGCCACCGACCTGGGCTCCGATCCCGGCCGCGCGGTAGTGCAGCCCGATGCTGACGCCACCCACGTGCCGGGGCACCTCGGGAGCCAGTGCACGCTGCAGCGTGAGCGAGGTGAGCCGCTCGGCGTCGTACAGGCGGGCGCGGGCGAGGGCGGCGGAGTGCTGCGCGGCGATGGCGACCAGCGTGGCCTGGTCGGAGGCGTCGAACGACTGGGTCTCGGTCCAGCCGAACCGCACGACGCCGAGCAGGTCGGTGCCGTAGCGCAGCGGGAGGTAGGCCCAGCTGACCTCACCGGCGTCCAGCGACGCCTTCACTTGTGCCGCAGCGGGTTCGCTGCCCACCTGCTCGTCGAAGTCGTCGGTGGAGGTGATGAAGGTCGCCGCGCCTGTCTCGAGGACGTGGCGCACGGCCGGCCAGGCGGTGGCCGGCTCGCTGAGTGGCTCGGACCACCGGGACTGCAGGCCCTCGTAGCCGCGCTGGTAGACCTCGAACGTGCGGTCCTCGACGAGGGCCACGACGGAGCCGCGGGCCTTGAGCGACCGGGCCGCGACCACCTGCAGCGACGTCAGGACCTGCTGGACGTCGAGCGCCCTCGCGAGCGCCTCGGCGCAGTCGCGCAGCGCCTCGGTGCGGGTGCGGCTCGTGACCTCCGCGGTGACGTCGGCCACGGAGCCGATCCACTCGAGCACCGGGGACGTCGGGTCGCCCGGGCTCTCGTGCACGGCGGCGGCACGGGCCTCGACCCAGCGCCATCCGATGCCGCTGCGCAGCCGGTAGGTGCAGTCGTACGGCGCGCCGCTGTGGACGCTGGCGAGCCAGCTCTGGCGCACCCGCTCCCGGTCGCCCGGGTGGATGTCGTCGAGCCAGACCCACCCGAACGTCGAGGCCGACCCGGTGAGCCGGCGCCACTGCACCATGTCGGTGATGACCTCGCCGCCCGCGTCGGCGCGGAAGACGTCGAGGCTGCCGGTCTCGACCAGCGTGCGGTAGCGCGCCTCCGACAGCGTGAGGTCGGCGGCCACGCGCTCGCGTTCGGCGTGCAGCCGGGCCTTGGCGACGGCCGAGCCGGCCCGGCGGCCCAGCTCGACGGCGAGCTCGACGTCCTCCGCGGTGAGCTGACGGCCGTGGGTCGCCACGAGGGTGAGGACGCCGAACGCGCGGCCCTCCGCCTGCAGCGGGACGGCGATCGCGGACGACATGCCGAGGCTGCGCAGGATGTGCAGGTGCTCGGCGTCACGGGCGGAGTCACGCAGGAGGTCGTCACCGATCTCGGTGAGGTGCATGACGGCGAGGTCGTCGATGATGTGTGCGCGCGCGGGGTCGTCGGAAGGCTGGGGGTAGCGGTCCTGCAGCTCGCGGGCCAGCGCCACCATGGCCCGGTCGCGGTGCGCCACGGCGACCTGCCGCGGGCGGCCCTCGTCGGTCTGCAGGTCGACGGCGCACCAGTCGGCGAGCTCGCCGATGGCCAGGTCGGCCACCTGCTGCAGCACGGCCTCGAGGTCGAGCGGGGTGTCGATCAGGGTCGAGACGCGCGCCAGCAGCTCCAGCCGTCGCTGCGAGGCCCGCGCCGCCTGGCGGGCGACGTTCTCGGCGGCCCGAGCGGCGTCGGACTCCAGCTCGGCGACACGTCGCTCGGAGACGTCCTGCACCACGCCGACGACCACGCGGCCGTCGTCGGTGTCGACGACGTTGCCGTAGGCGTGCATCCACCGCAGCGCGCCGTCGTCGCGCCGGCGGATGCGGTACTCGTGCTCGAAGGGCCGGCCGTCGTCGATGGCCCGCTCGAAGGCCTCGCGCAGGGCCGGGGCGTCGTTGTCGTCGACGACTCCGTGGAACCCCTCGACCTCGGCGGCGCCGCCCGGCTCGTAGCCCAGCAGCTCCAGGAGGTTGGCGTCGCAGTCGGCTCGGCGGCGGGCCGGGTCGTAGACGTAGGTGCCGAGATGGGCGGAGCGCAGGGCGAGGTCGGCCCGCACGTCGTGCGAGGGCAAGCGGCCACGCTGCTCCATGCCCATCCTTCCTCGTGACCCCTGGACACGACACGGCGTGCGAGTCGAACCCTAGTCGTCCCGAGGCTGGTACGGCGAAAGGGCGCGAGGCTTTCACCCGCGCGGGCGGACCCTCGTCACACCGTGCTAGCTGCTGCGCGACCGCCGCGTCTCGCGGTCGTTGGCCTTCTCGATGGCGTCGACCAGCTCGGACTTGCTCATCGACGAGCGCCCGGGCACGTCCAGGCGCTTCGCGAGGTCGTACAGGTGGGCCTTGGTGGCGTTCGCGTCGACGCCGCCCTTCGACGTCCCGCCGCCGGTGCGCCCGTGGGCGGCCCGGCTGTCGGAGGGCCCGTGGTGGTCCTTGGGCTCCCAGTGGTCGCCGACCTTCTCGTGCGTGTGCTTGAGCGCCGAGTAGGCCACGCGGTGCGCGCGCTCGCCGTCGCCGTACTCCTCGGCGGCGCAGTCGTGGGCCTGAGCGAAGGTGCGCTTGGCCTTGTCGTCCGATCGCTGCAGGGTGCTGGGCAGCTCGCTCTGCTTGGCTTTGCCGCTCTGGGTCGCCTTCGGCATGAGTCCTCCTCGACAGCGGGGTTCTTCCACTGTGGCCGCGCCGGAGAGCGGGCGCATCCGGGGCGGCCTTGACAGGGCCGCTGAGCAGGCGTTGAGTTAACACGAGAATGTTCGTGAAAACTAGGGAGAAGACCATGCCCACTGCCGCCCGCACCACCGCCACGACACCGGAGTCCATCGCCCGCGACCGGGCAGCCGTGCTGCGGCTGCCGACCTTGCAGCGGCGACTCGACGTCGCTCTCAGCGCCTTGCACGCGGCCTGCCACGACACCCCGGCCGACCAGGCGCGAGCCCGGTTCACCGCCGTCACCCAGGCGTACGACGAGCTCGTGGCCGCCACGGAGGCGGGCTACCGCGTCGCCGTCGGACCCACGGCGGGGCACGCCCGGGCGAGCGTCGTGCGGGCCCGCGAGGGGGTCGAACCCGGGCGGTGGCAGCGCGAGACGCAGCGCCTGCGCACCGAGCGCCAGCGCCACCTCATGCGGCCGTGCCTCGTCGTGCGCGAGCCCGTCACCCTGACCGCCCCGTCCTACCAGGCGTTCGGACCGCGGATCGCGGGCATGGTGTCGTGACGCAGCGCTGACCGGCTCAACCGACGGCTTCACCGAAACCCGGTGCGCGCAGCCGGGGTGCAGGAGCACCCTGTCGGCATGTCCGAGATCGCCGGGGCCGCCCAACCTGCCCAGCCCGCCCAGCCCGCCCAGCCCGCCCAGCCCGCCCAGCCCGCCCAGCCCAGCGCGCCGCGCCGTGCGAGCCGTTGTGACCCGGCGGTGGTGCGACGGCTGCGGACGGCGGTGCACGGCCCGGTGCTCGTGCGCGACGCCGACGACGACGCCGCGCTGCAGCTCGAGGCGGCCGCGTGGAACCTCGCGACGACCCACCGCCCCACGGTCGTCGTCGGCGCCACGTGCGCGGCCGACGTCGTGGCCGCCGTCCGGTTCGCGCGCGCCGAGGGCCTCGCGGTGGCCGTGCAGGGCACCGGCCACGGCGCGTCGTCGCCGTTCTGCGACGGCGTGCTGGTGACGACGCGCCGGATGGCCGAGGTCACCGTCGACGCCGAGCGCCGCACGGCCCGCGTCGGAGCCGGTGCGGTGTGGCGCGACGTCGTGGCCGCTGCGGCGCCGCACGGGCTGGCGCCACTCAGCGGGTCGGCGTCCGGTGTGGGTGTCGCCGGCTTCACCCTCGGCGGCGGCATCGGCCTGTTGAGCCGCAAGCACGGTTTCGCCGCCGACCACGTGCGCTCGCTCGACGTCGTCACCGCCGACGCGCGGCTGCGCCACGTCGACGCGCGCACCGAGCCCGACCTGTTCTGGGCGCTGCGCGGCGGCAAGGGCTCGTTCGGGGTGGTGACCGCGCTCGAGCTCGACCTCGTCGAGCTGCCCGAGCTCACGGCCGGCGCCATCGTCTACGCCGGCGAGCACGCCGCCACCGTGCTGCACACCTGGCGCGAGTGGTGCGGCAGCCTCACCGACGACACCTCGACGTCGGTGGCGCTGCTGCGGCTGCCGGACGCGCCGATGGTGCCCGAGCAGCTGCGCGGCGTGCTCACCCTGCACGTGCGCGTCGCCCACCTCGGTGCGCAGGCGGAGGCCGACCGCCTGCTCGAGCCGCTGCGCTCGTGCGCCCCCTCGCTCGTCGACGACGTCGTCGCCCGGCCCTACACCGACGCCGACGCGGTGCACCGCGACCCCGTCGACCCCTCGCCGTCCTGGGAGCTCGGAGCGGGCCTGACGGCCCTCGACCGCGACGCCGTCGACGCGCTGCTCGCGGTGGCGGGCCCAACCGCCCGGCTGCCGCTGGTGGTGGTCGAGCTGCGACTCATGGGCGGTGCGATGGGTCGTGAGCCGGAGCGCCCGAACGCCGTCGCCGGCCGCGACACGGCGTTCAGCCTCATGACGATCGGCCCGGGGGTGCCGGCCCTGCGCGACGCGGTGCCGGCGGCTGCCCGGGCGGTGCACGAGGCGCTCAGCCCCTGGCGCTCGCGGACGACGCTCACCAACTGGCTCGGTCACCTCGATGACCGCGAGGCCGTCTGCGCCAGCTGGACGTTCGACCAGCAGGCGCGCCTGCGCGCGACCAAGACGCTCGTCGACCCGTGGGACGTCTTCAGCCACGGTCACAGCGTCCTGCCGAGCGTGAGCGCGGCCGACCTCGCCGACACCGAGCTGCTCGGCGAGCCCGACCGGCTGGGTGCACCCACTGCGGTCGGCGCCCGCTACTGGGACGTCCACCAAGCGCGCTGGGCGCGCCGGCGTCAGCGCTGAGCCAGCAGCCGCTGCGCCTTGCCCTGCTTGTCGACGTACATCGCGGCGTCCGCGCGCTCGATGAGCTCCTCGAGTGACACCCCGGAGCCCGGGTCGCGGCGCGCCGCGCCGACGGACACGCCGAAGATCGGCCGCCCCGCGACGTCGTCGAGGGTCGCGCGCAAGCGGTCGGCCAGCACGCGGACGTCGGGCAGCGCGTCGGGCATCAGGACGCAGAACTCGTCGCCGCCGAGGCGCGCGCACACGTCGGACTCCCGGACGCTGAGGCGCAGCGCCTGGGCGGTCTGCTGCAGGGCGAGGTCCCCGGCGGCGTGCCCCAGCTGGTCGTTGACCTGCTTCATCCCGTCGACGTCGACGAAGACCACCGTGACCGCGCGCCCGGCGCGGTCGGCGGTGAGCACGGCGTTCTCGCCGAGGTGGAGCAGCCCGCGGCGGTTGTGCAGGTGGGTCAGGGGATCGACCAGCGCGAGGTCACGCAGCTCGGCCCGTGCGCTGGCCAGCTGCAGCAGCTGCCGGCGCCGCACGAACAGCACGAGGTTGCTCAGCGCGGTGGCCGACAGCAACGCGAAGGCGAAGTGCACCCACTCCTCGTTCGTGCCCGGCGTCGCCTGCGAGACGGCGACGGCCACCCACCCCGCCAGGGCGGCTGCCTCCAGCAGCAGGGCCCACGGCCACGACAGCATGAGCACGCCCACGCCCACGACGACGAGCATGACGTTCGTGGTCTGCCGAGCCTCGCCGGTCTGCGCCAGCAACCCCACCGTGTTGTAGATGACCACCGAGCACGCCAGGGCCCCCGTCGCGTGCGGACGCCGGCTCGACCACCGCCAGCGCGGCGCACCCCACGCGAGCGCCGCGAGCATGCCGCTCGAGACCAGGCAGTCGGCGGCGTTCGTGAGGTCGTGCGCACCGTCAGCCGAGAACAGGAACGCCATGCCGTACACGGCGTAGAGCGTCGCCAGGGTCAGCGCCACGGGCCGCAGCGAGCGCACCACGACACCACCGAGCGAGTCGTCGGTGTCGAGAGCGGCAGCGGTCACACCTTCGTATCGTCAGGGTGGCCCGCCGGTTGAGCCTCGCGGCGGTAGCCGATGCGGCGGCTGGTGCCGTTCCAGGCTCGCGCTGTGGCGTCGCTCGACCGCCCGACGCCGGCTCGCGGCGGCCCGAGCGCGCACGGCGGCCACCCGGTGCGAGCGGCGTTGCTCGGCCTCGCGCAGCTGCTGGCGGCGACGGCGCGCCCGCTCCTCGACGTCCAGCTCGACCAGCACGCGCTCGACGGCGGCCAGCAGCGATCCGCGCAGCTGCCACAGCGACGGGTCGCTCGCGGCGTCGACCAGCAGCAGCTCGGTGACGCGGGCGCGGGTCTCGCGCAGCGCCTCGAGCGCAGTGCGCAGCGGCGCCTCGCCGGTGCTGCCCGCGCCGTCGGCGTCTGCGGCGACGCTGAGCGTGGGGTTGGTCTCGATGGCGTCGGCCTCGGCGCACACCAGCCGGCCGAAGGCCCGTACCGCCTCGGCGAGGTCCGACAGCAGCACCGCGAAAGCCGCCCGAAGTGGTGCGTCGTAACCGCTCGGCCCCTCGTGGTGCGGGTCGTGCTGCGGGTCGTGCTGCGGGTCGTGCTGGGTCGCTGCGTCGTCCGTGGCGGACTGCTGCTCGGGCAGGCCGTCGGCGATCGACCGGAACAGCGCGCGCAGCGAGACGGTGCTGTGCTCGAGCGCGTCGAGGCCGCTGCGCAGCACCGGCATCGTGTCGACCGTGCCGACGGCCCGGGGGTTGAGGCGACGGCTGTCGCCGGCGGCCTGCAGCGCGCGGTCGGCCTCCTCGACGTAGCGGTTGAGGCCACGAAAGTCGCTGAGCCACCCGCGGGCCTGCTCGGCCGTGACGCCCTCGGGGAGCTCGTCGGCCACGCGGTCGAGCAGGTCCGCCGCCCGTTCAGCGACTCGCTCGACGCTGTCGGCCGCGGTGCGAGTGCGCAGGTTCGGCGGCAGGACGACGTTCACCAGCACCCCCACCCCCGCACCCACCAGCGTCTCGGCGATGCGCGAGAAGCCGGCGGTCTCGGCGGACGTGACGCTCAGCACGAGCATCGCGCTGATCGGCACCTCGAGCAGGTGGTCACCGAGCCGCAGCAGCTGCCCGATCACGATGGCCGCCGCGATGGCACCGCCGAGGCTCCACCAGGTGAGCCCGACGACGCTCGACAGCACGACGGCCACCAGCACCCCCGCCACGACGCTCAGCACGCGCCGTACGCCCGTGGTGAGCGTGGAGAACAGCGTGGCCTGCACCACCAGCAGGGCGGTCAGCGGGCCGGTCAGCGGCTGGGGTGTGTCGAACACCGCCCGCGCCACGAGGTACGACAGCACCGCGGCGACGGTGAGCCGCGACGTCCGCATGACGATCGGGCGGGCCCGGCGCCGGAGGGCGTGCAGCGAGTCGGGGCGGACGCGCATGATCAGCACAGTACGGAGGGTGCGAGCCTCCCGCCATCACACGCGTCCGCCCCGACTCAGGCGCAGGTGGTCACCGCCGGTCGATGCGCACCACCGAGCCGTGACCGGTCGGGGTGCCCTGGTCGTCCATGGGCGCCATGGTGGAGGCGTACAGGTGACCGTGGCCCCACTCGACGGCGAGCGCACCCGGCAGGTCGAGGTACGGCCTCACGTGGCCGTCTCGCACCATCGAGATGCGTCCGGCGAACAGCTCGGCCACGTAGATGGTGTGGTCGGGACCGAGCGCGAGGTTGGTCGCGCCGAGGAAGCCGCCGGCCACCTTGGTGCTGTGCCCGCTGCGCGGCCAGACGCGGTAGACGCTGCCCCGGGCACCCAGTGACGGGTCCTCCGGGCCGCCGGGGAGCAGCGACACGTACAGCTGGCCGTGCGGCCCGACCTCGACGTCCGTGGGCACCGGCTCGAAGTTGTACGTCACGCCGGCGACGCAGTCGGGCAGCCCGAGACCGGCCGCGATCTGCGCGGTGATCACGGTGGGCTGGCGCGGCAGCACCGCGATGAGCGAGACGTGCCCCTTGGCATCGACCTTCAGCAGGTCGTTGCCTCCGGCGTCCGCGACGACCCACGCGCCGTGGCCGAGACTCGCGACCGCGTACGGGTGGGAGTCGACCCCGCCCTTCATGGTGGCGCCCCCGAGCGGCTCGAACGCCTGCTTCACGCAGTCGCTCGGGTCGTCGATGCCGTAGCTGACGTCGGCGTCAGGGTTGTACTCCTGCTCGAACTGCGACAGGTTGACGACCATCTGCTTGTCGCCGGTCTTCACGACCAGGTGCGTGGAGCCGTCGCTGTAGTCGGTGGACGTGTAGGCCATCGAGCGGCCCGAGGCGTCGAAGGCGACGCCGGCCACCTCGCCGGGCTGCGGCCCGCTGGCGACGGTGGTCAGCCCACCGTCGCGCCCGATGCGTGAGACCTGCGACGTGCCTCCGTCGGCGACGTAGACGTGGTGGCGCGACAGAGCGAGCTGGAACGGTGCGACGACTCCGTCGCTGATGACCGTGGCGCGCGGTGCGTGCTCGTGGTCGTGATGCCGCTCGTCGTGGGCGGATGCGGTGACCGGTGTGGTGACGACGAGTGCGGTGGCCGCGGCGGCGGCGGTGACTGCGCTGGCGAAGATGCGACGTCTCATGGGTGCCCCTTGTTCCCCGAGTCCCTGGCTGCCGTCACGACGGCGGCAGTGGTGGGAGACTGGCACCGCCGGAGCGGGCTGGGAAGAGCCTCCGGCGGACTTTCGACGCACCGCGACCGCCCGGCTCCGCAGGGTGCTCGGCGAACCGCTGGGTACCTCGACAAATCGCCCGATACGTTGTGCAGCACGGGTTTCGGACCTCACGCGCGGATCCGGCAGGTCAGTAGCGCAGCCGGTAGTGCCAGAAGTCACGGAAGGTCGCGGCGACCACCACGATGCCCACGACGACGAGCGCGCCGCCCCAGACCACCGCGGCTCGAGCGCCGATGACGTCGCCCATGGTGCCGTGCAGCAGGTCGGCCAACCGCGGACCGCCTGCGACGACGATGAAGTACACGCCTTGCATGCGTCCGCGCATGGCGTCGGTCGCGACGGTCTGCAGCATCGCGCTGCGAAACACCATGCTCACCAGGTCGGCGGCACCGCCGATGGCGAGCATGAGCGCGGCCAGCCACAGCGAGCGGCTGAGCCCGAAGCCCACCATCGCCAGCCCCCACGCGGCCACGGCGACGGTGACCGCGGCGCCTTGACGCCGCAGCCGGGTGAACGTGCCCGACAGCAGGCCTGCGACGAACGACCCCGCCGGGATCGCGGCGAACAGCACGCCGAGCGCGAGGCCGGGACGGTCGCCGGGGAACGCGTTCTGCGCCAGCTCGGGGAACAGCGCCCGCGGCATGCCGAGCACCATCGCGATGACGTCGGCGAGGAACGACACCAGCAGCACCTGGTGCAGCGAGATGTACCGCAGGCCCTCCACCACGGACCGCACACCGCTGGCGCGCCGGACGCCGTCGTCCGACGACGCGGGCAGCGGCGGCAGGCGGAACACCGCGTAGAGCGCGGCGAGCAGCAGCACGCTGTCGATGAGGTAGAGCCGGGGCAGCCCGATCACCGGGATCAGCGCGCCGGCCAGCAGGGGACCCATCACCGCGCCGAGGCCGAACACCGTCGAGCTGAGGGCGTTCGCGGCCGGCAGCTCCTCCGCAGGCACCAGACGCGGCACCGTGGCGCCGCGCGCCGGGCTGTTGAGGCCGAAGAACGCCTGCTGCACCGCGAGCAGCACCAGCACCACCCAGACCTGCCGGTTGCCCATGGCGGACTGGACGAACAGCGCCAGCGACGTCAGCGCGATGCCGCTGTTCGTGAGCAGCAGCATCCGGCGGCGGTCGACGGCGTCGGCGATGCTGCCACCCCACAGGGCGAAGAACGCGAGCGGCACCAGGGCCACCGCGCCGCTCAGGCCGACGTACGACGACGACCCGGTGTCGTCGTAGATCTGCTTGGGCACCGCCACGGCCGTGAGCTGGGCGCCGACCGTCGTGACGACGGTCGACAGCCAGAGGCGCCGGAAGTGCCGGTGGCGCAACGGCGCCGTGTCGACGACGAGACGTCGCCACCGGCCACCCGCGGCCGTGCCGGTGCCTGGCTCGCTACTCACCCGCCGACGTCACAGGCCGCGCAGGAAGTCGGGATCGTCGTCCGGGCCGCGCGGCGGCTGCGGGCCACGACGGCCCGCCCCGTCGCGCCCCATGGCCTCGGGGCGCCCGGCGAGCAGCCAGGCGACGCCACCGATCAGCGGGATCACGAGGATGAGCAGCACCCACACCGGCTTGGGCAGCAAACGCACCCGCTCGCGGTCGGCCTGCCACAGGTCGATGAGGCAGTACACGACGAGCACCAGCTCGACGATGAAGGGCAGCACACGCACCATGGCAGGTCGGCCGTCAGACCCGCGCGGCGTAGAGCGACTCGACCTCGCGCCCGAAGTCCTCGAGCACCTTGCCCCGCTTCAGCTTCATCGTGGGCGTGAGGTGACCGGAGTCCTCGGTCCAGGCGACCGGCAGGATCGCGAACCGGCGGATCTGCTCGGCGCTCGACACGGTGGCGTTGGCTGCGTCGACGGCGGTCTGCACCGCAGCGCGCACCTGGTCGTCGTGCGTCAGCTCGGCGGCCGGCCGCGCTTCGCGCCCCTGGTCGCGAAGCCACTGGTCGAGCGACTCCTGGTCGAGGGTCACCAGCGCCGCGACGAAGCTGCGCTGGTCGCCGACCACCATCGCCTGCGCGACGATCGGGTGGGCCCGGATGACGTCCTCGAGCTGGGCCGGCGCGACGTTCTTGCCACCGGCGGTGACGATGATCTCCTTCAGCCGCCCCGTGATGGTGAGGAAGCCGTCGGCGTCGAGGGTTCCGAGGTCTCCGGTGTGCAGCCAGCCCTCGGCGTCCAGAACGGCCGAAGTCGCCTCCGCTGCGTCCCAGTAGCCGCCGAACACGTGGCCGCCACGCAGCAGCACCTCGCCCTGGGCGCCGATGCGGATCTCGAACCCGTCGAGGGCGCGGCCCACCGTGCCGATGCGCTGCTCGGTCACGGTGTTGACCGCCGCCGCGGCCGTGGTCTCGGTGAGCCCGTAGCCCTCGAGCACCGTGACGCCGATGCCGCGGAAGAAGTGCGCGAGCCGCTCGCCGAGGGGCGCACCACCGGAGATCGCGAGCTCGGCGCGGCCGCCGAACGCCGCGCGCAGCTTGGTGTAGACCAGCCGGTCGAAGATCGCGTGGCGCAACGACAGCAGCGGCCCCGGCCGGCCCTGGTCGAGCGCGCGGCTGTAGTCGACCGCCGTCTGGGCCGCCTTCTCGAAGATGGCGCCCTTGCCGTCGGCTGTGGCCTTGCGGCGCGCCGTCTCGTAGATCTTCTCGAACACCTGCGGCACCGAGAGCACGAACGTCGGCTGGACGACCGCGAGGTCCTTCACCAGGCGCGCGGGGTCGCTGTGCGAGAGCTTCGCGCCCTTCATGACCATCGCCACCTGGATCATCCGACCGAACACGTGCGCGAGCGGCAGGAACAGCAGCGTCGAGGCGTCGCCCTCGAACAGCTCGGGCAGCGTGCGCAGCGCGCTCGAGCACTCGGCCACGAAGTTGCCGTGCGTGAGCATGCAGCCCTTGGGCCGCCCCGTGGTGCCGGAGGTGTAGATCAGCGTGGCGATGACGTTCGGCGCGAGCGCGGCCTGGCGGCGGGCGAGCTCGTCGTCGGGCACGTCGGCCCCCGCCTGCTTCAGCTGCTCGATCGCCCCCGGCCCCTTGGCGTCCTCGATCTGCCACAGGTGCTTCACCGACGGCACGCGATCGCGCACCACACCGAGCCGCCACGCGTGCGCCTTGGTCTCGACGACGCAGCCGACCGCCTGCGAGTCGGCCAGGATCCACTCGACCTGGTCGACGCTCGAGGTCTCGTAGATGGGCACCGGGATCGCGGCGAGCGACCACAGCGCGAAGTCGCACAGCGTCCACTCGTAGCGCGTCTTCGACATGATGCCGACCCGGTCGCCGACGCCGACGCCGGCCGCGACGAAGCCCTTGGCGACGGCGTCGACCTCGGCGCGGAACTGCGCCGCGGACACGTCGACCCAGCCACCGCCCTCGCGGCGACCGAACAGCGGGCGCTGCGGGTCGCGCTGGGCGGAGGCGTGCAGCACCTCGACGAGGTGGGCGGGCGTGGCAGGGGTGGGGCGAGCGGCACTGGTGTCGGTCACGGCGCACAGCGTACGGCTCGCGCCCGTGAGGCGGGGTGCGAGAATGCCGCGGTGAGTCGATCGGACGACAGCCGCCCGCGTCGGCCGGCGCTGTTCGGGCCGGCCGCGCTCGACACGTTCGCCTCCGGCACCGACCCGCAGGCGCTCGCCGAGGCCGCCCACGCGACCGCTGCGGCCATCGTCGACGCCGGGCGTCGCTCGGACGACCCTGACCTCACCGCCCGGCTCGTCCGCCTCGTCGACGACCACGGCCTCGACACCATCGCCGACCTGTGGGCCGACCGCCCGGCGCGCTCGCTGCCCGGCGCCCTCTGGCGGCTGTACGTCGTGCGCGAGTGGGTGCGCCGCGACGCCGACGCCGCGGCGCGCGACTACCGCGCGGGCTGTCGGCTCGCCGAGGTGTCGGACGTCGTCGCCGGGGTCGCCCACCCGCCCGGCCCCGACGAGGTGCGTACCCTCGTCGACGCGGTGCTCACGGGCGTCTACCGCGGTGAGCTCGACGTCGCGCTCGAGCGGGCGGCGGCCTTCTGCCGCGTCGTGGCGTCCGGGCGAGCCGTGCGCGCCGACGACGTCGACGACGAGGGCCTGGCCGCCCAGGTGACGCGCCGGGCCGCGTCGCTGCAGCAGACCGCCGACGACCTCGACGGTGCCGCCCGCGCGTGGCGGGTCAGCGACCTGACGTGAGCGCGCACGACGAGATCGACACGATCGGACACGCCGGGGAACATGCGCGAGGGCCCCACCGTTGTGCACACTCGTGGTGTCCCTTCGGGGTCACCCGGGCGTCGGGCTGCGGTAGCCCCGGGTCCCACATGAAGCCGCTACGAGCGGCCACGCGCCGTGAGGCGCTCCCAGCCCGACGCCCACCCCACCACCCTCACCGCCCGTGATCATGCGCGTCAGCCCAGGTCAGGGCACAGTGGTGGCGCCATGAGACTCCCGAGCGCCGACGCGCTGCGCCTGCGGCCCCTGACCTCGCCGCAGGGCCGGCGCGCCGTCCGGCGTGTGGGGCTCGTGCTCCTGGCCCTGCTCGGCGCCTTCGCCGGCGCCCTGCTGGCCCCCGCCGCCCACACGAACGTCGGCCCGCTGGCCGTCGACGTGCACGTCCGGCCCAGCCTGCACCCGGGGGCGAGCGTCGATCTGCCGCCCGTGGGCTCGGTGCGGTTCGACACCCACCTGGCGCCGGTGCTGGTCAGCGCCTCGATCCGGTCGGTCGACATCGAGGCCGCCCAGCGGGTGATCGACACGCCGGCGCTGCTCGACGACCTCATGGCCAACGCTCCCGACAAGGTCAAGGGCGCCGCGGCCCGGGCGCTGGGGTGGTCGCTGCTCTTCGCCTTCGGCGGCGCCCTGCTGCTCACCGGCCTGGCCACCCGCACGCGCAAGGGCGTCGCGATGGGGCTGGCCACGGTCACGGCCACCACGGGTCTGCTGGCCCTGGCCACCGCGCTCACCTTCGACGGCACCAAGTTCTCGCAGCCTCAGTTCACCGGCCTGCTCAGCAGCGCGCCGTACCTGCAACGCCGCACCGAGACGCTGGCCGCCCGGCTCGAGGGCTACCGCAGCGGCCTCGCCGACTTCGTGCAGTCGGTGACCACCCTGTACGCCGTGGGGCAGCGGCTGCCCAAGCCGGGCAGCGGCCTCGACGGCGAGGTCACCACGGTGCTGCACATCTCCGACCTGCACCTCAACCCGATCGGCTACGACCTCGCCGACCGGCTGGTCGAGCAGTTCGACGTCGACGCCGTGGTCGACTCCGGCGATTTGAGCACGTGGGGCACCGGCGCCGAGGAGGCGTTCGTCAACCGGATCGGCAGCCTGAAGGTGCCGTACGTGTTCGTCCGGGGCAACCACGACAGTCCGCAGATCGCCGAGGCGGTCGCCCGCCAGCCCAACGCCGTGGTGCTCGACGGCCAGGTGGAGAAGGTCGCCGGGCTGACGTTCGCCGGCATCGCCGACCCGCGCGACCTGCCGCAGGAGGGCAAGAAGGAGAACACCGGCAAGGACCGCGTCGCCGCCTCGGTCGCGCTGCTCTCGAGCATCATCGAGAACTACGACAGCGAGCATCCCGACGCGCCCGTGCAGATCGCCGTCGTGCACGACCCGACCCGTCTCGACGCCCTGCGGGGCGAGGTGCCCCTCGTGCTGTCGGGCCACCTGCACGAGCGCGACGTCAGCTTCGACGGCGGCACCCGCGTGATGGTCGAGGGCTCCACCGGTGGGGCGGGTCTGACCGCCAACGGCCTGCAGCGCCTCACCGACGGCGAGCCCGTGCCGCTCGAGGCGACGCTGCTGTACTTCGCGTCGTCCGGCCCGGACGCCGGCCGGCTGCTCGCCTACGACGAGGTCACCGTGGGCGGCCTCGGGTTGACGTCGGTGAGCATCGACCGCACCCTCGTGCCGAAGAAGGAGGTCAACCCGCCCACGCCGACGCCGTCGGGTACGGCTACGGCTACGGCTACGGCGAAGCCCACCGACACCGCCGCGCCGACCGGCTCGGGGTCGCCGGCGAGCACGAGACCCACCAGCTAGGTCATGAGCTAGGTCACGAGCTAGGTAATGAGTTGGTCAAGATCGGCAGATGGCGGCCCCACCACGCCTAGGCTGGCAGGCGGCTCCAGGAGGGACCGATGACGGACAGCCAGGACTCGCTGCGCGACGCGCCGCTCGAGGACGAGATCACCCTCGTCGGCGAGCTGGTCGTGGCCGCCACCGCGCACGAGCGGCCGCTCACCCAGGAGGAGATCGACAAGGCGCTCGGTCTCTGACGCCGGGCCCGGTCGCGGCGCCTCACAGGTCGCGACGTCGCAGCAGCACCCCCGCGAGCACGAGCGCGACCGCCGTCAGCACGCCGAGGTAGAGCAGCGCGTCGAGGTTCGACACCAGCACGGTGCGGCCCCCCTCGTCCGGGCCCATGCTGCTGCCGCTGCCCGCCGCGGGCGAGCCGACCATCATCTGCTGGCCACCGGGGCTGAGGAACGCCACGACGTTCTCGGTCACCAGCCACCGGGCCCAGCCGCGCTGGCTGAACACGATCCGGACGGCGTTCTCGGCCACCGCGAACCACGCGAACGCGATGCCGAGGGTGCCGCCGGTGTGTCGGGTGACGGTGGTCAGCGCCGCAGCCAGGACGGCGACCACCACCATGAGCACCACGCCGCGCACCTCGAGCGACACCAGGTCTCGCCAGAAGTGGGCCGGCCCGATGAGCGCGACTCCGGCCGACTGCCCCCACGTACCGCGGGTGGACACGGTGAGCGCGCCGAGACCCAACCCGATCGCTTGGGCGACCACGCCGATCGCGGCCACCGCCAGGGCGATGGCCAGGTGGCGCCGGGCGAGCAGGCGGATGCGACGCGGCTCCCAGGTGAGCAGCGTGATGATCGTGCGGCTCGACCAGTCGGCACCGACGCCGGTGGCGCCGATGAGGGCGGCCACCAACGCGCCGCCCACGGCCACGCCGATCGCGATGGCCGGCAGGCCGACGTCAGCGCGCAGGCGCGGGTCCTGGTAGAGATCCTGCGCCGTGGGGCCACCGCCCTCAGGCCCGCACGCGCCGTTCTCCTTGTCGGCCTGGGGGATGCTGGGGTCGGCGAGGCACTCCTGGCGGTATCGCGCCTGGTCGCTGGCTGCCTGCTGGGCCGCCACGGTGGCTTTCGCGCGCGCGGCGGCGAGGTCGTTGTTGTGGGTGAGGAACACGATGACCATGGCCGCGACCAGGGCGAGGAAGCCCAGACCCACCACGAGCTGCACCAGCCGGCGATGCCGTAGCCGGCCCAGCTCCGAGCGCAGGGGGTGGGGGCGGCCGGTGGCCGCGCGGGGGGCGGCGTCCAGCTCGGCAGCGGTGGTCGTCGTGGCGCTCACGCGGCGCTCCCCTCGGTGGCGGCGGGGGCGTCGTCCAGACCCTGCCCGCGGGTGATCTCGAGGAACGCCGACTCCAGGTCGGCGGCGATGGGGCTGAGCTCGCTCACCCAGATGCCGCGCTCACCGAGCAGGCGGGTGATGGCGGCGGGGTCGTCGACCTGGCGTCCGGTGGTGCCCACCTGCAGCCGGCCGTCGGGAAGCGCGTAGGCGTCGAGGCCGGCCTCCCGCAGCACCTGGTAGGCGGCGGTGGCGTCCGGCACACCCACCACCACGCCGTGACGGCCGTGCGCGGCGAGCACCTCGCTCACCGGCCCCTGCACCAGGCAGCGGCCCTTCGACAGGATCGCCACCCGGTCGCACACCTGCTGCACCTCACCGAGCAGGTGCGATGACAAGAACACCGTCCGGCCGTCGGAGCCCAGCTCGCGCACGAGGTCGCGCATCTCCTTCATGCCGGCGGGGTCGAGGCCGTTGCTCGGCTCGTCGAGGATGAGCAGCAGGGGGTCCTTGAGCAGGGCCGCCGCGATGCCGAGGCGCTGGCGCATGCCGAGGGAGTAGCCCTTGACGCGGTCGTCGGCGCGGTCGCGCAGGCGCACCTTCTCGAGCACCTCCTCCACGCGCGTGCGGGGGACGCCCACCGACTCGGCCAGCAGCCGCAGCTGCACGCGGCCGCTGAGCCCCGGCAGGAAGAGCGGGTTCTCCACGAGCGCGCCCACGTGGCCGATGACGTCCGGCAGCGCGTCGGGCACGGTGCGGCCGAGCACGCGGGCGGTGCCGCCGTCCGCCGCGGCGAGGCCGAGCAGCACGCGGATCGTCGTCGTCTTGCCCGAGCCGTTCGGGCCGAGGAACCCGTGCACGCCCCCGGCCTCGACGTGCAGGTCGAGGCCGTCGAGCGCCCGCTCGGGCGGGCGACCGCGTCGGCGATAGGTCTTGCGCAGGCCCTCGATCTCGATCGCGGGTACGGCCACGTGGAACCCCCAAGGTCGTGGTGTGCGCCACACCCTAGGGGCAACCGACAGGCGCGCGGGTGATCTTGGCGGCAGGCTGTGGACGAACGCCGGGCGTCTCCCGGGTGACACGGAGGTGCCCTGACCGCCTACCATCGTGCGGGGCCGCCTCGCGGCCACCGCTCGAACCGACCCGCAGGCAGCCCCCACTCCTCGTGCCTGCCCGCCGATCTGCCCCGGAGCAGCACCGTGAGATTCCGCCTCACCCCGCAGGACAACAGCTTCTACGACCTGTTCTCCCAGCAGTCCGCCCACCTGGTCACCGGCTCGGCCGTGCTCACGCGCGTGCTCGGCGCCGACATGGCCGGGCGCGAGGAGCTGGCCAAGGAGATGAAGGAGATCGAGCACGCGGCCGACGAGTCCACGCACGAGATCCTGCGCAAGGTGAACTCCTCGTTCATCACGCCGTTCGACCGCGAGGACATCTACAAGCTGGCCTCGACGCTCGACGACTGCATGGACCACATGGAGTCCGCGGTCGACTGCATCACGCTCTACCGGATCAA
Organism: Angustibacter sp. Root456; assembly: GCF_001426435.1. NCBI lineage: Bacteria > Bacillati > Actinomycetota > Actinomycetes > Kineosporiales > Kineosporiaceae > Angustibacter > Angustibacter sp. Root456. Next base: position 95,638 of record NZ_LMER01000020.1, on the reverse strand, counting down.
CCAGCTGCCGGACGGCGTGGCCAGCCAGGTCGAGGTGCTGGTGCGCATGTCCGAGCTCACGGCCGATGCGATGCCGCGCCTGCGCTCGATGAAGGACCTCGCCGAGTACTGGATCGAGATCAACCGGCTCGAGAACCAGGGCGACCAGGTCTACCGGCGCCTGCTGGCCGAGCTCTTCGACGGCGACCTCAAGGCCACCGCCATCCTCAAGCTCAAGGACGTCGTCGAGGGCCTCGAGGCCGCGATCGACGCCTTCGAGACGGTGGCGCACACGGTCGAGAGCATCGCGGTCAAGGAGTCCTGACCCTCGTGGAGCTCTTCACCGTCGTCCTGGTGATCGTGCTTGCCATGGTGTTCAACTACACCAACGGGTTCCACGACGCGGCGAACGCCATCGCGACGTCGGTCTCGACCCGGGCGCTCACGCCGCGCATCGCCCTGGGCCTGGCTGCCGTCGGCAACCTCGTCGGTTCGTTCTTCGGTGCCAAGGTCGCCAAGACCGTGGGCGAGGGGATCATCGACGTCTCGGCGACGTCCTCGCTCAACGGCCTCGCGATCGTCGGTGCCGCGCTGGTCGGCGCCATCGGCTGGAACCTGCTCACCTGGTGGTTCGGGCTGCCGTCGTCGTCGTCCCACGCGCTCATCGGGGGCTTGGGCGGCGCGGCGATCGCGGCTGGCGCCACCGTGCTGTGGGCCGGGATCTTCCACAAGGTGGTCATCCCGATGGTCATCTCGCCCGTCGTCGGCGTGGTGCTCGGCTACCTGGTGATGCTGACGATCCTGTGGCTGTTCCGCGGCGCCAACCCCGGCCGCGTCAGCCGTGGGTTCCGCAGCGCGCAGACCCTCTCGGCGGCCGCGATGGCTCTCGGCCACGGCCTCCAGGACGCCGCCAAGACCATGGGCGTCATCGTGCTCGCCCTCAACGTCGGCAACTTCCACACCGGCACCGACATCCCGCTGTGGGTGTACTTCACCACCGCCGCGGTGATGGCCGCCGGCACCTACGCCGGCGGCTGGCGCATCATGCGCACGCTCGGACGCCGGATCATCCACCTCGACCCGCCGCAGGGCTTCGCGGCCGAGACCACGGCGTCGGCGGTGCTGTACGTCGCCGGCATCGGCTTCGGAGCGCCGATCTCCACGACCCACACGATCACCTCCTCGATCATGGGCGTGGGCGCCACCAAGCGGCTGTCGGCCGTGCGCTGGGGCGTCGCCGGCAACATCGTGGGCGCCTGGATCCTCACCTTCCCCGGCGCCGGACTGGTCGCCGCCGCCTGCTACCTCATCACCCGCCTCTTCGCCTGACCTCCTCCCGCAGATACCCGCCTTCTTCCGGTGGATCCGGCCCAAAATGGGCCCTAGGAGCCGGAAGACGGCGGGTATCTGCGCAGGTCGACCAGGTCGGTGGGTGAGGAGCTCCAGCGCAGCTGCCCCGTGAACCTGGTCAGGCCGCCCCGCGCCAGGGCCGACCGCACCGTGGTCGCCAGGTCATCCAACCGGTGGCGCACCTCGTACGTGCCCCATCGGACGACGCCCAGCCCGGTGCTGCGCAGCGCGTCCTCCCGCGCCTTCTCCCGCAGGATCTGACGGCGAGCCTCGACCGGGTCGAGCCGCCCGATGACGTCCAGGTCGTACTTCGACCGGCCATCGCACTCCCCGACGACCCCTTCTGGCAGCCACAGCCCGTCGACGATTCCCACGAAGCGCCCGGCGGCGTCGTACACGTGCACCTGGCTGAGCGGCGGCAGGATGCCGCGGCTGGCCAGCAGCGCGAACGACGACGACTCCAGGTAGCTGTCGCGTCGTGGATCCAGCCACTCCCGGGCCAGACGTGCCCGCGGGACGTGCGTCCAGCCGGCCTGCCGCCGCAGCACCTCGTCGATGGCCGCACGCGACGTCTGCCCCAGGCGTAGAGCGACGTCGACCATGGCCACGGACTCGGACGCCGGAAGGTGGCGCAGCACGTCCGCAGCCGTGCGCGCAGGGCTGGTGACCCGCAGCCCCTCCCGAGCGACGACGTCCGGTGCGGCCAGAGGCGCCGCGCGCACCAGTCGGTGAGCCGAGCGCAGGTTCTTGCCGTTCGCGCGCCCGTCGGTGAACGTCGCGAGTGAGTAGCCGGCCCAAGGCACCGGCCAGCCGTGCACGGCGGCTGCTGACTCGTGGCTGATGACCAGCCCCTCGTCGTACCGGCTCTCGGCGAGCACGTGCAGCACGTGCCGGCTGCGGGCGTCCGCGGCGTCCCACTGCTGCTGCAGGCAGAAGGCGCCTCGGCCGATGGTGCGCCAGCGGCACGTGGCGAGCCGGTGGGCCACCGCGTGGCGGGTGAGGCCGGCGGCCAGAGCGTCGGAGCGGGTGAAGATCCGCGGCAGCGGGGGGTCGGTGGGCACCGGTCCAGCCTGTCAAGATCGCGGCCCCCGCTGCCGCGACCCTGTGGACAACGCAGATACCCACCTTCTTCCGGCGATCGAACCCCGAAACGGGGGTTCGGAACCGGAAGAAGGCGGGTATCTGCGGGAGAACTCAGCCGAAGCGGCCGGAGATGTAGTCCTCGGTGGCCTGCTCGGTGGGGTTGCTGAAGATCCGCGCGGTGTCGCCGATCTCGATCAGGCGGCCCGGCTCGCCGGTGGCCGCGAGGTTGAAGAACGCCGTGCGGTCGGACACCCGCGCCGCCTGCTGCATGTTGTGGGTGACGATCACGATCGTGTACTTCGCCTTCAGCGTCGTGATGAGGTCCTCGATGGCGAGGGTCGAGATGGGGTCGAGCGCCGAGCACGGCTCGTCCATGAGCAGCACCTGCGGCTCGACGGCGATCGCGCGCGCGATGCAGAGGCGCTGCTGCTGCCCGCCCGACAGGCCCGCGCCGGGCTTGTCGAGCCGGTCCTTGACCTCGTTCCACAGGTTCGCGCCCCGCAGCGAGCCCTCGACGACCTCGGCCACCTTCCGCTTGTCGCGCATGCCGTTCAGCCGCAGCCCGGCTGCCACGTTGTCGAAGATCGACATCGTGGGGAAGGGGTTGGGCCGCTGGAACACCATGCCCACGGTGCGGCGTACGGCGACGGGGTCGACCTCGCGGGCGTACAGGTCGCGGTCGTCGAGCCGGATCGAGCCCTCGACGCGCGCGCCGGGCACGACCTCGTGCATGCGGTTGAGGGTGCGCAGGAACGTCGACTTGCCGCAGCCGGACGGCCCGATGAAGGCCGTGACCGACCGCGGTTCGACGGTCATGGTGACGTCCTCGACCGCCTTGAAACCGCCGTAGTAGGCGTTGAGGTCCTTGATGTCGATGCGCTTGGCCATGTGCGTTGTTCCCAGCTTCCCGGCGTCTGCCGCTACTTCTTGACCGAGCCGAGGCGGGCCACGACCCGGCCGGCGAGGTTGAGGACGAGGATGAGGAGCACGAGCGTGAGTGCGGTCGCCCAGACCCGCTCGACGGCGGGGGCGAGCAGCTCGGTGCGGTCCTGGTTGATCATGGTCGGCAGCGCGGCCATGAACCCGTTGAACAGGTCGGTGTTGATCGACTTCGAGTACGGCCCGAGGATCAGCAGCGGCGCCGTCTCGCCCATGACGCGCGCGAGGCCCAGCAGGACGCCGGTCATGATGCCGCTGAAGGCCGTGGGCAGCACGACCTTCACCACCGTCCGCCACTTCGGGACGCCGAGCGCGTACGACGCCTCGCGCAGCTCGTTCGGCACGAGCTTGAGCATCTCCTCGGTCGAGCGCACCACCACCGGCACCATGAGCAGCACGAGCGACAGCGACACCGCGAACGCGACCCGGTCGAAGCCCAGCGTGGTGACCCACAGCGCGTACACGAACAGCGCCGCCACGATCGACGGGATGCCGGTGAGGATGTCGACCATGAAGCTCACGGCCCGCGCGAAGCGCCCGCGGCCGTACTCGACGAGGTAGACGGCGGTCATGACGGCGATCGGCACCGAGATCAGCGCGGTGACGAGGCCCTGCAACAGCGTGCCGATGATCGCGTGGTACGCGCCGCCGCCCTGCACGCGTGCGGTGATGCCGCGCTGGGAGTTCAGCCACCAGTGCTGGTCGAGCAGCAGCTGGTAGCCCCGGCTGGCGACGGTCCACAGGATCCAGGCGAGCGGCACGATGGCGACGACGAAGGCGGCGGTGACGAGCACTCGGGCAGCGACGTCCTTGACCGCGCGCCCGCGCGAGTGCCGGCTCAGCACGTCGACGGCGGACGACGGCGACGCGGCCGCGGCGGATGACGGTGACAGCACGGTGCTCACTCCGAGAACGCCTTCCTGCGCTCGATGATGATCCGGGCGATCGCGTTGACGACGAAGGTCAGCACGAAGAGCACCAGGCCCGCGGCGATGAACGCCCCGGCCTTGGTGGGCGAGTCGAACTCGGCGGCGTTGTTGGCGATCCGGCTGGCGAACGTCTCGCCGCCGTTGAAGAGGGAGAACGACCAGTCGGTGCCCTGGGCCAGGGTGCTGACGATGATGGTGACGGCGATCGTCTCCCCGAGGGCGCGCCCGAGGCCGAGCATGGCCGCCGAGATGACCCCCGGCCGGCCGAACGGCAGCACCGTCGTCCGGATCACCTCCCAGCGGGTGGCGCCCAGCGCCAGCGCGCCCTCCTGGTGCCCGAGCGGCGTCTGCGCGAACACCTCGCGCGACAGCGCCGTGACGATGGGCAGGATCATGATGGCCAGCACGATGGAGGCGAGGAAGATCGTGCCGGTCGAGGTGATCGTGGTGTCGCCGGAGAACAGCGGGATCCAGCCGAGGTACTGCTCCAGCCATCCCTGCAGGCTCTTCACGTGCGGCCCGAGCACCTTGATGCCCCACAGGCCGTAGACGATCGACGGGACGGCGGCCAGCAGGTCGACGAGGGCCGCGAACGGGCGGGCGAGCCGGCGGGGCGCGTACTGCGTGAGGAAGAGCGCGACCCCCACGCTCACCGGCACCGCGATGAGCATCGCGATGGCCGACGAGATCACCGTCACCCACAGCAGGTCGGCGATGCCGAAGCGCAGGTCGCTTCCGCTGACGTCCCACACGCGGGAGGTCAGGAAGTTCACGTGGTCCTGGGCCAGCGACGGCACGGCCCGGCTCACCAGGAAGGCGCCGACCAGCACCACCATGACGATGACCAGCACGCCGGCGCCGAGGGCGGCGCCGCCGAAGATGCGGTCGCCGAGGCGCCCGGTGCCGGCGCGGTCACCGCGCCCGGATGGCTCCGGGCCTTCGTCCAGGACGTCGACGGGCGGCGTCACGGCCGTCATCGCGGGCTCCTCGCGTGGGTCGCAGGTGCAGGGTGGGGAACGCGGCGGGCCCTTCCCGTGACTGCCCCGGTCACGGGAAGGGCTGCGCCGTAACGACTTTCGATGATCAGCTGATGGCCTCGATGGCGGTGGTCACCTTGGTGCGCACCGAGTCCGGCAGCGGCGCGTAGCCGATGTCGGGCAGCGTCTTCTGGAAGTCCTCGCTCGCGAAGTGGGTCAGGAAGGACTTGACGAGCTTGGTCTTGTCGGCGTCGAGGCCCTTGCTGCAGACGATCTCGTAGGTCACGAGGATCACGGGGTAGGCGCCGGGCTCCTTGGTGGCGTAGTCGAGCTTGAGCGCCAGGTCGTTGCCCGAGCCCTTCTGCGTCGCCGTGGCGACCGACTTGGCCACCGTCTCGGGGGTCAGCTCGACCGGGCCGCCGCCGTTGTCGATCTGGGCGACTCCGAGCTTGGCGTCCCGGGCGTACGACCACTCGGTGTAGGTGATGCCGCCCTCGGAGCTGTTGACCGCCGAGGTGACGCCGGCCGACTTCTCCTTGCCCTCACCCTTGCCGGTCCAGGACTTACCGGGCTCGGCGGTCCAGACCGTGGGGGCGCTGGCGGAGAGCCACTTGGTGAAGTTCTCCGTGGTGCCCGACTCGTCGGAGCGGAAGAACGGCTTGATGGCCTCCTTCGGCAGCGTCACGCCGGGGTTGATCTTGGCGATGGCCGGGTCGTCCCAGCTCGTGATCTGGCCGAGGAAGATCTTGGCCGCCACGTCGGGGGTCAGCACCAGCTTGTCGACGCCCTTGAGCTTGTAGGCGACGGCGATCGGGCCGGTGACCATCGGCAGGTTCCAGGCGGGGTTGCCCTGGCAGCGCTTGGCGGCCTCCTCGGCCTCGACCTTGCCGTCCTTCGGCTCGGTCTTGAGCGCGGAGTCGGAGCCGGCGAAGTCGACCTGCCCGGCGATGAACTGCTTGATGCCCGATCCGGAACCGGTGGGGTTGTAGTTCACGGTCACGTCGGGGCAGATGCTGCCGTAGGAGGCGATGGCCTCGTCGATGGCGTTCTTCTGGGCCGACGAGCCTTCAGCGTTCAGGGTGCCGGTCGGGCAGTCGCTGCTGGCGCTCGAGGTGGAGCCGGCGTTCGTGGTGCCCGTGTTGTTGTCCGAGCCACAGGCCGTGAGGGCGAGGGCTCCGACGAGGGCGACGCCGGCGAGCTGGCCCATCCGCTTCATCGTCACAGTGATGTCCGTCTTCCGTGCAAGGTTCGTGGGCGCTGCGGGTGCGGCGCCACGGCCGACGTTAAGGAGCCCGGGTGACGGGGTGGTCGGTCGTAGGTGAACGCAGGGTGAACGGATGCGGGCGGGTCGTCGAGCGGCTCAGCAGGGGGTGTGCCGCTCCACGGCGACGACCTGCGCCAAGTCGCCCCTGCCGCTCACGTGCGCCACCAGGACCTCGCCCTTGAGCAGCCCGGCGGACGCCGAGTCGCGCAGGGCGGCACGCAGGAGCGGGTCGTCCGTGCGCTTGGCCAGGTCGCGCAGCAGCGCGGGCAGCAAGGGGCGGTGGGTGCAGAGGGCGGCGGCCTCACCGCGCGCTACCGCCTTGTCGAGCTGCCGCACCGCGCGCGAGGGGTCGTCGTCGAACCCCTCCTCAGACAGTGAGTGCCGCCCCAGCAGCCGCTGCCCGGTGAGCTGCGCGAACGGCGCAACCGTTGCGGCACAACGCTCTGCGTCTGACGTCAGCACGCGGCGTACACCGAAGGCCTGCAGCACCGGCACGAGCCGCTTCGCCTGGTCGTGGCCGGCGTCGTCGAGCGGTCGCTGCGCGTCGTCACCGCGCCAGCGCCGTCGGGGCACGGTGCGGGCGTGCCGCACGAGCACCAGGGGCCAGGTGTCGATCCGCCCGGCGCGGTGGCTGCGAGCCAGCGCCTTCAGCTGCTCGCGGTCGCGCCGGTAGTGCAACCGCTCGCGCGCCTCGTCGACCGTGAGCCAGGCCACCTCGTCGACCTCGTTCGCCAGCTCGCCGTCGCCGGCCACCTGGCGGGCCGCCCAGTACTGCACGACCTTGGGGCGCGTCGTGCCACCTGCACCGACGTCGTAGACCGCTTGCGGCAGAGGCACTCCGAGCTCGCAGTGCAGCCCGGTCTCCTCCAGCACCTCTCGGACGGCGGCTCCGGGCCACGTCTCGCCCTCGTCGAGCTTGCCCTTCGGCCACGACCAGTCGTCGTACTTGGGGCGGTGCACCAGGAGCACCTGCAGGTCACCGTGATGCGTGCGCCACAGCAGCGCCCCGGCGGCCCGCACGGTGCCCGGTCGCACCTCGGGTGGCGTGCGCAGCGCCGGCGCCGCCCGGCTCACCGCCGGCGAGCCTTGCGCCGCTGCTTGGCGAGCCGCTCGGCGACGGCGGTCTGCAGGTCGCGCAGGGGCGTGCCGTCGTCTGCCCGGTGGTGGCGGATCCACGTGCCGGCGGAGCCGAGGTGGAACGACGACGTGCCGTCGTCCATGGCGATGTCGATCAGCCCCCGCAGCTCGGCGACGTGGGCGGGGTCCTCGATCTTCACGAGCGCCTCGACCCGCCGGTCGAGGTTGCGGTGCATCATGTCGGCGCTCCCGATCCAGCACGCGGTGTCGGCGAGCTCGCGCTCCGGGCCCCCGAAGAGGAACACCCGCGAGTGCTCGAGGAACCGCCCGAGGATGCTGCGCACGCGGATGTTCTCCGACAGGCCAGGCACGCCGGGCCGGATCGCGCAGATACCGCGGACGACGACGTCGACGGGCACACCGGCCTGCGACGCCCGGTACAGCGCGTCGATCACCGTCTCGTCGACGATCGAGTTGAGCTTCAGCCGCACGGACGCCGGACGCCCGGCCAGCGCGTGCGCGATCTCGCCCTCGATCTGCTCGATCAGCCCGGCGCGCAACGACCGGGGCGCCACCAGCAGCCGCTTGAACCGCGTGCGCGGCGCGTAGCCGGACAGCTGGTTGAACAGGCGCGTGAGGTCCTCGCCGACGCGCTCGTCGGTGGTGAGCAGCCCGAGGTCCTCGTAGAGGCGCGCCGTCTTGGGGTTGTAGTTGCCCGTGCCGATGTGGCAGTAGCGCCGTAGCCCGTCGGCCTCCTGGCGCACCACCAGGGCGAGCTTCGCGTGCGTCTTCAGGCCGACGATGCCGTAGACGACGTGGACGCCGGCCTGCTCGAGCTTGCGGGCCCAGCTGATGTTGGCCTGCTCGTCGAAGCGGGCCTTGATCTCGACGATCGCGAGCACCTGCTTGCCGGCCTCGGCGGCGTCGATGAGCGCGTCGACGATCGGGGAGTCACCGCTCGTGCGGTACAGCGTCTGCTTGATCGCGAGCACCCGCGGGTCGGCGGCGGCCTGCTCGAGAAAGGCCTGCACCGACGTCGAGAACGAGTCGTACGGGTGGTGCAGCAGCACGTCGCGCACGCGCATCGCGGCGAGGATGTCGCCGGGCTTGCTGGTCTCGACCCCCTCGGTGAGGTCGCGGTGCGTGGAGGTCACGAATGGCGGGTAGCGCAGCTCGCTGCGCGCGAGGTCGGCCACCAGGTCGAGCCCGCGCAGGTCGAGCGGCGCGGGCAGCCGGTAGACCTCGCTGTCGGTGACGCCGAGCTCGCGCACCAGCAGGTCGAGGACGTGGTCGTCCGTGTCCTCGGCGACCTCGAGCCGCACGGGCGGCCCGAAGCGGCGGCGCATGAGCTCCTTCTCGAGCGCCTGCAGGAGGTTCTCGGCGTCGTCCTCCTCGACCTCGAGGTCCTCGTTGCGCGTCACCCGGAAGCTGTGGTGCTGCAACACCTCCATGCCCGGGAAGAGCTGGTCGAGGTGCGCGGCGATGATGTCCTCGATCGGCACGAACCGGGACTTGTACGGGTCGGCCAGCGAGGGGTCGATGCCTGCCGAGACGCCGTCCACCTCGTCGACGGTGATGAACCGCGGCAGCAGCGGTGGCACCTTGACGCGAGCGAAGTGCTCCTTCTCCGTCTTGGGGTTGCGCACGATCACCGCGAGGTTGAGCGACAGCCCGGAGATGTAGGGGAACGGGTGGGCCGGGTCGACCGCGAGCGGTGTCAGCACCGGGAAGATCTGCTCGCGGAACATCTCCTGCAGCCGCTGCTGCTCGTGGGCGCTGAGCTCGTCCCAGCGGATCACCGTGATGCCCTCGCCGGCCAGCAGCGGTCGCACGCTCTCGTGGAAGACGCGGGCGTGTCGTGCCATCAGCTCGTGGGCGAGCACCCCGATCTGGTCGAGCACCTCACGCGGCTCGAGCCCGGACGCCGACCGCACCGCGATCCCGGTGGCGATCCGGCGCTTGAGCCCGGCCACGCGCACCATGAAGAACTCGTCGAGGTTGCTGGCGAAGATGGCGAGGAAGCGCGCCCGCTCCAGCAGGGGCTGGGAGTCGTCCTCGGCGAGCTGCAGCACCCGCTCGTTGAACTGCAGCCAGCTGGTCTCGCGGTCGAGGAAGCGGCTTGCGGCCTCGGCGGGGTGCGGATCGCGCACCGGTTCGGTCGCCAGGCTCATGACTGCGATGGTGGCACGCCGCCCCGCGAGCGGGCGAGGGGGCGGGAGAACTGCACGTCGACGTCCCAGCGGGTGAACCCGAGGCTGGTGTAGGTGCGTACGGCCGAGGTGTTGTCGGCGTCGACGTAGAGCATGGCCTGGCTGAGCCCGAGCGAGCGCAGGTGGCGCAGGCCGGCCACGGTCAGCGCTCGGCCCAGACCGCGACCCTGGTGATCGGGCGAGACACCGACGACGTACACCTCGCCGATGGGCTCGTGACCGTGGGCGGTGGCGCCGTCGTCGCAGGTGCTGGTGCCGCCGTGCACCTTCGTCCAGTGGAAACCGGCCATGGCGCCGTCCGGGCCCTCGAGCACGAGGAATCCCTGCGGGTCGAACCACTCCTCGGCCATGCGGTGGTGCAGGTCGGCGGGGGTCCACGCACCCTGCTCGGGGTGGTCGGCGAAGGCCTTCGCGTTGACGTCGAGCCAGGCGCCGTCGTCCTCGCCGGGCCGGAAGCTGCGCAGCCGGTAGCCGGGGGGCAGCTCGGTCTGCGGCAGCGCGGCCCGCAGCGAGCGCCGCATCTGCCACAGCTCGCGGCTCGAGACGTAGCCGAGGGACTCGGCGAGGGCTCGAGCGGGCGACTGCTGGCCGTGGGCCCACAGCCGCAGGCGGCCGTCGGGACTCAGCTGCTCGAGGTGCTGCACGACGAGCCGGCCGATGCCGTGCCCGCGCACGTCGGGGTGCACGACCACCTCCGCGCTCGCGCCCTCGACGACGTCCGTGGGGTCGAGGTGCGCGTACCCGCCGAGCCGCTCGGCGCCGTCCGACGAGACGAAGACGAGCAGGTGGCGGTCGGGCCCGGGGGTGGTGAGCGGCAGGTGCAGCATCACGTGCTCACTGAGGGGGTGCAGCCCGTCCGCCTCGGTGGCAGCCGACACGACGGACGTCACCTCACCGAGGTCGTCGGCCGACAGGGTGTCGAGCACCTCGACGCGGGCATCGATGTCGGACGGCACACGCCGAGCCTACGGGCCGGCCGGTGGCCTCTCTCGGCGAGTTGGCACCTGTTGGTCACCTGACGTTGGGGATTCGTGACGTTTGGAGCATGTCCGCTGTCGCCGGCGGCGGCTACGGTGCCTGAGCGCACACGCAGCGCCTCACCCAACGACAGGGAGTCCCATGTCCACGCCTCGCACTCGGCGGCTCGCGCGCGCCCTGGCCGTCACCTCGGCCGCCGCGCTCGCCGTCACGATGTCCTCGGGGTCCGCGCTGGCCGGCGGTCACGGCCACGGCCACGGCCACGGTCACGGCAAGCCCGACCACCGGCCGCCCTTCACCCAGATCCAGCTGCTGTCGTTCAACGACTTCCACGGCAACCTCGAGGCGCCGTCGGGGTCCGGCGGGCGTCTGACCACCGGGTACACCGAGACCCAGGACCCCAAGACGCTCCAGTACTCGGCCAAGGCCCAGACCGTCGACGCCGGCGGGGTCGAGTACCTCGCCACGCACCTCAAGCAGGCCCGTCAGGGTCACGCGAACACCGTCACGGTGGCGGCCGGTGACCTCATCGGCGCCTCCCCGCTGCTCTCTGCGGCCTTCCACGACGAGCCCACCATCGAGGCGATGAACGCCCTCGGGCTCGACGCCTCGGCCGTGGGCAACCACGAGTTCGACGAGGGCTACAAGGAGCTGCAGCGCATGCAGTCCGGCGGCTGCATCGACGACGGCACGGGCGCAAACAACCAGAACTCCTGCGCCGACCACGAGTTCGAGGGCGCCGACTTCACCTACCTGGCGGCCAACGTCAAGTACTCCGGCACCAACAAGACGATCCTGCCGCCGTACTGGATCAAGACGTTCGCTGACGGCGCCAAGGTCGGCTTCATCGGCATGACGCTCAAGGACACGCCGACCATCGTCACCAAGTCGGGGGTCGAGGGGCTCACCTTCACCGACGAGGCCCAGACCGCCAACGCCCTCGTCCCGGTGCTGCGCCGCCAGGGTGTGAAGGCCATCGTGGTGCTGATCCACCAGGGCGGTACTCCGGCGACCACCACGTACACCGCCGAGCACGGCACCTACAACGTCGCGCCGCCGTTCGACGCGACCTGCTCCACCGAGACGAAGGACGGGGTCAAGGGAGCCCAGCTCACCGACGACAGCCCGATCCTCGACATCACGCGCAAGCTCGACCCGCAGATCGACATGGTGATCTCGGGTCACACTCACCAGCCGTACATCTGCAGCCAGCTCGACCCGTCCGGCGAGCTGCGGCTGATCACCAGCGCGTCGTCGTTCGGCCGCCTGTTCACGCAGACGAACCTCACCTACAACCTGCGCAGCGGTGACATCCAGCGCTCGTCGGTCGAGGGCACCAACGTGGTCGTCACCCGCGACGTCGTGAAGGACCCGCAGGAGACCTCGATCATCAGCACGTACAACACGCTGGTGCAGCCCATCGCCAACAAGGTGATCGGCAACGTCGCCGGTGGCGTCACGCTGGCGAAGACCTCCTCGCTCGACCCCGAGACCGCGCTCGGACGGCTGATCGCCGACGCGCAGAAGAACGACGCCTCGCTCACCGCGGGTGGTGGGGCGCCGGCGCAGATCGCCTTCATGAACCCGGGCGGCATCCGCACCGACCTGGTGCCGCTGGCGAACGGCGACGTCACGTTCGGCGCGGCGTTCTCGGTGCAGCCGTTCAACAACTACGTCGTGGCGATGGACATGACGGGTCAGCAGATCCTCGACCTGCTCGAGCAGCAGTGGTCGGGCGGCAACGCCACGTCGCCGAAGATCCTGCAGGTCAGCGAGGGCTTCACCTACAGCTGGAGCGCCTCGGCGCCGGCGGGCTCCAAGGTCGACCCAGCTTCGGTGAAGCTGAACGGCACCGTGATCGACCCGGCCGCGACGTACCGGGTCGCGGCCAACTCGTTCCTGTCCGACGGTGGCGACAACTTCCCGTCGTTCGCCGCGGCGACGAACAAGTACATCGGTGGCCTCGACATCGACGCCTTCGCGAGCTACCTGACCGCGAAGTCGCCGTACCAGCCGATCGCGACCGACCGCATCACCCAGACGCCGTGACCTCACGCGCCTGACGCACCGGCGGCGGCCCGGGTCCCTGTGGGGGCCCGGGCCGTTCGCCGTCCCGCCCCTCCTCGCCCGTGATCATGCACGCCACCCCCACACGACCTCTCCCCGTTGTTGGCGCGGTGGCACCCCGTCGCCTTCCTATGGCAGCTGGGTGCCCCAGTTGCACTCCCGGAGTGCAGTGATCCTCCCCAGGCATGGGCTGGCGTGCATGATCACGGGCGACC